>JAHAYX010000037.1 GCA_018384365.1 Clostridiaceae bacterium
TTGGTGCTCGCGCTGGCGCTGCTGTTTTGCCTGACCGGCTGCGCCGGTGAGGAGAAAACCGGATCCAGTCTGCAGGAAAAACTGAATGGCGTGCAGACCCCGGGGACCACGGATACGGACACGGATGCGCAGGATAAGACGGAAACGCCTTCGTCCGACAAGAAGCCTGCATCCGACAAGACTCCTTCTTCCGACAAAGCACCCGCAAAAGGCAATACCGACAAGCAGACAGACAAACAGGACACGGATACACCGGAGAAAACTGCTTCCGAAGGTGGATACGACAATTTTGCGGGCATTTACGTGTCTGACCAGCAGATGGACGAGGTAACCACGGTTTTGCAGATTTATCCGTTTGCTGATATGCTGCTGCTGGAATACAGCAGCTGGATGGACGGCTATCTGTACGATACCTGGTGCGAGGAATTCTGGCCGGATCCGGATATTGAGGAAGACGGACAGTACGAGTCTGTCACCGGCATGAGCCAGTGCTTCTCCGCTATGAACGGAACCGGGAGCTATTGGAAAACGGCAGAGCCGCGCACGATCGTCATCCTGGAAGACGGCGTTGAAGTGCAGGGCCCGTGGAACGAGAATACATTTTATGAGCGGGACGACGACAGGAAAGGCGTGCATGAATCGATAGACTATCAGTTCCCCGAACCGGCCGCGAACGGAGAGAATGATGCCGGCGCCCCGATCGGGAAATGGGAAAGTGACGTCGGTATCCTGTCGATCTATCTCGAAATCCGGGAAGACAATACCATGTGCTGTATCTATAAGCCGAGGCACAAGGCGGTTTTTGTGTTTGACGGCGAGTGGGTCATGGATAGCAGTACCGGAAATCTGGAGTGCTGCCTGGAACGCATCGGAGGAGGCCCGACTCCGTACTTCCCGAGCTTCTGGTTTGACGAGGATGGCGAAGGCCTGCTGCTCATGGATACGGCCTGCGACATGGCCGGACTATTCGATGAGGGTTTGTATCTCTGGCCGGCGGAAGAGGACGAAGAATGGACGTTTGATTATCCGATGTCCTGGATGATGGGCACCTATGCAGAATGTATGTCGGAAGCCGACGCGTTCTGCGACGAAAACGGCGAATGGATGTATTACAGTTATTATGTGCCGCAGCTGCTGCTGGACAGCTACGAGAACCCCGGCACGGCGGGCGAGATCAACGAGGAAATCTATACCCGTTTTGCCGCGGTCGCCGAGGATGGCCTCACGCAGGTCTGGCAGGAGAAGGCGCCGGTTTATCACACTGTGAACTATGGCGCGTCGAACTATACCGGTGTTGAAATGCTGGTTGTGTTCGCCCTCTCCGATACGGAGGAGGATACGTGCTGTGCGTATTATTATGACCGCGAACGTGATGTGCGCCTTTCCACATCTGAAATGCTGGAATACCTGGGAATTTCGACACAGAATTTCCTGGACACCGCGCGTGCGGCTGCGGGAACCTATTTTGACTCCGAGTACAGCTATATGTCGCAGTCGGAACGTCAGGAAAGTGGTTTTGACAAAGGCCGTGCCTGGACGATATCGGATGAACAAATCAATCTGGATATGCCGTTGTTCGTGAACGAGGCCGGCGACATGATGGCGATTGCGCGTATCAGTTCGCTGGCAAACGGCGGCTGGTACTATGCGGCCCTCAATCTGAACTTTGATACGGTTGGCTGAGAAAGGAGAATCTGGTATGCAAATCACATGGAATACACTTCCGCAAAGTGCGGCGGAATATGCCGCTGCCGATCTTTCCAGGCCGGAGAATACCTGCGCGCTGTTTTTGGCAGCGCTGCGGCTTTTCGACCAGGATAAAAATGCCGGAACCGACGCAATCAATGCCCTGCGGGGACCGCGTCCCATGACGGGCTATGACGTGCAGTTCCTGCGCGACCGCCTGCGCGGGAAGAGCTATCTGCCGCTGGCGTATTTTGATGGCGCCACGCCGCAGAATAATTACACGCCGTCTCAGCCCTATACGCTGCAGGTTCTGCCGGATCCCAGACCGCAGGATGTGGAGCCGGGTTATCTGCGCGTGTATCTGAAAACAGCGGGCGCGGATTCTCCCCGCCCCATGAAACTGCGTCAAAAGGGGACAAATTGGTATCTCTGGGAGTATTCCAGTATTCTTTCCGGTATTCGCATGCCGGTACAGGAGGATCCCTGGGCATAAGGCGGAAACCCTTGGGATATGCCATGGCAATCCTTGTGAAAAGATACTGTCAAAAAAGGCGGTGCTGCTGCACCGCCTTTTTTATGCCGGAATGACAGGATCGCAGATACGTGCTGCGGCAGCGGGAACTGTGCTGCCGCGCGTATTTATGTAAAAATTGCTGCTTGTACAGTATCGTGGACAGTGGAGCGGGATTCATCAAAATAACATATTGACTTTTTTCGATGTGACAGCTATAATAAATCAAGAAAACTTGATTTGAGGTGTGCATGGTGGCAACGGTGTATGAAGAACGGGCGAGGGTGTTTAAAGCGCTGTGCGATGAGCGACGGCAGAAAATTCTGGAGCTGCTGCAGGGCGGCGAAAAATGTGCCTGCGTTCTGATTGAGGAGATGGGTATGCCGCAGTCATCCCTCTCTTACCATATGAAGATCCTCTGCGATTCCGGCATTGTCACAGGCCGGGAGGACGGCAAATGGACGCACTATCAAATCAGCAGACAAGGCAGTGAAAAAGCCGTTTCCCTGCTGAAGGAAATCACGGCAGTTACGGAAACCGGCGGATGCAGGAGCTGCTGCGGCACATAAGGCCATCCCGGCAGGGTGATGGCTTTTCCCGGGCAATTCAAATCGATTTTTCTCGATTTCATGAAAGGATGATTTGGTAAGGATGCAGGCACTACGAACCGGGTGGGATTTCTTTCAGAATGAAATCCTCGGCATGAAATGGCTGGGCAGGCTGATTGGCCGCGCCGTGGAGGCCTGCGGGCTGGATCCCGCAGGCAGGGTGGGCGGCAGCATTTGTTTCTTTTTCTATGATGTGATCAAAATCATGCTGCTGCTGGGCGTTTTGATTTTTGTGATTTCCTATATCCAGAGCTATTTTCCGCCGGAACGCACGAAAAAGATACTGGGGCGTTTTCACGGGCTTGGCGCCGACTGTGTGGCTGCGTTGCTGGGTACGGTGACGCCTTTCTGCTCCTGTTCCTCCATTCCGCTGTTTATGGGCTTCACCAGCGCCGGACTGCCGCTGGGCGTGACGTTTTCGTTTCTGATTTCCTCGCCGATGGTGGACCTGGGCAGCCTGGTGCTGTTGATGAGCATTTTCGGCTGGAAGGTTGCGGCTATCTATGTGGTGCTGGGCCTGGTCATTGCAGTTGCGGGTGGTACGCTGATTGAAAAGCTGCATCTGGAGGATCAGGTGGAGGAATTCATCCGCAGAGGGAGGGCCATTGAGGCGCCGCAGGAGGAACTGCATTGCAGGGACCGGATGCAGTATGCCTGGCGACAGGTGGTTTCCACTGCGAAGAAGGTGGCGCCCTATGTTTTAGTGGGCGTGGGAATCGGCGCGGTCATCCACAACTGGATTCCCGAAGCATGGATCGTGCAGCTGCTCGGAACCGGCAATCCTTTCGCCGTAATTCTTGCCACGATCGCCGGAATTCCCATGTATGCCGACATTTTCGGCACCATTCCGATTGCGGAGGCACTGCTTGCGAAGGGTGCACAGCTTGGCGTGGTATTGTCTTTTATGATGGCGGTCACTACGCTGTCGCTTCCTTCGATGATCCTGCTCCGAAAAGCGGTAAAGCCGAAGCTGTTGGGTATCTTTATTGGAATCTGCGCGATTGGTATCGTACTGGTGGGGTATGTTTTCAATGCCATGCAGGCATTGCTGATTTGATGGAGGTGTTTTGATGTCACTGTTTTCGTTTGGTAAGAAAAAAGAGGAAAAAAAGGCGCCGGCCTGTTGCTGTAAGCCGGCCTCCGGGACGGAAAAGGCACCCGCGGCCGAATGCTGCGGTGCCCCTGTGGCCGGTATCTGCTGCGTGAAGGTGCTGGGCGCGGGCTGTAAATCCTGCCACACGCTCTATGAGAATACGCAGGCTGCTGTCCGGTCGGTGGGCCTTGCCGTGGAGGTGGAATACGTCACCGACATGAAGAAAATCATGGAGTATGGCGTGATGTCCATGCCTGCGCTGGTGGTGAACGAGCAGGTGGTGTCCATGGGAAAGGTGCTGAAGGCCGCTGACGTGGAAAAACTGCTTCGCAGGCAGAGCGGCTGCTGAGCGGCACGGATCACTTCGCCTGCGGCACACATCTGGCGGCTCCGGTTCATAGAATGAAGCGCATACCCGGACTTTGAATAGGAGGTGCCTGATATGAGCAAGGCAGACCGGGGTCTGACTGCCGATGATTTTGGACCGGAACCCTTTGTGGTCAATCTTGCGTGTGCGGCCGCGCAAAATCCGTTTTTTCGCAGAACATTGTGGACCGGATGTCACTTGCAGCTCACGCTGATGAGCATTCCGCCCTGCGGGGAAATCGGCCTGGAGGTACACCCGGACGATGACCAGTTCCTGTGGCTGGCGGAAGGGCAGGGGATCGTGAAAATGGGCCCATGCAGGGATACGCTCACCTTCTGCCGTCAGGCAGGAAGCGGGGACGCTGTTTTTATCCCTGCCGGCAGCTGGCATAATGTGAGGAACACGGGGAAATGTCCGCTGAAACTCTTTTCGATTTATGCACCGCCGCACCATCCGCACGGAACGCTGCACCGGACAAAAGCGGAGGCAGACGCAGAGGGGAATTGAAACAGAGCGGCGTTTTGCTGCTTTCCATGAAAATACCCGGAGCCGTTTACCAGGCTCCGGGTATTCTGCTGCGGTGCAATAAAACCATACAAACGGAGGTTACTCTTCTTTATAGAAAAATCGGCCTTTCAGGCGGAGGTTTTTAAAAGTTTGAACCGGAAACCCGGTGCGGGACAGGTCTTGACCTGAGAAAAGATCAATGAGACATGAGGAAAAGTCATTGCCGTTAGCGGACGACTGTGAGAAAATGAACTGAGGAAAGATCAACCGTTCTGCACATCACGCTTGCACCATTCCCTGTAATCACCGGGCGTTTTTCCTACCCGTTTTTTAAATTGCCGGCAAAAATGTTCCGTGTTATTATAGCCGCAGAATTCGGCAATCTGCAGAATCGTCCGGTTTGTGTACTGCAGCAGACTTTTTGCGGAACGAATCCGGGCGTCAATGACATCCTCCATGCAGGTAACGCCGAAGGCTTTGCGGTACAGAATCTGCAAATGCCCTTCGCTGAGGTGCAGCCGGGCAGCCATCTCACTGACCCGCCACCTGTGCTGCGGATCCCGGTAGATGTCCTTGCGCAGGTCTGCCAGCGCATGGAAGTGCAGTGAGGTTTCAATGGGATTACTGCGCCTGGCCGCTTCGTGCAGGGAGAGGAACAGGGCATGAATCAACTCGTCTATGTGCTCCCCGTTTTTGTCCTTTGCAAAAAGATGCACCCAGCACAGGCGGCAGAACAGGTTGTGGCAGTGCTCCGGATCCGGAACGGAGAAGGGAATGCCCTGAATCGGCAGGGAACGGACGTATTCCTCGTCCGACTCAAAGCGAAGCCAGTCGTTTTCATACAGTTCCCCGCAGGCTTTATACCGAATCTGCATACCGGGCGCAAATAAAACGACGGAACCGGCCGGATACTGCATCCAGGTTTCATCCACCCAGAACAGTGCCGGTGTATGCGTTAACAGCAGCAGCCAGCAGTCGTGACCGTGCGGAACGTCGAACAAGAAACTTCCCGGATGCGCTGCATTATGTTCAATATAGCGTATCTGATTCATTGTAAACTCCAAGAAGAAAGTAATTTCAGTATAGCAAAATCAGAAAAAGGATACAAGTAGCATTTGTCTGTGAAAGAAGGAGGAATTAGCATGTCTGAGAAAAAACCCGTACTCCGCAACCCGTATCTGCCTTCCTGGGAATATGTCCCGGATGGTGAACCCCACGTCTACGGCGACCGTGTTTATGTGTATGGCTCGCACGATCAGTTCAACGGCTTTGTCTACTGCATGAATGATTATGTCTGCTGGTCTGCTCCGGTGGATGACCTTGGCTCCTGGCGCTATGAGGGCGTGATCTACAAGAAAACGCAGGATCCGCTGAACCCGAACGGCGCGGGTGCGCTGTATGCGCCGGATGTGACCGTGGGTCCGGACGGCAGATATTACCTTTACTATGCCTTGAGCAATCACTCCGTGATTTCCGTTGCCGTGAGCGACAAGCCGGAAGGTCCGTATGACTTCTATGGCCATGTGCATTATGCGGACGGAACGCTGCTTGGCGGCCGCCCGACAGATGACCACCAGTTTGACCCGGCCGTACTGACGGAGGGAGAGCGCACGTACCTGTATACCGGCGGCGTCTGCTTCCCGTTTGAAAAAAAGCTCGGCGGCGCCATGTGCACGGTACTGGACCGTGATATGCTGACGGTGATCGAGGATCCGGTGTTTGTTGTACCCAGTGCGCGCGACAGCGCCGGCACGCCTTATGAGCATCAGGAGTTCTTCGAGGCATCTTCCATCCGTAAATTTGGCGACAGATATTATTTTGTCTACTCCTCCGTCCATATGAACGAGCTGTGCTATGCCATCAGCGACCGTCCCAACGGCGGCTTCCGGTACGGCGGTGTGATTGTCAGCAACTGCGACAAAAACATTGATACTTATAAGCCGGCAGACAAGCAGATGTACTTCGGCGGCAATAACCACGGCGGCCTGGCGGAAATCAACGGCGAATACTATGTTTTCTATCACCGCCACACGAACGGCACGGAATACAGCCGCCAGGGCTGCATTGAAAAGATTCAGATCCTGCCGGACGGTTCCATCCCGCAGGTGGAAATGACCTCCTGCTGCGGCTGTGAACCGCTGGAGGGCAAGGGCGAATACCCGACCTACATCGCCTGCAACCTGATTCAGGAAGAAAAACCGATCAATCCGCGCTTCCCGATCTGGCGCCAGAACATCATGCCGCGCATTACCCAGGATGGCCGCGACGGCGACGAAGAAACCGGCTATATTGCTGCCGTGTCTGACGGTACCACCGTGGGATTCAAGTACTTCCGCTTTGAAAACGTCCATAAGATCACGGTTCGCATCCGTGGCTATATCAAAGGCCGTCTGGAAGTCAAAACCGCATGGGACGGCGAAGTGCTTGGCGTGATCGACGGAATCGGATTCACCAACATCTGGACGACCTACTCGGGCGAAGTGCATATCCCCGACGGTGTCCATGCCCTGTATTTCACATTCCGAGGCACCGGCAGCGGTATGTTTGGAACATTCTGTCTGGAATAAGAGAAAGGAGCCAATATGAAACTGAAACAAACCCCGTATCGTTATCCGTATGTTCCCGTGGAGCAGCGCGCCGCGCTTCTGCCGCTGCGGAATGTCTGCTCCATCGCACCGGCGGATGAATCCTCCGACTATCTGTACACCGGTAACGGTGTGTACCGTCTGGATGTTTCCGGCGAGCCGTATCAGGACGAACTGGCTGTGACACACGAGCTGCTGTATGAGCCGAAGTGGGCCAAAACTCCCGACGTTCCGGATCTGCGTCCGTATATAGCGGATATCCGCAAATATGTGATGGAAGGCAAGCCCGAACTGGCCGACAAACTGCTTGACAAAGCGCAGATTGAAGCCGGTATGGACAAATACATGGATTTTGACAAGAAGATCCTGTATCCGGTGGGTTCCCTGCATGTACATAAGGCGTTCTGGATGACCTTCAACCGCAAAAAAGCGGAGAAAACCTTCCATTATCTGCGCTGGCTGGACATGATGACCGGCCGCGTCTGCACGCACTGGGAAACGGAGCAGGGCGTGTTTGAAAACGAGTATATCGCCGCTTACGACGGTAACCTGGTGGCCTCCCGCTTTACTGCGCCGGCCGGCTGCCTGGATCTCGATGTTTCCCTGCGTCTGCCGGGCGCGGACATTGTCAATATGTTCGGCCAGATCAGCATGAAGGGCGCGAAAAAAACGCTCGAGAAAACACCGGAACTTTTCAAGTTTGCGCTTGCCTATAACCCCGAATATGGCCAAAAGGGCTATGTGGCGGTCATTCGCTTTGTCCCGGACGGCGGCACGATTGAAGTGCAGGGCGACGGCGTGCAGGTGCGCGGCGCGAACAGCCTGGTTGTGCTCTCCAAAGTGGTCCGCTTTGAAAAGGACTTTGCGTTTGGCTGTGAAGACGCCATTGCAGAGGAATTCATGAAGGCCGGCACGGATTTCGACACCTATGTAAAGGGCAATCTGGACTTCCTCGGTGAGCGTATGTCCCGCTCCCAGATCAAGCTGGGCTGTGAATCCGAATATGTGCTCTCGGGCGAAGAACTGCTGCAGCGCTGCCATCGCGACGACGAGCTGTATCCCGTGATGATGGACAAGCTGTATGATATGGGTCGTTTCTATCAGATCATCGACACCGGCGAAATCCCGCCGATGTGGGGCCAGCACAACATCAACACCAACCTGCAGGTCTGCGCGGGCAACAACACGGGTCTCTTCGATGAGATGGATGTGTATTTCCGCTACTACGAGTCCAAGTTTGACGATTTCCGCACCAATGCCAAGATGCTGTTTGGCGCGCGCGGCTTGCTGGCCAGCGTCCACTGCGACTATGACAGCGGCCTGTATTATCATTTCTCCCGCACCTATCCGCATTACTGCTGGACAGGCTGCCTGGGCTGGATTTACAACGAAGTCTGGGGCTATTATCTGTGCACCGGCGATCTGGACTTCCTGCGCAGCCGCGTTGTCCCGGCGCTGAAGGAAATTGCCCTGTTCTTCGAGGATTATGCCTGTGACCGCGACGAGGACGGCAAGGTCATTTTCTATCCGTCCTTCTCGCCGGAGGATCCCACACCGAACCCCGATTATATGACAGTCACCTGCAAGAGCATCAATCCGACCCGTATCAATTCCGTCATGGATATCGCAATCTGCCGCGAAGTGCTTACGAACCTGATCGACGCCTGCAATACGCTGGGCATTGAGCAGGAAAACATTGCGCACTGGCAGCAGCAGCTGGAGGACCTGCCGGTCTATCTGCTGGATGAGGAAGGCGGCCTGAAGGAATGGGCATGGCCGACTATCGAGGAAAACTATAACCACCGTCATGTTTCGCACCATTATGACCTGTGGCCGGGCCGCGCCGTCACGCCGGAGCTGGAGCCTGAGGTCGCCGAAGCAATCAAAATTTCCAACCGCAAGCGCGGGCAGCAGGATGACTCTGCACACGGCATTATCCACCGCGCGCTGTGTGCGATCCGTCTGAAAGATGTGGATGAGGCGGAGCAGAACCTGTCTCAGCTGATTGACCACGGCTTTGTCCGCCGCAATCTTTCCACGGCACACTTCCCGTACCGCGGACAGTTCCCGGACCTCCAGGGCGCTATGCCGGCGATTCTGCTTGAAATGTGCGTGTTTTCCATGCCGGGTATCGTGGAATTCCTGCCTGCCATGCCGGAATCCTTCCCGCACGGCGAGCTGGACGGCATCTGGCTGTACACCTGGGCAAAGATGGACAGCCTGAAGTGGGACGAAAGCGGTTTTACCGCGGATATCGTTTCCAATAAGGCTCAGACGCTCACGCTCCGTGTACGCCGGCCGGTGGAATCCTTTGTGATCAACGGCAAGGCATATGAAATGACGGGGGACCATGTGGAGTATACGGCGGCAGAAGGCGAGAAACTTGCCATTGCGGTCCGCTTTGCAAAATAATTCCGCAGATTCCGATTCGTGCGGATATAATCCGCCTATCAAACCATAAAAAACCGCGCAGCAGGCAAAAAAACGCCCGCCGCGCGGTTTTTGTTTTGCCGGGGCAGAAAGTCCCCGGTGGAAAGTGGCCATGCGGCGGACAATTCTGCGCGTCGTCTGCTTTTCAAGTTGACAGGATATTGCAAATATGATATGGTGGAATTGATCCACCGGATCTGTAGAAAAACAGAAAAAAGAGTTGAGAGGTGCAGCATGAAAAGAGATTATTCCCACCGCCTGGGAAGAAAAACGGTGCGCGTTGTGCGGAAAGACGGATCTCCTGTCGTTGGGCAGCCTGTCCAATTTGAAATGACGAACCATGAGTTCCTCTGGGGCTCGGCAATTCGCGAAACCATCCCCTATGTGAATGGCCAGCTGGAAGGTGCGGAAAAAGAAAAAGTCGAAGAACGCATCGAAATCTGGTCAAAACTGTTTAATCATACAACTTTCCCGTTTTACTGGGGCAACTTTGAACCGGTAGAGGGAAAACCCCTGACCTGGGAAACTTTGCAGGCGGCGAAATGGCTGAAAGCCCGCGGCGTTACCCTGAAGGGGCATCCGCTGTGCTGGCACACGGTCTGCGCTGACTGGCTGATGCAGTATTCCAACGAAGAAATCCTGCGCCGTCAGCTTGCCCGTATCCGCCGTGACGTGGGCTTTTTTGAGGGCGTGATCGATATGTGGGACGTCATTAACGAGGTCGTCATCATGCCGATCTTTGACAAATACGATAATGCCGTCACGCGTATCTGCAAGGAGCTGGGCCGCGTGGAACTGGTGAAGCGCGTGTTTGCGGCGGCCCATGAAACCAACCCGGATGCCACGCTGCTGATCAATGATTTCAACACCTCCACGAACTATGAAATCCTGATTGACGGCTGCCTGAATTCCGGTGTGCCGATTGACGTGATCGGTATCCAGTCCCATCAGCATCAGGGCTATTGGGGCGCGGAAAAACTGTATGAAGTGCTCGCACGTTTTGATCATTTTGGCCTGCCGCTTCACTTCACGGAGAATACCCTGACCTCCGGTCACATCATGCCGCCGGAAATTGAGGATCTGAACGACTATAAGATTCCGGAATGGCCGTCCACACCGGAATTTGAGGACCGTCAGGCCCGTGAGACCGTTGAAATGTACGAGATCCTGTTCGCACATCCGCAGGTGGAGAATGCGGTATCCTGGAGCTTTGTGGATGGCGGCTGGCTGGGCGCTCCGGCGGGCTTCATCCGCGAGGATAACTCCATTAAGCCGGTATATGATGCCGTGATGGAACTTGTGAAAGGCAAGTGGTGGACGCGCGGCGAGGCTGTGACCGATGCAAACGGCGAGATCGTTGTGGAAGGCTACCGCGGCGATTATAAACTCCGTTGCTGCGGCAGTGAAACCGATCTGGCCCTGCGAAAAGGGAAACTCGACGGCATACGCACAATGATTCTGGAATAAACCAATTACAGTGGAAAGTCCGGCGCAGCACAAAGTGCTGTGCCGGGCTCTTTTTGACAAATCTGCGCAGGAGAGACCCTCAGAAAACCGATAGTTTTTGAAAGAATTACCGCTTGTGAAGCCGGGGAATTTCTGCTACAATAGGATTTGTGCGGCGCGTAGAATGGTTCAGCGCGAAATCAGAAACACTCTGATTTCGCGCTTTCTTTTTTGCCGGAACAAAGAATTATAAAGGGAAATGAGGGGAAAGAAAATGGAATTTCGCATGAAGCTGCCGCGAAGCAAGGGAGAATTTGCCCTGTTTATTGGCATAATCTCCGTAATCTCTGTGAACATCATTGCACCGCTGATCACCTGCTTTGAATTTGGGTTTCACATGGCCGTCTGGGCGAACGTACTGCACGTGCTTCCGTTTATTTGGCTGAGCGTGGTGGCGTTGGTATTGCTGACGTATTGGCCTGCCGAGTGGCTGACCGGCCGTATCGTGAAGCCGGAGGACAGCTTCCGGGCACACATGGTTGCCAATATTCTATGCACGGTATTCCTGATGTCTGTTTTTTTGACGGTTGTGGGAACTTGGATTGGCAGCCGACAGATCACGCTGGAGCCGATTCGGACATTCTTTTACAAGTGGCCGCGTAATTTTTCCATATCGTTTGCAGTAGAACTGCTGGTGGCGCAGCCAATTGCCCGCTTGGTTATGTGGAAGCTTCATGAACACCGGGATCGTGAACGCTGCTGAAGCAAAAAAGCCGGACTGTCTGTGCGTGTACGGACAGTCCGGCCCTCCCGGTGATTTCAGTGGACCTGTACCAGATCCTCCACCGGCAGGGAGAGAATCATGGCCTTTGCGTCGCTTCTCAGTCCGAAATTTTCATTGATGGCGCGCATGATGGAAATTCGTTTCTCGGATGGCGTGAGGATGGAGATGATCTCCTTTTCCGGCTGAATGGTGAGGGAGAGAAAATGCTCCGCCGCACCGTGGCCGACGCCGCGTGCGTGCAGGACGGTACCGCCCGTTGCCCCTGCGTCGCGCGCAGCCTCCATAATCTGCTCTGTATAGCCGGGCTCTGAAACCGCCAGAATCAAACTGTATGCGTTATTCAGCACCATGGTCTGCTCCTTTCCTGATTGTGGTTCTGCTTCGCCCTGAAGCGGGGAAATGGGGATATCGCCGCTGCGCATCAGGGCTGCGTGCAGTAAACTGCTGATACCGGTCAGCCGCATCGTGAAGGCGATGCCGCGCCCGGAGAATTTCATGAGTTTGCGTCCGCTGATCTCGTTGAGCATATCGGAAAGATACTGCGCATTCACAAAGGAAAATATTACGTCTTTATCGGCACTTTCCAGACCCAGCATATCCATAATGGCCGTGCTGGCAGTGCCGACGCCCATGGCAAGGAAGCTGGTATGCGGATATTTCTTGTTATAATAGGCCGCCAGCCCGGAACCGCGTCCACGGTCTACGATGGATACAAGCATTTTCACCGGCGAACTGATGGGATCAGCCATGGATGATCACCTCCTCGGAAGGAATGGTCTGGGGCAGGAGAGCCTCGTAGTCGAGTATGTCGTCCGGCAGAGTTTCCGCCGCCATACGCACTGCTGTCAGACGGTCGGCTTTGCGTCTGGAGAAGAACCCCAGGATCTGAATGGTCAAAAGCGGCGTCATGGCCACCATGGCAACCACGCCGAAGGCGTCCGTCAGGATGTTGTTGCCCAGCGCTTCACAGGCGCCCATCGTGAAGGGGAGAAGGAAGGTTGCGGTCATCGTACCGCTCGCAACACCGCCGGAGTCGAACGCTATGCCGGTGAAGAGCCTGGGAACGAAGAAGCTCAGTGCGATGGCAATGGCATAGCCGGGGATGAGGAACCAGTAGATATTAATCCCGGTTACAACCCGGATCATGCCAAGCCCCGCGGAAATTGCCACGCCGATGGAGAGACTGAGCTTCATGGCGCGCTGTGTGACGGCGCCGTTTGTGATTTCCTCCACCTGCTTATTCAGAACCTGTACGGAGGGCTCTGCAATGACGACGAAATAACCAATCAGCATGGCCAGCGGAACAAGCAGGAAACGGAAGACGGATTCCGCCAATGCCGCACCGATATAGGAACCGGCGGGCATGAACCCGACGTTTGCGCCTGTCAGAAAGAGCACCAGTCCGACATAACTGTAGGTAAAACCTGCTGTCATACGAATCAGACGCAGATTGCGGAAGCGCCGCGTGATCAGATTGAACACAAGAAAAACCAGGACAATCGGAAACACGGACGAAGCCACTTCCAGAATGTAATCCGGAAATTCGTGCAGGAAGGAGGCGGCAATTTCCCGCGTGTCCACTGCATTCACCAGATAACTGGAGGAATAGTCTGCACCGGAGGGTTTATAGAAAATGCCCAGCAGCAAAACCATGAGAATCGGGCCGATGCTGCACAGAGCAACCAAACCAAAGGAGTCATCCTGCCCGCCGCGGTCGCCGCGTATCGTTGCAATACCAATACCAAGAGCCAGAATGAAGGGTACGGTAATGGGCCCGGTTGTCACACCACCGGAGTCGAAGGCCAGGGGCACGAAATCATTCGGCGCAAAGATGGAAACCACAAATACCAGCAGATAAAACCCCAAAAGCATATATTTCAGCGGAATATGGAACAGAATACGCAGGACAGCGATGATTAGAAAGGCACCGACGCCTACGGCGATCGTGAATATGAGCACCATGTTGGGAATGGCGGAAACCTGCTCGGCAAGCACCTGCAGATCCGGTTCGGCGATGGTGATAATGGTGCCGATCAGGAAGCAAACGCACAGAATCAGCCAGATTCGCCGCGTTTTCGTCATTTCGGAACCGATTGCCTCGCCCATTGGCGTCATGGACATATCCACCCCGGCTGAAAAGAGACTCATGCCCATGACCAGCATCACGGCGCCTATCAAAAATGTCAGCATGATATCAACGGGAAGCGGTACTATCGTGAAACTGAGCACCAGCACGATGAGTGTTATGGGCAATACGGCAGTCATGGATTCGGCAAGCTTATGCCGCAGGCTCTTTAACAAATACGATCTACCACCTTTCAAAAAGATTGAAATTTTTTGATATTTTCCAGAATCTTTATGATTTCTTTATACGATGATTATACTATATCTGACGGTCATGCGCAAGGTGAAATCCTGACGGAGATCCCTCAAAATAATTTAACAGAATCTGCGGGACAAAAAATGAAAAAAAGGACTTGACAAATAGCAAAAAATGAATTATACTACATAAGCTGTTTTTGATATCTTTTTCGTGGCGGTATAGCTCAGCTGGCTAGAGCATCCGGTTCATACCCGGCAGGTCGTTGGTTCAAATCCGACTGCCGCTACCAAAGCCGAAAGCAGAAGTTTCTTCTGCTTTCGGTATCAAAAACGTGGCCCGGTGGTCAAGCGGTTAAGACACCGCCCTTTCACGGCGGTAACACGAGTTCGATTCTCGTCCGGGTCACCATTTTACGGAGGCTTAGCTCAGTTGGTTAGAGCGCCTGCTTCACACGCAGGAGGTCACTGATTCGAGTTCAGTAGTCTCCACCAGAAACACCGCAGAAAATGTTCTGCGGTGTTTCTTTTTGCCTTTTTCGGGAACTGCGGGGAAATAACTGATGCTTTCTTTCATAATTCTTTTGTTTTGCGGCAGAATAAGCACGGGGTGATAACAGTGATGCAGGAAACAAAATTGCTGCAATCTATTCATAAAACCGCAGAAATGGGCTGTGAAGGCATTTTATCCGTGCTGGATTACACGAAGGATGCCGGTTTGAAAAACGTGCTGTCGCGGCAGCTTCAGGAATACCGGGAATTCGAGCGGGATGCGGAACGGCTGCTTTCAGAGCGCGGGGAACGCGCGGAAGACGTGGGGAAAATGGCCAAGTTTTCCGCCCGGGCGATGTCGGCGGGCAAGCTTCTGCGGGGATGCACGGCATCCAGAATTGCGGAAATGACAATCGAAGGCAATCACAGAGGAATCAGCAAGACGTTGACACAGCTGAACGACTGCCAGGGCGGAGAGCAGGCGACAGTGGAATTTGCCACCCGCTTTCTTTCCACGCAGCAGGAAAACGTCCGTCAGCTGCAGCCTTATCTTTGAATAACGAAGAAGATGCAGGAAGTCCGAAAAACGGGCTTCTTGCATGTTTACATAGAGCGGAATGGACAGCGCACGTCCATTCGTGCTATACTACCTGTAAATGATGCTGTGTGGCTGCTCTTTTGGGACGGCTGCGCGGAATGGATGGGCTATAAAATGAACTTTTTTCGAAGAATCGGCATTGTGTGCGATGCAATACCAAGGGGCAAGGTGGCAACCTACGGGCAATTGGCCCTTTTATGCGGCAGTCCGCGTGGCGCCCGACAGGCGGGCCGTGCGCTTAGCCGCGGCGCCTCCGAAGCAGCGCATCGCGTGGTGAACAGCCGGGGTGTGCTGTCAGGTGCGGATGCTTTTTTGTTCGAGAATGCGCAGAAAAGCCTTCTGGAGTCGGAGGGTGTTGCAGTGTCGGGAGACCGCGTTGACCTCCGGAAATATGGCTGGCGGCCTGATGAGGAAGAAGAAGAACGGCTGTTGGCACTTTTTACAGAGCTTGGGGTGTGAGCCGCATGGCACACGATATGCGGAGTGTTTGCATAGCTGCGTACGTTAAATCTGCGTTAAATGAACAGAGGTTTCCTTTACTTTACAAAACGGCCATGTTAAAATAAAGTGAAACAGAGCCGGATGTCGGTTTTACAGAACAAACTGCCTTCCGGCCTCACATGAGATTGAAAAAAGGATGGAACGCACATGGATCTGTCGTTTTCCTTTGCCTGGCAGCAGATTACAACAAATCCGGCGCTACTCATTACCGTGCTTTTGACGCTCGGAGTCATTTTTGTCAATGGCTGGACCGATGCGCCGAATGCGATTGCGACCTGTGTTTCCACACGGTCGATGGGCGTGACCGCCGCGATCATCATGTCTGCCATTTGCAACTTTTTCGGCGTGCTGGTGATGACGATGGTGAACGCCACGGTTGCCATGACGATCAGCAACATGGTGAACTTCGGCGGACACAGCGATGTGGCGCTGATCGCCCTGTGCGCGGCGCTGTTTGCAATTGTCATCTGGGCCATAGCGGCCTGGTATTTCGGTATTCCCACCAGCGAAAGCCATGCGCTCATTGCCGGACTCTCCGGCGCGGCAATTGCGCTGCAGGGCGGTTTCTCCGGCATCAACGGCGCCGAGTGGGTGAAGGTCCTGTATGGACTGGTCCTCTCCACGGTGCTGGGCTTCGGCAGCGGTTACCTGATTTGCAGGCTGGTCGTTACGCTGTGCAGAAATCTGGACCGGCGGCGGGCTAATTCCTTCTTTAAAGGCGCACAGATTTTCGGCGGCGCCGCAATGTCATTTATGCACGGCGCACAGGATGGACAGAAATTCATCGGCGTCCTGATGCTGGGCATTGTACTTGCAAACGGCGGTGAGAATACGGCGGGCGCACAGCTTCCGGTTTGGATGATGCTGCTGTGTTCGGTTGTGATGGGCTTCGGTACCTCCATTGGCGGGAAAAAGATCATCAAATCCGTGGGCATGGATATGGTACGTCTGGAAAAATATCAGGGATTTTCTGCGGATATTGCTTCGGCACTCTGCCTTTTGCTCTCCTCCGTCTTTGGTATCCCCGTCAGTACAACGCATACGAAAACGACGGCGATTATGGGTGTCGGTGCTGTGAAGCGAATGTCAGCGGTCAATTTCAAGGTTGTGAAGGAAATGGTTCTGACCTGGGTTCTCACGTTCCCGGGCTGTGGTGTGATCGGCTTTTTGATGGCAAAGCTCTTCATGCTGATTTTTTAAGGAGAATGAATATGGCAAAAAAGAACGAACGGTATTACTTTGACAACTTTATTGCGTGCGCAGATTGTGCGCGCCGTGCAGCAGCACTGCTGGATGAAACGCTGGGCAGCTTTGATGTCAAGGCTCTGCCGGGTAAGATTGACCAGATGCACGAAATAGAGCATGAGGGCGACAGCCTGAAGCACGAAATGATGGCGGAACTGATGCGCGCATTCATAACGCCGATTGAACGCGAGGATATCATTCTCCTGAGCCAGAATATAGACGAAGTGACGGACTGCATTGAAGATGTGCTGCTGCGTGTGTATGTGAACAATGTCTCCTTGCTCAATCCGGTCATGTCCCGTTTTTCGCAGCTCCTGATCCGCTGCTGCGATGCGATGCATGCGCTGCTGCAAAAATTTCCGGATTTCAAACGGGATCGGGGGCTGCATGACCTGATTGTGGAGATGAACGCACTGGAGGAAGAAGGCGACCGCCTTTTCATCTCCTCCATGAAAAAACTTCACACGGACTCCAGCGATCCGATTGAGATCATCGCATGGCGCGAGATTTATATCTACATGGAGAAGTGCATGGATGCCTGTGAGCACGTTGCCGATGTGGTCGAGAGTGTGATTATGAAAAATACGTAAAAAAACGCATGGAGCGTAAAAAACCACGCAAACCCGGTTCGGGATTGCGTGGCTTTCTGTTTTTTGAAGCCCATGATGCTCCCGCGCAGCAAATCATGGGACCTCCGGAAGTGACCGCTGCGCTGCCCCGGGAGGACTGCACACAGCGATAAAATTTGCTTTTTCAAAAAAAGCACCCGGGTATGTTTCGGACTCCCGCACTGAATTTGCCTTCGGTTTCCCAAGCAAACGGCGTTCGGATCGGATCATTTTTTGCGAAACAAAAGCAAAATATTCCAGAAAAGGAACTGACATGGTTGCCAAAATGGAAATTATCGTGTAAAATGGTATTGGTTACGGGTGCTGCAAGCCCGGGGCAGGAACACCAAACAAAAGTTAAATTTTTACAAAAAACTCTTTACAAATGGAAAATTCTGTAATATAATATCCGCAGACAGACCGCTGGAATTCTTTAGCAGCGATCCTTTGGATCAAATACTGAAATTGTGAGGCAGCATGAAAACAATAAAAAATGCTCTGTACGGGATATGGGCGCCCCTGCCGGGAACACAGGACTGGGGTGCATACCTGTTGGAACTGAATGTCCGGCGTATTGCCTGTGTTGCGGCGGTTGTTCTGATTTTCCAATTGGGAAATCTGATCATGGCCCGTTTTGCCTTGATGGAATTGCCCATACTGGGCGTGGGACTTTTGATCGCATTGTCTGTGGTGTATGGCCTTGCGGCGTTTCTGATTCCATTCCGGATTGTTTCCCATAAAAAGCTGGCCAGATTCTTCTATCTGTCCTTCTGGATTTTGCTGTTTGCCGGCTTTATTCCGTTTTTTGTGCGCGACTTCCGGCTGGGCGGATCGCTGATGAATGTACTGCTGTTTTTTGGCGTGCTGATCATTGTGCCGGCATTCACCAGACTGGAACGGAACGTGCTGGTGCCGCTTTTTGCGGCGGCAACTCTGGTGACAGCACTGTTAACCGGGGCATCGACATTGCAGCTTGTCTTTCTTGCCCTGCTTGGAGCCGGCGGCTGGCTGTTGTCCTATGCGATTAAGGAACGTTCGCAGACGTTTCTGCGGGGCCTGATGTACGAGGCCTATTGCGATGTCCTGACCGGTGTGCTGAACCGCAGAGGCGGATTGAATTCTATCCGGAAAAAACTGGATGCGGTCAAGGATCAGTCGGACAAACTGGCATTTTATATGGTGGATATTGATTTTTTCAAAAATGTCAATGATGCGCACGGCCATCACATGGGAGACGAGGTACTCGTGGTTGTGGCAAATACGCTGAAACTGCTCTTTGATGCGCCGGGAAATATCATCTGCCGCATTGGCGGCGAGGAATTCCTGGTGTGTGTTCCGGTGCAGAGCCGGGAAGAAGCGGGAGAATATGCGGAGAAGCTGCTGCGGAAGGTTGAAGATCAGCACATCCCCACGCCGCGAAAGGAAGCTTCCCATTATCTCACGGTCAGTGTCGGTGTGCGCGTTTACACGCCGGAAAACCCGGGCGACAGCATCGATGAACTGTCCCTGATTGACGATGCGGATACGGCGCTGTACCGCGCCAAGGATGACGGACGCAACCGATACGTGATTTACTGAGGGTTCAATGCAACCCGATGGTACAATGAAAAAGAAGCGAAGGCCATTTCATCAGGCCCTCGCTTCTTTTTTTCAGAGAGATCAGATGCGGATGCGGGAGATCTTCCGGTGGATCAGAACGGTTGCGCAGAGGAGCAGCAGGCAGGCCGCCGAAAGGATCCAGACTGCGCTCTCCACACCCAGCAAAAACAGGGCAAGCGCCGGTAATGCTACGGAAATCATGCCCACCAGCATGGAAAACAGCACGGACAATCCCTGCTTGACAACCTGCGCTTCGTTTGTCCAGGTGTAATTGGGCTTTCGAATATCCATAAGCAGTCCGACCTGCGACGCAAAGAGTGAATAAACAAGCGGAACGGCGAGGAATGTGCAGAAGGACCAAATGTTCAGCTTCAGACCGATGGTGAACAGCAGTGCCGAAAGAACGATGCACGGCAGCTTGATGGTCAGGTCAACAGCACTTTTTGCGCGCAGGATGGTTTGGGTTGTGACCGGCAGGCTTTGCAGAAGCCAGACATTGCGCCCTTCCAGAGAGATCGCCGCCGAGGTGGTGGACATGATGGAAAGGGCCAGAGAAACAACCAGCGCGGCAATTGCCGTGATCTGCACTGCCGAAGCGTCGGCCGGGATACCGAACGAGGCGAAAACCTTGTCAATCGGGACAAAAAAGACCATAACCGAGAAAATGACCGCAAGCAGTCCGCCGACAGTGGTGTTCATAAGGTAAATGGACGAGGAAAAGAGGCGCTTCAGCTCTTTCTGATACAGCGCGGTAAAGGCACTGGACGTTTTGAAGTCGGAAGAACGGATCTGCCGTCCCGAGCGGCTTTTTCCTGTTACAGCGCTTCGGAGCGCATCGCCGTATCGATCCATCACGACGAGGAAAAGGAAGAAGAATACGACATTTGCCAGCAAAAAGCAGAGCAGGGAAGGGACATTGCCGCACAGTGCATCGGCGAACCAGACAGCGGGCGGATAAGCGCCTGTCAGCGCCCGGAGCGACGGCTCTAAAACGGCGGTCAGTGCCGTCAGGTCGCCGCCTTCCAACAGCTCTGCCGTGCGGCCGGAGAGCAGGGACGGCCCCACAATCAACACGACCACCAGCAGAACAGACAAAACGGTGGTCATCAGTGATTTATGCCGGAAACAGGAGCCCAGCCAGGTGATCAGCGCGCCGACGGCGGCGGACACAACGATGGGGATGAGCGGCATCAGCAGGGTCAGCGGCAGAGACAGTATGTAAAATGCGGCGGAAGGATGCGTGAAAATCGCATAAACAATCAGGGAAGGAAGCATGATAAGCAAAGAAAAGGGGAGCTGGTGAATATAAAGGGTCAGGATCCGGCTGGCCAGAATCGAACGCCCGCTGACGGGCAGGGAAGCCAGAATGTCATGATCATTGCCGCCGAACAGGAGCGTGGAGGACTTCATGAAAGTTGTAAAAATGATAAGCAGGGCGGACACCAGCACCATGAGAGCCGGTATATAGGATGCAAGGCCCAGCGTGGCAAGCACCATCGCCGCCCCGACGATATACAAAAGAAAAACCGGCGTCAGAACGAGCGCCAAAACTGCTATGCCGATGATACGGCGGCGGCCGCGCTTATCCTCGGAATGGCGCAGGCGATTGATTCCCCAAAGGTCCGACAAGTGCAGACGCAGTAAAATAAACGTTTTATTCATGCAGATTTCCTCCTGCCTCTGTATAATTGTCCGAGTCGTCTGTCAGGCTGCCGCTGCCCCAGATGGGGATGGTATCGCCCAGATAGGTTGGCTCCGGACGAAAAATGGCCATAAACAGGTCTTTCACACGCGCCAGGGATTCCCGGGTGTTGTTATAAAAGTCGTTCCGGTAATCGCGGCGGTCGGCCGCAACGCCATAGGCTTCAATCCCCATCATTCTTGCAAGAAACACGGCGCGGTACAGATGATATTTTTGCGTGACAAGGAAAGCACTTTTCACTTCAAAAACAGCTTTTGCCCGATAGGCGGATTCATAAGTGGAAAATCCTGCGTGATCCATAAAAATGTCGTCTGCCGGGATACCTTTCTCCACGGCATAGCGTTTCATATGATTCACTTCATCGTAGTCCTCGCGCCCGTGATCGCCGCTCATCAGAAGGCGGTCCGTTGCGCCCGATTCGTACAACGCAATGCCGGTCAGCACACGGTCCTCCAGCATGGGGCTGAGTCCGGTAGACCAAACCTGCGCGCCAAGCACCAGCGCACAGTCCACGTCTTTTTGTGCGGCTTCCTCCGGCGTCAGAATATAGCGGCCCGAATAGAGAATCATAAAAAGGTTGATCCCTGCAAAAAGCAGAATGCCTGCTGCGGCAAGGATCAGCGCAATTTTCCAGAATTTTTGAAAAAATGATGTGTTTTGCATAGCGGTACACCTGTTGGACAGCAAATATGTGGATGAGAAGAAAAGCCTTGCGGCATAGTCTTGCTCTGTATTATACCACATCGGCAATGTTTTGCACCGGTTTTCCGTAATTCCTTAGAAAAAATTAAAGGTTTCGAGAGCGTTTTCGACAAGATTCGGCACAATGTTGCAAATAACAACAAAATATACGAAAAATCGTTGCATTACGCAACTCGCCGTGGTAGAATACTAAAGAAAGAAAAATGCTTGCTTTCCGCACGGCAGCGCTGGTAATGATTGAAGTGCGGGAACGGAAAGAATCAGCTTGCCGCGGCACTGTTAAAAGCTGACTATGAAGCAATGGCGTATTTTAACGGTGCATGCGAGATTTTTTGTCGCTCCATCGGGCATACTGCATTTGCAGAAACAATGCGAGGTGTGAACGTGAAGAAAAATAGAGCATTGAGATATCGTACGGCTTTTACTGTGCTGGCGGTGCTTTTGTTGTTCTCCTGCGTGACGGCAAATGCAGCCCTGTGCGATGCGTCGCAGTTGATCCCCCTGGGAAACGCCGCAGGAATCAGCCTTTCCACAGAAGGTGTGCTGATTGTAGGGCTTTCCGGGGTAAAAACCGGGAATGACACGGTTTATCCGGCACGGGATGCCGGCCTTTGCGAAGGTGATGTGATCGTTTCGATTGACGGAACGCAGATTGACACCGTCGGAGAATTGCAGACGAAGCTCGCGGAAGCCAGGGAGGAAAGCAGCATAACCGTGAAACGCGACGGAAAAGAACTCACTTTCCCGGTCCGTCCTGTAAAAACAGAGGAGGGATCCGTGCGCATCGGCGTATGGATCCGGGACAATATGCTGGGGATTGGCACGCTGACGTTTTATGATCCGGAAAGTGGGGTATACGGCGCGCTGGGTCATGGAATCAATGATAAAAACTCCGGACACCTGCTCTCCATAGAAGGCGGCGACCTTCTGCACTCGACCATTGAGGGCGTGAAGCGCGGTGAATCCGGGACGCCTGGCGAGCTGCAAGGAACGTATGAGCCGCAGGCGCGTATCGGGTCGGTGTTTTCTAATACGGCCGCAGGCATTTTCGGAGAACTGGACGAGGCACCGTCCGGACGGCCCGTCCCGGTGGCACGTACTGGGGACGTCAGGCTGGGAGAGGCCAGCATCCTTTCCTGCGTGGCAGGGTGTGAGCCGAAAACGTACAGCATCCGGATCTGCGCGCTTTACAGAACAGGAGAAATGGGAAACCGGGATATGCTGATTGAAGTGACGGACAAGGCACTGCTGGAAACCACCGGCGGCATTGTCCAGGGCATGAGCGGCAGCCCCATCCTGCAGAATGGCGCGATCGTCGGTGCGGTGACGCATGTGTGAGTAACTTGATGATACCTATACGGTCATTTCTCAGTGTTTCCTCAAATAACTGCATAATCCGACTTACGAAGAAAACGGAGAGAGCATATTAGCCTGTTTGCTAATATGCTCTTTTCATTTTAGTCGGGAATAGGAAAGGAAAAATGGTATGAACACACAAATTATCGCCATCGCCAACCAGAAGGGCGGTGTTGGCAAGACAACGACCTGTGCCAATCTCGGCATCGGGCTGGCGCAGGAAGGCAAAAAGGTGCTGCTGATTGACGGCGATCCCCAGGGCAGCCTGTCTATCAGCCTGGGATATTCTCGCCCGGACACGCTGCCGATTACGCTCTCCGACATGATGGGTAAGGTCCTGACCGATACGCCCATCCAGTCCGGTGAAGGTATCCTGCATCATGCAGAAGGTGTTGATCTTATGCCAGCGGATATTCAGCTCTCCGGTATGGAAGTATCCCTGGTCAACGCCATGAGCAGAGAAACCATTCTGCGGCAGTATCTGGACACGGTGAAACGGGACTATACCCATATTTTGATCGACTGCCAGCCCTCCCTGGGTATGCTCACGGTCAATGCACTGGCAGCCGCTAACAGGGTATTGATTCCCGTCCAGGCAGAGTATCTGCCCGCCAAAGGACTGGAACAGCTGCTGCAAACCATCAGCAAGGTACGGCGGCAAATCAATCCCAAGCTGCAAATTGACGGTATTCTGCTGACGATGGTGGATGGGCGCACCAACTTTGCCAAAGAGATCAGCGCCCTGCTGCGGGAAACCTACGGTTCCAAAATCAAGGTATTTGGTTCTGAGATTCCGCACTCCGTCCGGGCCAAGGAGATCAGCGCCGAGGGTAAGAGTATTTATGCCCACGACCCGGAGGGCAAGGTAGCTGCCGCCTACAAAAATCTGACCAAGGAGGTGCTGAAAATTGAAAAGCAGCGCGAAAAATGTAAAGCTGGCATCGGTAGATGATCTGTTTTCCACAGAAGAAAGCCGCGCCGATGAGCAACGTGAAAAAGTGGTAGAAATCCCGCTTACAGAGCTTCATCCCTTTAAGAACCATCCGTTCAAAGTCAAGGATGACGAAGCTATGATGGACACCGCTGAGAGCATCCGGCAGTATGGTGTTCTCGTTCCTGCCATAGCGCGGCCTGACCCGAACGGCGGCTATGAGCTGGTAGCCGGACACCGCCGCCACCATGCCAGTGAGATTGCCGGCAAAGAGACCATGCCGGTGATTGTCCGTGACCTGGAGGATGATGCAGCCACGATTATCATGGTTGACAGCAATCTTCAGCGTGAGGAATTGCTTCCCAGTGAACGGGCCTTTGCCTATAAGATGAAGTTGGAAGCCATGAAAAGACAGGCAGGCAGACCTTCCAAAGAAAATTGTTCCCAAGTTGGGAACGATTTTGGGAAAAAGTCCAGTGAGATACTGGCCGAACAGGTCGGTCAGAGTAAGAATCAGATTTTCCGCTTCATTCGCCTGACCGAGCTGATTCCGCCCCTGTTGGATATGGTCGATGAGAAGAAAATCGCCCTCAGTCCGGCATATGAGCTGTCTTTTCTCAAACCGGAGGAACAAGCGCAGCTTGTTGAGACTATGGACTATGAGCAAGCTACCCCTTCTCTTTCCCAGGCCCAGCGTTTGAAAAAATTCAGTCAGGAGGGCAAGTTGACCGAGGAGGTCATGCTTGCCATTATGTCGGAGGAAAAGAAAGGCGAACTGGACCGGGTGACGCTGACTTCCGAAACTCTGCGGAAGTATTTCCCCAAGAGCTATACGCCCCAGCGGATGCAGGAAACCATCATCAAACTGCTGGAGCAATGGCAGCGCAAACGGCAGCAACAGCAAGAACGCTGAGAAAGGAGCCGGTATGAGCGATATTTCCATTCGGGAGCTGAAAGGCCATGACATTCTGGCTGTGGAACGATTTCAGGACAGTACGCGCCGGATGATTGAGTTTGTTGTCTTGAAACAAAGCAATCCCTACGGCAGCTCCGGTGATGAAATGCGCCTGTTTCTGAACGAGGCAGACTATCAGCTGGCTTTGCAGAGCCAGAACCGCAGAGAAATCCGCATCAAGCGAACCGCCCACATCATCGAGGGCCATATCCTGTACGACAGGAAAAAACATAAGAGACGTTGATTTGCCGCAGTTTTGAAGTGACTGCGGCTGTTTTATGCCAACCGGCGCAAGGAAGGAGTGAAGCAAATGGCTGTTTTTCGCGTCCAACGGACACGCGATTACACCGTAATGTCAAATTATCACCTGAGAGATCAGAATCTGACCCTGAAAGCCAAGGGCCTGCTGTCCATGATGCTGTCTCTCCCGGATGAATGGAACTATACCACGCGGGGACTGGCCGCCATCTGCAAGGAGGGCGTGGATGCTATCGGTTCTGCTCTGAAAGAACTGGAAAACACCGGCTATATCGTCCGGCATCAGCTCCGAGGTGCCAATGGCAGGATCAGCGATACAGAGTACATCATTTATGAGCAGCCCCATAAAGCAGAAAACCCGGATACGGATTCACCAGATACGGAAAACCCGGATATGGTTTCTCCGGATATGGACACGCCATATCTGGAAAAGCCCGCTGAATTAAATATAGAAGAATTAAATACCCAAAGATCAATTACAGATGGATCAAATATCGATTCGATTCCTTTCCGTGGGGATGCGGCGGGAAGCCCGCCGGAACCGAAACGAAGGGAAGCGACGCCCATGAGCGAAATGGAAAGCTATCGGGAATTGATTTTGGAAAACATTGAGTATGACATTCTGCGGAAAGACGCAGGACCGTATGTGGAAGATCTGGACGAAATCGTTGAGATCATGGTGGAGACGGTCTGCGCTAAGCGAAAGTACACGCGGGTAGCTGGCAGCGACTTCCCCCATGAGGTTGTGAAGTCTCGGCTTCTGAAACTGAACTGCGATCACGTCCGCTTTGTGATGGACTGCATGAGGCAGAACACCACCAAGATTCGCAACATCAAGCAATACCTGCTGGCGGCGTTGTTCAATGCACCCACCACCATGAGTAATTATTACACTTCGCTGGTAAACCACGATATGTATGGCGGCTGATGGCCGCCTATTTTTATGCCCGGACATCCGGGAGAAAGGATATGCTATGAAAAGACCTTTGGCTTACATCACTGCCCCTTGGGGGAAAAACGAATTTGAGAACACCGAAACCGCCGCCCGCTACTGCCGGGCCGTTTATGATGCCGGTTTTTCGCCGGTCTGCCCGCTTCTGTTCCTGCCGCTGTTTCTCAACGATGCGATTCCGCAGGAGCATAAGGACGGCATCGACATTGCCCGCGACTTTCTCCGGCGTGCTCATGTGCTGGTAGTCTGCAGCGATACCGTAGACGAGGCCATGAAAAACGATATTGCCATCGCGGAGCGGCTCCGGATCACCGCTACCACTCTGGATGGCCTGCTCACCGTCAAGGGCCAGGGACGGGAGAAAGGAGGAAATCAGCATGGGTAAAACCATTGGCGAGCTGATGGAGGAAATGCGTATCAAAGCCGGAGCGCAGAATTACAAGGGCCATGACTACCTGGATTTGGCCCGGTTCGATGAGAACACCCGCCACATGATTATCTTTGATGTGCTGACCCATGATTCACCGGTTGGCTTTAAGGGAGATCGGATGCGTCTGTTTCTCGCTGACACTGGTTATCAGAAAGCGTTGGAGAACCAGGAACGTGGGAACATCAAAATTCTGTCTCACGCCAGGGTCATTCGTGGAGATCTGTTCTATGACCGTAAAGACCAGGTACGGTAACGGAGGTTCCATGATGCTGAAATATCTGCTCCGGCGGTTGGTGGTGCCGCCTTAGTGAAAGCCGCCTCCCTGCAAATCTGACGGAAAGGAGTGATGAGAAATGCAGGAAGAAGTTGAAAACAGGACAGTATCCCTGATTATCAGCGGCTCCAAGTTCTCCGGGAGGCTGCTGAAAGCCGGTATTTCCAAGTACCTGGCACACCGAAAGGAAACCAAAACGCAGAAAAGCCGCGACCATCCGGTAGAGCATGGCGGCCGGGTGAGCATGGCCGAGCTTCAAGCACAGAAGGGCGACCTTCGCCGCCTGGATATTTCAGACCCCTCTATCAAGGAGTTTGAGCGTATCGCCCGACAGCACGAAGTGAAATACAGCGTCTACAAAGTGGGCAAAGGCAAGTATTGTCTAACGACGAATATGAAGAATACGCCGAAAAATTTTACCAATACATTATTCTCATTGCAGTTTCAGCAGGTGGTTCATATAACGCAAATGGTATCACTATTGGTGATGATACAATTGCTGTCAACCTAAGAAGCGCCCTGCCATCCACTTTCCTTCGCCCGCATGCACAACATGGTTGGACCATAAGAAGAAAAACAACAGATGGCTTATTTGGATTGGACATGGCGCCAAATGTTGTTGGAATTCTCAGAATGAGGATAGATGATGTAGATAAATGGTTAGGCAATGGAGAATTGCTTTCAGAAAGAGGACTTTTCCCTGATCCCCAGAACGATTTGGGATATGGAGTTCTATTGCAGCATACAGAGTTTTTTGAAGGAACAGGGTTACAAATACCATATTTTACATAACAATTATCTATTTAAAGAGCAGCTGATTTTTTCAGCTGCTTTTTCTTTTGCCGAGCCGAAGGAGCGTGATCATTATGGCAGAACCGAAGAAATCCAATAAAGAACGATTACGGGAAATCACAGAGGGCATTGAGCAGGGCATCAAAGACCTGTTTCAGAGCGACAAATATATGCAGTACCTCCGCGTCATGTCCCGGTTTCACCATTACTCCGTCAATAACGTAATGCTCATTCATATGCAAAAACCGGACGCCACCCAGGTTGCCGGTTTCAACAAGTGGCGCGATCAGTTTGGCCGCCATGTGAAACGCGGTGAAAAGGGTATCAAGATTATTGCGCCTACGCCCTATAAGAAAAAGGTGGAGGAAATCAAGCGCGATCCCGACACCAAGGCTCCGATCTTGGATAAGGACGGACAGGCCATTATGGAGGAAAAAGAAATCCAGATACCCATGTTCAAGGTGGTATCCGTATTCGATGTGAGCCAGACCGAGGGTAAGCCGCTGCCCCAGCTTGCCAGTGACCTGACCGGAAATGTGAAGCACTATGAGCTTTTCATGGAGGCCCTTCGCCGTTCCTCCCCGGTTCCGATGGAATTGGAGCCGATGGCTTCCAATATGGACGGCTTTTTTGATACGGAAAACCAACGCATTGCCATCCGCACAGGTATGAGCGAGGTTCAGACAATCTCAGCGGCAATCCATGAGATCACCCACGCGAAGCTCCACAACCCAGAAAAGACAGAAGCAGTTCCATCATGGAAAGTGGTTATGGTGAGTGACGGCGGCACTCGGCACGATTACAGCCAAGGCTTTGAAACGGAAGCTGCTGCGGAGGCTTTTGCGGCTGACGCCGGTTGGCGGTATGTGGACGAAAACCGGTTTGAATGGCGGCTTGAGGTTGAGGAAGATACCTCTGCGGTACAGTCTGCAATCAAAAGCCGGAATACCGAGGAAGTGGAGGCGGAAAGCGTCTCCTACGCCGTCTGCCAGTATTACGGCATCCAGACCGGCGAGAACAGCTTCGGCTATATTGCCTCCTGGAGTAAGGGAAAGGAACTGTCGGAACTCCGGGCCAGTCTGGAAACCATCAATAAGACGGCCAATAGCCTGATTACCGATATTGACCGGCACTTCTCGGAAATCTGCAAGGAGCGCGGCATTGACCTGACGGCGGAGGCTGCCGAGCCGCAGCCTGCCAGCCAGCAGGTGCAAAGCGAGGTGGCCCAGTGGGAGGACGATCATGTGCAGGATATTTCTGCATCCGTACAGACGGTTAAAGCTGCTGTTGAGCAGGAAACACCCTCCCCGGAAAGCCAGGTGCCACCTGCCTCCATGCTGCCGGACGCACCGGAGCAGGCGCTGGATGAATACCCTATGCCGGATGAAGTCCTGCAAGCGGCCAATCTGGAAGCCTGCGGCTACATGGACGGCGATATGCTGCCCCTCTCCAAAGAGAGAGCCTTGGAGCTGTATGATATGGATTTGACTGTCTATGCCATAGTGAGCGGAGGCGGTGCAGAAATGCTCTTTGACCAGGAGGAATTTGAAACCCAGGCTCCCGGCACTGTCTTTGCCATTTCCCGCGAGGAATGGGAGCAAAGCCCCATGTTCCATGAAAAAATCATGGAGCGTCAGCAGCATCAGGAAGAACGGGAAGCCGCTTTCCTGGCCCACACAGGCGACTGTTTTGCTATTTATCAGGTAAGCCGTGAGGACCCGAACAACGTGCGGTTTATGAATATGGACTGGATGCAGTCTCACGGCTTGGCCATTGAGCGCGGAAATTACGATCTGATCTATACCGGACAGCTGACGGAACAAGGAACCACCGAGCAAAAGCTGGAAATGCTTTATGAGACATTCAATCTCCATCATCCGGCAGACTATCACAGTCCATCTCTCAGCGTCAGCGACATCGTTGCCGTCAAGCAAAATGGCGTGGTATCTTGTCACTACTGCGACAGCGTTGGATTTCAGGAGCTTCCCGGCTTTCTTCCCCAAGATAATCCGTTAAAAAATGCAGAGATGTCTGTGGAGGACGATTACGGCATGATTGACGGCATCATCAATAACGGTCCCCGGCAGACCGTGGCCGAGTTGGAACAGCAGGCCCGTTCCGGGCAGCCTATCTCGCTGATGGATTTGGCCGAGGCTGTCCACCGGGAGGATCGGGAAAAGAAAAAATCCGTGGTTGAGCAGCTTCACAGTCAGCCGAAGCAGGAACAACACAAAAAGACAGCGCCAAAGAAGAGCGCGGAAAAGGAGATTTGATATGGGGAACTTTACTTTTGACGAGATCAATCTGATGTGCATTTACAACACCGGTACGCGTCAGGGCCTGATGGACGCCTTAAAGGAGATGCGTGGATACTTGGAGTCGGACGAAACAGAGCTGAGGGCCATCACCGATTCCGCGCTGGAAAAACTCTTTGCGATGACAGATGCGGACTTTGAGACGCTGGAGCTGTACCCGGACTTCGATGATAAGGAGGATACGGATGCCGAGTAAACTGCAAAGCTATACACAGATGGCCGAGCAGGTGGCCGCCGGGCTGACCGGCAGCTACTTGCGGTGGACGGCGTTTCTGACCACCGCCGCCCGGTTGTATAAGTACCCGTTCCCGGAGCAGATGATGATTTTTGCCCAGCGGCCCGATGCTACCGCCTGCGCGGAATATGACCTCTGGAACAATACGATGGGCCGTTATGTGCGGCGCGGTTCCAAGGGAATTGCTCTCCTGGATGACAGTGGTGACAGGCCGCGCCTTAAATATGTGTTTGATGTTTCCGATACCGGCGGGCGTGAAAACGCCCGCCAGCTCTATCTCTGGCAATATCGACCGGAACACGAAGCACCGGTAATAGAGGCTCTGGAAAAAGCCTATGATATTCCCGCAGAGTACGGTCTTGCCGACCAACTGGAGAAGGTAGCTGCCCGGCTTGCCGATGAATATTGGACAGAGAACCAGCGCGACATCCTCCGCATCGTTGACGATTCCTTCCTGGAAGAATATGATGATTTCAACATCGGAGTGGCTTTCCGAAGCGCCGCAACCGTCAGCATTACTTACGCGCTGATGTCCCGCTGCGGGTTGGAGCCGGAAGCCTACTTCGAGCATGAGGATTTCCTGAATATCTTTGATTTCAATACTCCGGCTACCGTTACCGCTCTTGGTACGGCAGTCAGCAAGTCCAGCCAACAAGTGCTGCGGCAGATTGGCACAACCATCAAGCACTATGAATATGAAAGGAGCCAGGCAAATGAGCGAACTGAATTACATCCAGAACGGGGATTATCAGATTCCCACACTGATCTTGGAGGAACAGCCCCCGCAGAAGCCCTTGGGCAAGTACGGCAGAATGCGGAAAACCTATCTGAAGGAACATCGGACGGTGCTTTACAACAACCTTCTTCTGACCGGGAAGCTGACAGCGCACCTGCAGGAGATCGACGAGGCAGCGAACAGCCGTCTGGAGCAGATGATCCCAGAGCTGGCGAAAGCGGCAGGCGCAACGGAGAGCCTGAAAGCCAGCGACCCGATGCGCTGGGTGGGTTTGATGAACACCTGCAAGGCCCAAGCGGAGGAGATTATCCTGACGGAGCTTATCAACAACTGACATTAAACCTGTTCCTGCCCGAACAGGAGCAAATCCAGATCATCCAGCAAGCGGAGAGCGTAAAGCAAGCGCCCTCCGCTTTGTCATTTTCCCAGGCAGATATTGACGCTGAATTACGGAATGGCAGCGGCACAGAGGGCGGCAAGCTGCGTATATATGCGTTTTATCAGCATCAGCCAGATGCCAAAAGCGCCGCAGCTTTCCTGAAAGAAGAATACGGCTGGTTCGGTCACAGCCACACATTTCTGGATGGGGACCGCGGTTTTGCAGAATATTCCCCCAAGGGCATGAAGCTCCAGCACTACGACCCGCACTATGAGAAGAACTACACATGGAACGCTGTGGAAAAGCGTCTGCGGACGCTCATTTCTGAGGGCAGTTATCTCACCGATGCGGAAAAAGCGGAATATACCGATCTGGAGCGTGACTACGCCGGTGTCGGCGGTGTTCCCGTTCCACACCCGCGTGCTGGCTTTCCCCGCCCGGAGATTCCTGCTGTCGAAGAACCGTCTGAGGCTGTTTGGGATTACAACGCCATCAAGGAGGCTCATCCGGATGATATTGTGCTGTATCAGATGGGCGATTTCTATGAGATCTACGGTGAGGACGCCAAAAGTGCCAGCGAGAAACTGGAACTGCATCTGACCACACGCCCCATCCCCGGTAGTGGCCGCGTTCCCATGTGCGGCATCCCGGCCCATCAACTGGAGCAGTATGTAGAGCAGCTGCGGGACGAATATGATGTGACCATTTCAGCCATTGACGCAGATAACGGCCAGCGGAAAGTACACTCGGTCCTGTCCATCGACCATGAAGCGGAGCGGGCCATCAACGCCCATGAAGCAAAATATGGTGCGGACGGTTGGCGGGCATTTCCCGGCAACAAGCCGACACCCACGGTTCGGGAACTCTACGACCAGTATAAGCCCATGGTTTCCGCTGCTGTGGTGGCGGATGAAGCCTACCGTAACGCCTGCCGCAATTCTGACCGGGAAAACGCCTATCTGGAAGGTGCTGCCGCTGTCAAGCGGGCCGTCCTTGCCTCCGGGGATATGCAGCTACTCCGTCTGTATTCCGACATGACGGAGTTTCACAACCGGCTGAATCGTGAGGTGCTGGACGAAACCTATCCCAGGCTGCAAAGCCAGCCCCGGTCCATGTCTCAGGAAGATATTGACGATGCGCTGCGGGAATGGAACGGCAACCCCGAAAGCAAACGAGCTGTGGTACGGTACATGGAGCAGCACGGGCGGGAAAAAGATACCGCCGCATGGCTTTCCAAGGAATACGGCGGCGACCCGAGCAAGCCCCTGCATTTCACCCTTGCCGATACGGACACGGATGTGGTCATGCCCTGGCCCAAGGTCCAGCGGCGTATCGCCCAGCTTATCAAGGAAGATCGTTTTTTCACAGAAGAAGAACAAGACCGCTTTGATGATATTGACCCTATTGCTATCCGGGAAGCCCTGGAACAGCGTGGTATCGTTGATGGTCAGGTAGTTGACCCCGAAAAGCTGGATCAGGACCCGTTTATCCGGCAAGTGACTGCCGATGCGGACCGCATTTCCCAGGAAGAACAGGCTCAAGCTCCCGATCTGTCCGGCCAGCTCATAACCCGCCAGGGTGATACCATTACTATTGGGGATGGCGATGCCTCCCGTGAGATCGACATTACCGTAACCGATGAGGAGTGGCAACAGATTCAGGATGCGCTTCCCGACACAGCAGGCCGTAGCCAGCAATTTTCCTCTGAAACCGTGGCTGTTTATCCGGGAGACAAGAACGGCCTGCCCTATGATGTGGTCATTGAGCGGCTTCATGTGGAGGAACCTGAGCATGACCCACCAAGCCAAGTTTCCGCAGAAAACTTCCGTATCACAGACGATCATCTGGGTGAGGGCGGCTCAAAAGCGAAGTTCCGTATGAATGTGGACGCTATCCGCACCCTGCAGGAAATTGAAGCACAAGGACGCAGCGCCACCCCTGCCGAGCAGGAGGTCTTGTCCCGGTATGTGGGCTGGGGCGGCCTTGCCGATGCCTTTGATGAAAGCAAGCCGGGTTGGGCCAATGAGTACCAGGAGCTTCTTACGCTTCTGACTCCGGAGGAATACGCCTCTGCCAGAGCATCTACCCTGAATGCCCACTACACCAGCCCCACGGTCATCCGCGCTATTTATGAAGCTGTCGGCAACATGGGCTTTACCGCTGGCAATATTCTGGAGCCAGCCTGCGGTGTCGGCAACTTCTTCGGTATGCTGCCGGAGGAAATGTCCGGCTCCCGGCTGTACGGTGTAGAGCTGGATTCCGTCAGCGGACGCATCGCAAAGCAGCTCTACCCCAAAGCGGATATTACGGTAGCCGGTTTTGAAACCACCGACCGGCGGGATTTTTACGATCTTGCCATCGGAAACGTGCCGTTTGGACAGTACAAGGTATCTGACCGGGCCTATGACAAGCTGGGGTTTTCCATTCATGACTACTTCTTTGCCAAGGCGCTGGATCAGGTGCGGCCGGGCGGCGTGATCGCTTTCGTGACCTCCCGTTACACCATGGATAAGCAGTCCTCGGAGGTACGCCGCTATATTGCACAGCGTGCCGAGCTGCTGGGAGCCATCCGGCTGCCCAATAATGCGTTCCGGGCCAACGCGGGAACTGATGTTGTCTCCGATATTATCTTTCTGCAAAAGCGTGACCGTCCCATCGACATTGAACCGGACTGGGTGCATTTGGGACAAAACGAGGATGGCTTTGCGATCAACAGTTACTTTGTGGACCACCCGGAGATGATTTTGGGCAGGCAGACCTCCGAAAGCACCCAATATGGCAGGCAGGACTTCACGGTTGCACCGATTGAGGGGCTGGAGCTGGCCGATCAGCTCCATGACGCTGTGAAATACATTCGCGGCACCTATCAGGAAGCTGAGCTGCCGGAGCTGGGTGAGGGTGAAGAAATCGACACCTCCATCCCGGCAGACCCCAATGTGAAAAACTACTCCTATGCTGTAGTGGACGGCGAGGTGTACTTCCGGGAAAACAGCCGCATGGTAAAACCGGACCTGAACGCCACCGCCGAGGCCCGCATCAAGGGCATGGTTGCTCTCCGCGACTGTGTGCATCAGCTCATTGACCTTCAGATGGACGAGTACACATCGGACTCCGCTATTCTGGAAAAGCAGGGGGAACTGAACCGATTCTATGATGCGTTTTCCGCCAAATACGGGCTTATCAATGACCGAGGAAACCGGCTGGCCTTTTCGGACGATTCTTCTTACTATCTCCTGTGTGCGCTGGAAGTGCTGGACGAGGACGGGAAGCTGGAGCGCAAGGCGGATATGTTCACCAAACGTACCATCAAGCCCCACAAGGCTGTGACCACGGTGGACACCGCCAGCGAAGCCCTTGCCGTTTCCATTGCGGAAAAAGCCAGGGTGGATATGGAGTATATGTCCCAGCTGACCGGTAAACCCACCGAGGAAATTGCGGCCGAGCTGACCGGCGTAATCTTCAAAGACCCGGCCTATGGCAGCGATCCGCTTTCCGGCTGGCAGACCGCAGACGAATATCTGTCCGGCAATGTCCGTCAGAAGCTCCGAGCCGCACAGCGGGCAGCGGAACGCGATCCGGCTTTTGCCGTCAATGTGGAAGCCCTAAAAGCAGCACAGCCCAAGGACCTGGACGCATCGGAGATCGAAGTTCGCCTGGGTGCTACCTGGATTGATAAGGAATATATCCGTCAATTCATGTACGAAACCTTTGACACGCCCCGGTATCTGCGCGGCTCCATTGATGTGAACTATTCCGCTTACACCGCCGAGTGGCAGATCACCGGCAAGACGCAGATACCCTACAACAACATCGCGGCCTATACCACCTATGGCACAGACCGCGCCAACGCTTACCGCATCCTGGAGGATTCTCTGAATCTCCGGGATGTTCGCATTTATGACACTGTGGAGGACGCAGACGGCAGGGAGCGCCGCGTACTGAATGCCAAGGAAACCACCCTGGCCGCACAGAAACAGCAGGCCATTCGGGATGCCTTCAAGGACTGGATTTGGAGAGACCCGGAACGGCGTCAGGCCCTGGTACGCCAGTACAACGAGGAAATGAACAGCACCCGCCCCCGCGAGTATGACGGAAGCCATATCGTTTTCTCCGGTATGAACCCGGAAATCACCCTGCGGGAGCATCAGAAAAGTGCTATCGCCCATGTGCTGTACGGCGGGAATACGCTGCTGGCCCATGAAGTAGGCGCAGGCAAAACCTTTGAAATGGTTGCCGCTGCCATGGAATCCAAGCGGCTGGGCCTGTGTCAGAAATCCATCTTCGTGGTACCAAACCACCTGACTGAGCAATGGGCCTCTGAGTTTCTGCGGCTATATCCCTCCGCCAACATCCTTGTGACTACCAAAAAGGACTTTGAGACCCACCGGCGCAAAAAGTTCTGTGCCAGAATCGCCACCGGCGACTATGATGCAATCATTATTGGCCACTCCCAGTTTGAACGTATTCCCATCAGCAAGGAGCGCCAGGAACGACTTCTTCAGGAGCAGATTGCAGAAATCACCGAGGGTATTTCCGAGGTGGAATCAAGCGGCGGCGAACGGTTTACCGTCAAACAGTTGGAGCGTACCAAACGCGGGTTGGAAGCGCGGCTTGAAAAGCCGCAAGCCGATCACAGAAAGGATGATGTGATTACCTTTGAACAGCTGGTGTTGACCGGTTGTTTGTAGATGAGGCGCACAATTATAAGAATTTGTTCCTCTACACCAAAATGCGGAACGTGGCTGGCCTATCCACCACGGATGCCCAGAAATCCTCCGATATGTTCGCCAAATGCCGCTACATGGATGAGATCACCGGGAGCCGTGGCGTGGTCTTTGCCACCGGCACCCCGGTCAGTAATTCCATGACCGAGCTATATACCATGCAGCGGTATTTGCAGTATGACCGGCTGCAAGAGCTGGGCATGACACACTTTGACTGCTGGGCTTCCCGATTTGGAGAAACCGTCACTGCCCTGGAGCTGGCTCCGGAAGGAACCGGCTACCGGGCAAGAACCCGCTTCTCCAAGTTCTTCAATCTGCCGGAGTTAATGACCCTGTTCAAAGAAGTCGCGGACATTAAAACCTCCGATCAGCTGCATCTGCCGACGCCGGAGGTGGAGTATCACACGGTTGTGGCAAAACCCACAGAGCATCAGCAGGAAATGGTGCAGGCCCTGTCTGAACGCGCTGCCCTGGTACATGGAGGAACAGTAGACCCTTCCACCGATAATATGCTCAAAATTACCTCAGATGGCCGGAAACTGGGCCTTGACCAGCGGATTATCAGTCCGCTGCTGCCCGATGAAGCAGGCACCAAAGTCAACCAGTGTGTTGCAAACATTATGCAGATTTGGCGGGACGGGCAGGATGAGAAGCTGACCCAGTTGGTATTCTGCGACATTTCCACGCCAAAACCGGCACCGTCCAAAAAAGTTGCCAAAGCCGCCAGCGGAAATCTGGACAGCCCGGAGATTCACGCTTTAGAAACTGCTAGTTCCATGCCGGAGCCGGAACCGGAATTTTCCGTCTATGAGGACATCCGCCAAAAGCTGATTGCCGGGGGCGTACCACCGGAGCAGATTGCTTTCATCCATGAGGCCAATACAGAAGTACGGAAAAAGGAGCTGTTCAGCAAGGTGCGCACCGGCCAGGTGCGCGTTTTGATCGGCAGCACATCCAAAATGGGAGCCGGAACCAACGTCCAGGATCGCCTTGTGGCACTCCATGACCTGGATTGCCCTTGGCGGCCCGGCGACCTGGAACAGCGCAAAGGCCGTATTGAGCGCCAGGGAAACCAAAATGAGCGTGTCCATGTGTTCCGTTATGTGACAGAGGGTACGTTTGACGCCTACCTCTGGCAGACCGTGGAGAACAAACAGAAGTTCATTTCACAGATCATGACCAGCAAAAGCCCGGTGCGCTCCTGTGACGATGTGGATGAAACGGCACTGTCCTTTGCAGAAATTAAGGCGTTGTGTGCCGGTGATCCCCGCATCAAAGAGCGTATGGATTTGGAAGTGGATGTATCCAGGCTGAAGCTGATGAAAGCCGACCACCAAAGCAAACAGTTCCGGCTGGAGGACAATCTGCTGAAATACTTCCCGGAACAGATCGAAAAGAACAAGGGCTTTATCGCCGGGCTTCAGGCAGATATGCAAACTCTCGCCACTCATCCGCACCCGGAGGACGGATTTGCTGGAATGGAAATCCGGGGTGATACGCTGGTAGACAAAGAAAACGCCGGTGCCGCGCTTTTGGATGCCTGCAAAGAAGTAAAAAGCTCCGAGCCGGTGCAGATAGGCAGCTATCGGGGCTTTACCATGTTCGTCAGCTTCAACGCCTTTGAGAAACAGTATGAGCTGACGCTGCGGGGAGAAATGAGCCATAAAGCAATGCTGGGTGCTGATCCGCGCGGTAATCTGATCCGTATTGACAATGCACTGGCACAGATGCCTGGGCGTCTGGCCAGTGTGCAGGCTCAGCTGGACAACCTCCACCAACAACAGGAGGCAGCCAGAGCCGAGGTTGGCAAGCCGTTTCCCCACGAACAGGAGCTTCGGGAAAAATCCGCAAGGCTGGCAGCATTGGATATGGCGCTGAACATAGACGGCAGAGGACGTTCGCAGCCGGAACAGTCTGCCATTACCAAAAGTGAACGGCTTTCCGTGCTGGACAGGCTGAAAACGCCGCCGGTTCACGGAACACCGGAACGGCCACACAAGAAAGAAATGGAGGTAAGATAACATGAACAATCAGGAACTAAATACGGCGCTCTATGAGAAGATGTTTGCTGAACAGGACACCTACCGGAAGTGGCTGCTCACGCAGCCCCCGGAGGAAATATTAAATCACACCTATGAGTACACCATCCGGGAGGACATTCTGCTGTCGCTGGAGTATCACGATCTGACGGACGCCCAGGCTGCCGCGCTTTTGAAATCGTCCACTCCGCTGGCAGATGTGTTCAAGGAATTTGACCACAGGGAAACCGACCACATGGATCAGATTTTCTATGCGATGGGGGAACGGGCAGACGATATGCTGGAGGCGGAGGAAAAACAGCGGCGCATCCTGCGGGAGACCCCGGTTTATCGTTATCCCGCGAGCTATGCCCGTGAGCATGATGAGCTGGAACAATACCGGGCCTCTCACAAGGCAAATATGGCTTGCAAGGAAGCCATTGAAGCGGCGATTTCCGCCCATTACAGCGATAACCGGTTGGGCAAGCAGGCTGCGCTGGAGGTAATCGAAGCCTTTGGCATGGATCGCACCATGTATGTTCTTGCCAATACTGTCCGGCATAAGGACTGGGACGGACGGATCTCCCAGGACAATAAGAGGTGGGCCATGACAATTCCTGTTCATGCGGACAGGAATCAATGGGGCGATGACCGCAACACAGAGTTTGTGGTGGACAAATCCCACCCTGGTCTGACGGACCTTTTTGTGAATCAGGTGCGCCGGGAACAGCTTCTGCGGACGCCGCTGACCAACGAAGAAATCCAGCAGGAGGCCGAACGGCTGCTTTCGGCACTTCAAGCCCCAAAGGAACCCAACAGTCCCAACGGCACACACTTCATGGCGCAGATCTCGCCGGACTTTCTGGCGCGGGCTTCCACCAAGGATACGGACCGGCTCATGGCAACGCTGCCGTTTCGCTCCACCACATTCTCTGGCCTCAATGACCGCAAAGGCCATTTTGTCCTGATTACCAAAGACGAGGACCGGGACCAGCCGCTCAGAAAGCCCCGTCGTTCTGTGCGGAAGGATCTTCAGAAAATGCCGGATGGCACAAAGAAACCTGCTGTCAAACGGCGTGAACCGGAGCGATAAGCCTATGGCAGCGAAGCGAAACCGGGATGTGCAGCTGAATTTCCGAGTCTCTCCTCATGAGCTGGAATTGATCGAAACCAAGATGGCTCAGATTGGTGTCAAGAACCGGGAAGCCTATCTGCGAAAGATGGCGATTGATGGGTATGTGGTCAAGCTGGATTTACCGGAGCTGCGGGAATTGGTTTCCCTCTTGCGCTACTCCAGCAACAACTTGAACCAGCTCACCAAGCGGGTGCATGAAACCGGGCGGTTTTATGATGCAGATTTGGAGGATATTCTCCAAAAACAGGATGCAATCTGGGCGGGGGTGAATGAGATACTGTCGAAGTTCAGTCAGCTTTCGTAACAGGGAACCAATCCCCATTTGCGGAGGGTGAACGGCGTTTCCTGTCGTTCCCCTCCGCTCTTTTCTGCTATCCGGCGGCATCCTTGCGTTTCTTTGAAAATTACAGTACAAATAAGGTAAGAAATGCTTTGACAGACAAGGAGGTTCTTCCTATGAAGGTTGTTTTGAAAGTTTTGATGGCTCCGATCATCCTGACGCTGACGCTTTTCGTCTGGATTTGCTCCGGCATCCTGTATTGTTCGGCTTTTAT
>JAHAYX010000038.1 GCA_018384365.1 Clostridiaceae bacterium
ATGCCGCCGGATACCATGGTATCGTTCGTCTTATCCCAGCCGCCAAATGTCCAGGTGCCGACCGTTACGCCGTCCACCGTCCCATCAATGGAGGTGCTGGACGGAGTTTTTGCGTAAACTTTTGTACCGAGATAATACTGGTTGGAGTCGGAGGGAAGAGTTGCGGAGACGCTTGCCGGAATACCGGTCGTGGAATACTGGTACGTCACGCCGGCTTTCGCCGTTTCGGTGTGGGTCCAGGTACCGGTGAAGGTAACGCCGCCGGACACCATGGTGTCGCTCGTCTTATCCCAGCCAACAAACGTCCAGGTGTCGGTCACAACATTTTCTGCATTTCGAATGAGGACTGTCGTGGAGCTGGGTGCGGTCGGGTAAACGGTGGTGTTCAGGTAATATTCGTTGGTGTCGCTCGGCAGGGTGGCCATGACTTCCGCAGGCAGGTCGGCCTGGGAATAAACATGCGTCACAACGCCCTTGCCGGTTGCGGTATAGGTCCAGGTGCCGGTGAAGGTGACGCCGCCCTCTGTCATGGTGACAGGATTCGTGGACCAGGAGGTCAGCGTCCAGGTGCCGGTTTTCACGCCGTCTTCCACGACATCATAGGTCGTGCCAATGGCCGGAGCGCCGGAAACCAGGGAAACCGCTGCGCCAACCGGATAGGTGCTGCTGTCCGAAACAGCGTAGCTGCCGCTTGTGGTGGAGATTGCTGCGGGCAGCGTGCCGGATGCCGCTGCGTAAGTATAGGTTACGCCGTAGGTCGCGAGCTTGTTGTAATAAAGCTTCAGGACAAGCGTGCCCTCTGCATTGATTATACCGGAAAGAACGTTCCCGGCGTTATCGCTGTCAAACTCATAGCCTGCGTAATCCTTGGGAGTCGCGGTTACTTCGGAGTCCGTGGTACCATATTTTGTGTCGCGATTCGCGCGGGTATAAACACCGGAACCAGTCTCAGTCTCGAGATAATGCTCAACGACATATTTGGTGTTGTTCTTCGGAATCCACTGTGCATAAAGCGTCGTATTCTCGGTGATGATAAAGGTATCATTGGCGTCATAGGAAGTGCCGCTGCCATCGGCCTCAGTATTCCAGTGACTGAACGTATAACCAGTGCGGGCAAGTGTTCCGTTGCCTGCAACCAAGACAGTGGAGTTCACTTCGTGCTGTGTACCGATCGGGGCCGAACCGGAATAACCGATGCAGTTCGGGTCATAGATCAGGTTGATGAGATTTCTTTCAAGCAGTACGCCGTCAATATGCCAGCCATTGATCAACGGTTTAATTACATACCACTGCACATACTGCGTATCAGGATCATAGGAGGGAAGAACAGCCTGAATCTGAGCGGTGTCGGGAACTGTATTCAGATTTGCACGAACGGCACTTTCACCGGACGTAAAGGTGGCGACCCGAATGACATCTGCAATCGTAATGCCGGGTGTATATTCGGAAGCGGAGTAGTTACCCGGCTCGTAAGGGATTTGGCCATCTTTGCGGATGTAGAAGGTGCCTTCTTTGTCCAACTCGGCAAAAATGGCATACAAGGTAATATCTTCCGTAACGGTGAAGGAAGAACCCTCCGGATAAATGAACTGACTTAAATAGTTGGTGCTCTCAGAGTTCGGCTGCGAGCCATTACTCCACCCGACGAACACTTTGTCTGCCGAAGTCAGATTGCCCTGTCCGGGGATGGTGATGGATTCGCCTTCCTGCACGGACACATTCTCGGGCGCGGTGCCGGAAGCACCGTTAGCAGAGAACTGAACCGTATAGGTTTTCGGTGCAGAAGGGATAACCTTGACAGTGAAGGTTTCGGTGTACCAGCTGCCGTTCTTTTCGGTCTGATACTGATGGGTAATTGTGACATAACCGGCGGAGACACCTAAAACAGTCACTTTGTTTTTGCTGGATGTTGAAATACGGGCAATGCTGGGGTCGGAACTGGACCATCTATGGGACTCAGATTTATCACGGCCCTTTGTTCCTTTGAAATCTAAGGTATCGCCGATTTCCACCTGGTAGTCATACGAAATCTCAGGTTCATTCTCTGTCCAGTTCGCATAGAACGTTGCATCGCCGCTCAGAGATTCGAGGCTTGCAGCTTCAGTGAGCTCTGCATTGGCATACCAACCGTCGAGCGTATGATTGTCATACGAGACTTCCGGGAAGTCCGCCGGAGCTGGGAACTGTTCGGAAAGCTCCGGTACGACGCGGACAAGTGTGTTCTCACTGCCGTTGTTCGGAACAAAGGTCACGGTGAAATAGGAATACGTAGCTTCATTCCAGACGTAGCAGTCTTCCGTATGCTCGGTCATGCCGCACTGCGGCTCGGTGCTGACATAGCACTCATCCGTATGGGTATGGCCGGCAGTGTAGCACGTTTCACCGTGTGTGTGATCGGTCGGCATGGTGCAGGAAAGGAAGTAATAACTGTCATTCTTCTGCGTACAGCCTGTACCGAACCAGCGATGCCGTCCATAATAGTCGTAGTGGTTCGGATTGAGTTCTTTCGTGCACTGCGTGTAGCAGCTGTCGCCATGCTCATGCTCTTCCGGAATGGTGCAGGTGATTGTGGAATCGGATTCCTCTTCACCGCACTGCGGTTCGATGCTGACATAGCACTCGGCTGTGTGTGCATGATGGCTTTCGTCCGTGCAGCTGAGCTCCTGCGACCAGACATGATAAAGACCATCATCGCCAAAATAGTTTTCGTGCGACACGTCCGCACCGCCTTCTTCGCCGCCAATGGCCAAAGCTTTCCACGGTGCCACATAAGTGACCATCATGGCAAGGACGAGAAGGAGGGAAAGTGTTCTATTAAACTTTCTGACCATAATACCGTTTCCTTTCTGATTTGTTATTTTATGAAATGGTTTGATAGGGGTTTATTTGGAGCCAGCCTGGATGCCGGCCTGCTCATTGGGCGACATCACGCTGTCAATCAGCTTCAGCAGTTCAAAGACGCTTCGGAAGGGCATTTGCTCTGCCTGATCTACCCAGGTCAATGTGCCCTGCCAGCTTGCATTCTGGCGAAAGACCACATTCAGCTTAAAGACAGAGAGCGGGGTTTTCTGATGTCTGGGAATCGTTCGGAGCAGCATAGTGGTTTTTGATCGGAACCGCCGGGAAGCCATAGCCGCCTGGGGGCAGGCCAGCGAGTCGAGCATATTGTCAATCGCCAGCAGCAGCTCAGTTGCGCTTCCAAACGAAACCTCACGGCCGTAATAGGGATTTTTCAGAATCCCAACCGGATTTTTATGCTCATAGGAAACGATTTCGATTACCGTTGTCTTTGTATCGCTCGGAACATATTTCGCCGGTGTCAATGGCACGGGAACACCTCCTGTTCCTGGTTTTTTCATTGTACGTGAGAAGTCTACCAGCGAACGGTTATATTTCGGTTACATCTGGAGAAATTTCTGTATTTTGCAGAAATTTATTTATTACTGAAACCGACAAAAAACGCAGCGGCTTTTCTGTCGTACGCTGTCTCCCCAAAAGCGTCTGATTCAAATACCAACCGCACCATTTGACGGCAAAAACGGCATTTCCGGAGGGCATATAAGAGAAAACTGGAAATTCTCAGAGCTTTTTTAGGAATGTCCTGACAAAAAAAGAAAGGGCAGAACCCATATGGGTTCTGCCCTCGTCCAATGCAGTTTGAAATCAGTCGTGCTTAATGGTGTCACCCGCGAGCTTCTCATAGTAGAGAGCAATAGCGGAGTGGTCGCACTGGCCGTGGCCATCGAAGTGGAGGCGTTCCAGAATTTCCTGAGCCTGAACAGTCAGGGGCAGGGGAGCGCCGACCGCATGACCGGTCTCGATGGCGTTATTGAGGTCCTTGATGTGGAGGTCGATCTTGAAGCCGGGCTTGAAGTTGCCGTCCATCATCATGGGAGCCTTGGCATTCATCACGTTGGAGCCTGCCAGACCGCCCTTGATGGCGTCAAACACGGTGCGTGGGTTCACGCCTGCCTTGACAGCCAGCGTGAAAGCCTCGGACACGGCTGCAATGTTCAATGCAACGATGATCTGGTTTGCAAGCTTCGTGGTGTTGCCTGCGCCGCTCTCACCGCAGTACACGGCGCTGCCGCCCATGATCATCAGGATGTCATACACTTCGTCAAAGTCAGCCTTGTCGCCGCCGCACATGATGGACAGCGTGCCGTTGATGGCGCCGGGCTCACCGCCGGAAACCGGCGCATCGAGGAAACGGACGCCCTGTGCCTTACAGGCCTTATAAACTTCCTGAGAAGCGGTCGGCGCGATGGAGCTCATATCCACAACGAGCTGGCCTTTTTTTGCACCTTCCAAAACACCGTTTGCGCCAAGGACTGCCTCCTTGACCTGCGGGCCGTTCGGAACCATAGTGATCACGAGATCGCCCTTTTCGGCGGCTTCCTTCGGGGAAGCAACGGCAGTGGCGCCTTCCTTGGCGAGTTCCTCGACAGGAGCAGCGATGATATCATAAACATACAGCTCGTGGCCGGCCTTCATCAGGTTGCGGGCCATGGGCTTGCCCATAATGCCAAGACCAATGAAACCAATTTTCATAGCAATCGTCCTTTCTCTTAGAAAAAGTATGGGATTCTGTTCTTATTTTGCGATTTTGCTGATTTCGCGGACCTTTTCGATGACCTTTTCGGTGGTCAGGCCATAGTGAACCAGCAGCTCGTCGTAGTTATGCGCGCTGCAGCCATACTGGTCGTGGATACCGACATAACCGATCGGCTTGCACTCCTCGGAGAGCATCATGGAAACGATGCTGCCCAGACCGCCAACCAGGCTGTGCTCCTCGGCGGTAACAACGCCGCGGCAGCCCTTGGCCGCTTCGATCATGGACTCACGGCAGACAGGCTTCAGGGTCGGAACATTGATGACACGAACAGAGATCTCGCCCTCAAGTGCCTTGGCGGCTTCCAGCGCCTTGGTGACCATCAGACCGGTGGCGAAGAGCGCGATATCGGTGCCGTCCTTCATGACATAGGACTTGCCGATTTCAAAGGGCTTGTTTTCGTCGGTGATCAGCTCGATGGGGTTACGACAGATACGGATGTAAGCCGGGCCGTCGATATCAACCATGGCCTTCACGGCGGCAACGGTTTCATTTGCGTCGGCGGGGCAGATCACGGTCATACCGGGAATGGCGCGCATCAGGGCAATATCCTCCACGCTCTGGTGGGTGGAACCATCGCTGAAGTCGGAAAGGCCGGCGGAGGAACCGCACACGCGGACCTTCAGGCCGCCGATACCGATCGTCTGGCGGAGCTGGTCGTAGTCACGGCCGGCTGCGAAAACGGCGAAGGAATGGATGAACGGGATCTTGCCGGCGAGGGCAAGTCCGGCGGCAGTGGAAGCCATGTTGGCTTCTGCAATGCCCATTTCAAAATGGCGCTCCGGGAATTCCGCCTCAAAAAGGCTGGACATAGTGGATTTACCAAGGTCTGCTTCGAGCGCAACGATATTTTTATTTTCACGGCCCAGTTCCACGAGGGTTTTGCCGTAAGCGGTTCTGCAGTTAGTCTCACTCATAATCGTTCTCCCCTTTCGATTATTTCAGTTCTTCAAGAGCCTTGGCATAAAGCTCTTCGTTGAGGGTGCCGTTATGGAAGGCAGCGGTATTCTCGGCAAAGCTGAGGCCCTTACCCTTCACGGTGTTGGCGATGATAACGGTCGGCTTGCCCTTCACGGTCTCTGCTTCATCATAAGCGGCAAGGACGGCTTCCATATCATGGCCGTCGATCTCGATGACGTTCCAGCCGAAGGCAGCCCACTTTGCGGGGATGTCGCCGGAATCCATGCGCTTTGCGGTGAAGTCCGTTGCCTGGATGAGGTTGCGGTCCACGATTGCAACAAGGTTGTCTGCCTTGAAGTTTGCAGCGGCCATTGCGCCTTCCCAGATCTGGCCTTCGTCCAGCTCACCGTCACCGATGAGGACGTAAACGCGGGAGGGGAGGTTGTCCAGCTTCAGGCCGAGGGAGATGCCGAGGGCAATGGACAGGCCCTGTCCGAGAGAACCGGTATTTGCTTCGATGCCGGGCAGCTTTTTCACGTCCGGATGGCCCTGCAGGCGGGAGCCGATCTTCTTCAGCGTGGAAAGCTCCTCAACCGGGAAATAACCGGCGCGTGCCATGGCGGCATACTGTAAAACGGCAACATGGCCCTTACTGAGCAGGAAACGGTCGCGGTCTGCCAGTTTCGGGTTTTTGGGATCATAATGCATTTTGCTGAAATAAAGTGCGGTAACCAGCTCAGCGCTGGAGAAAGAGCCGCCAAAATGTCCGGCCTGTCCGGGGCCGACCATCTCGACGACGTCGCGGCGGAGCGTTTTCGCCATTTCGTTGAGCTTTCTGATGGTTTCTGCGTCGTAACTCATATGAAAATCTCCCTTTTCGTATGTTTATTGCATACAATATGTGTTATACAACAAGTTTATTATATCATTGAATGGAGGAATGTCAAGGCAATCTGTCAGGTAAATGTATTGACAAACGACTTCGGAAGAGTACAATAGACTTATCATACAAAGGAGGATCATAAGCGTGGACATTGGAAAAAATTTAGAGAAAATGTTCTCCATTGAAGGCAAAACCGTAATACTTACCGGAGCCGCCGGCGGCATCGGCGCGGAGCTGGCCAAGGGCCTGGCACGTGCGGGCGGCGAGATGATTCTTTGCGACATCGCAGAGGACGCAGTCAATAAAGTCGCGGACGAAATCAAGGCAGAGGGCGGAAAGGCCACGGGCTATCGCCTGGATGTGACGGATTTCGCCTCGTTCCCGGAATTTGTAGATAAAATCGATAAGGTGCATGGCCATCTGGACGTGCTGATCAACTGCGCGGGCATCAACAAGCGCATCGGTTTCCTCGACTATGACGAGGCAACCTACGACCGCCTGATGAACATCAACCTGAAGGGCGCTTTCTTCCTCACGCAGGAAGTTGTGAAAAAGATGATTCCGCATCATTACGGCAACATCATCAATGTTTCCTCCCATAATGCGGTGGGTATGCTCGGCGGCTGCTCCGTATACGGCGCCACGAAGAGCGCCCTGACGGCGCTGACCCGTTCCGAGGCCATTGAGTGGGCCAAGTTTGGCATCCGCGCCAACGCCATCGCGCCCGGCCATATCCTGACGGCGCTGACGACTGTTACGTGGGAGACCCCGTCCCGTGCGCAGTACCTGCGCGAGCGCATCGCCATGCAGCGTCCCGGCACGCCGGACGAGCTGGTCGGCGTTGTCGTGATGCTGGCTTCCGAAGCTTCGAGCTATATGTCCGGTATGATGATCCATATCGACGGCGGCTGCCTGGCAGGCGGCACCCCCTGGGATTACGACACAAATTATTAAGATCGCCACATTGTGAGATCTGTTTTCTGCAAAAAAAGATGGAATTCCATCTTTTTTTGTTTCTATACGCAAGTTTGAAAGGAGACAAAACGTGACAACACTTCGCTCAGGCAATTACAGCTTGTCCTTCCGGGAATCGCAGAACGGCTATGGCCTGTATGTCCTGCAGGACGGCAGGGAAACGCCGGTTTTTGCAAATCCGGCGCCTTGTTACCTTTATATCAAGAGCCCGACCACCGCGCCGCTGACCTATGCCGCTGCCTATGACAGCGTGACAGAGGCCGAGGGAGGTATCCGCGCGCAGGGCAGTGTGGAGACGGCAGCGGGCAGCGTCTTTGCCGTTTGCGATCAGTATACGGCCGGCGCGGAAAACGGATTTTATCTGCACCGCACCGTCACCATTGAGAAAGCGACGGCGGCGGACCGCGGATTCGCCACGAAAATCAGTCTGGAGGTTCCCGGTGCGCATACGCTGAACGACATCAATTGCTTCGCGCCCGGCGCATGGTATCAGAAAAATGAATTCGTGCCGCCGCACTTCATCGGCTATAATAAAAATATCCAGTACCATTGGATGTATGAAACGCAGTATGCGCTGCCTATGTTTGCCGTACAGGACATTGCTTCCGGCGACACGGCGTGCATCTCCCGCCTGCACGCGGATATGGGTCCGCGCGACTACACCACGCGGCTTCATGACGCCATGGTGGACGAACACATCACCTTCGGCAGCATCGGCGTGAGTACGGACAGCGCGATTTCCCTGGATTATATTTATCCCGGTGCGCGCGGCACTTCCACCAGAAAACTGCCGGACGGCTTCCCGCTCGAGCATATTTACAGCAACGAGTTCCATCCCGTCCGCGCGGGCGGCGGAGACAGCTATGCCGTATCGCTTGACTTTTTGAATTGCGGGGATTTCCCCACCATGATGAAAACCCTGTGGCGCAGCGTGTACGAGCGTATAGACGAACCGATTGTGCCGCTGGACAACGAACTGCTGTATAAGAACGCCATGGTAACGCTGCGCGACCAGACCAATTGCTATGAGGACAGCTGGGGCCTGCCGTTTGCCAGCATGCTGCCGAGCGGCGAACCGATGAAGGTGGCCTATCAGTTCGGCTTTGTTGGCCAGCAGCCCAATATTGGTTATCAGCTCCTGCGTTACGGTGCGATTTATGAGGATTCGGAGGCGCTGGAAAAAGGCCGCAATGTCATACAGTTCTGGGTGGACCGTTCCCTGACCGAGTGGGGTGCGCCGCATATCTGGTATAACCCGGAATTCCATGATTTCGAGGATCGTCCGTTCTGGATCCGTATGATCGGCGACGGTATGGAGGGTATTCTGGACGCCTACGTCTTTGAAAAGAAGCACGGAAACGATCATCCCGACTGGCTTGCGTATTGTAAGACGGTTGCCGATTGGCTGGTTCGCGCGCAGAATGAGGACGGCAGCTGGTATCGTTCCTATGACGCTGAGGGTAAGATGCTGATGGACTCCAAGGCGAACACGAGCAACGTCATCCGCTTCCTGGTGCAGCTTGCCATCGTAACGGGTGCGGATTCGTATCGGGATGCGGCCCTGAAGGCCGGTGTCTGGAGCCTGGAGCACATCACACGGTATATGGAGTACCGCGGCGGCACCTGTGACAACTCGGATATTTACGATAAAGAGTCCGGGATTTATGCGATTTTCGGCTATCTGGCCCTTTATGACCTGACGAAGGAAGACAGATGGCTGAAAGCGGCCTGTGAAGCGGCAGATTACGTGGAAACCTGGACCTACGCCTGGTCCTTCCCCATGAACGTGCCGTATCCGGCGAATCCTCTGGCGCAGCGGAATCTCTCCGGTCAGAGTCTGATCGCCACGGGCCATTCCGGCGCGGATGTTTACATGGCTTCCTGTCCGTATCTCTATTACCGGCTCTATCTCCTGACCGATGATGCGCATTATCTCCACTTTGCGCGCTTCATCCATCACAATTCCAAGCAGAGCACGGATTACGATGGTTCCTGCGGTTACGCCTTCCCCGGCATGTCCCACGAAAGCGGCAGTCTGTATATGCAGGAATATCAGGGACAGTACCACTGGCTGCCCTGGTGCACCTATGTGCAGGTGGATCCGATCTCCCGCATATATGACACCTTCGGCACCTATGAAATTGATGACGCGGAGAAGCTTCCGCTGGAGGAACGCCGCGCCCGCAACGATATTTACGCCTCTTACTGGCTGTAAAACAGAACACAAAAGAAAAAAACGCTGCGCGTTTTTACGGTTTTTCCGTGAAACGCGCGGCGCTTTTCTTTATTTCTCCTGCCAATATTTCAAATGTGCCAGATGTTCCCGATAAAATGCACGAACTTCGTCCTCCGAATGCCCGGATGAGGGCAGATGCGTTGCCAGGAAGTCCACAAGTTCGTCCAGCGTGCGGTAGACAAACGCACCGTCCACGTAACACCAGCGGCAATAGTCCTCGTTCAGGCTGCCGTCCGGTTCGCGGCTGATGGATGCATCCTCCAGCGGCATACCGCAGCATTGGCAGATCAGTTGGCGCGGGGAGCCCAGCAGGGTGTTGATGGAGACATCGAAAAGCTTGGAAAGCAGTTTGAGCGTTTCCGTACCCGGTGTCGTTTCGCCGGTTTCCCAACGTGAAACGGCCTGACGCGTGACAAAAACCTTGTCTGCCAATGCTTCCTGCGTCAGATTGTGCTTTTGCCGCAGTGAGATGAGAATTTCTCTGGTTTCCATATCCATACGCTCCTTTCCTGTTACCGACAGTATACAGCAGAAAGGCTGCCGCCGCAAGCAACCGCCTGTTTCCTCCCGAAAGAAGTACTTGCTTTTTTCCACCTCGAATGGTACAATTGTTCTATCATAGTATCATGTCAGCAGGAGGAGAATATGGAATATCGTACACTGGGGAAAACGGGAATTTCGGTTTCGGAAGTCGGGCTTGGCTGCGAGCATTTGCAGGGGAAACCGGCCGAAACCGTGGCGCGTGTTGTGCATGCCGCACTGGATGGCGGCGTGAATATTCTGGATGCGTTCATGTCGGAGCCGCAGGTACGTTCCGACATCGGTGCGGCGCTTCGCGGACGCCGCGACCGCGTGACGATACAGGGACATATTGGCTCCGTCTGGCATGACGGACAGTATGAACGTTCGCGCGACGGCGAACAGTGCCGTATCTTTGTGGAGGATTTCCTGCGCCGTGTGGGAACGGATTACATTGACATTGGCATGATCCACTTTGTGGATACACTGGACGATCTGAAAACCGTGGAAGAAGGTCCCGTGCTCGACTATGCCCGCCGGCTGAAGGAACAGGGCGTGATTCGTGCGATTGGTATGTCCAGCCACGACCCGGTTACAGCGCGCCGCGCCGTGGAGGCCGGCTGGCTCGATGTGCTCATGTTCTCGGTCAATCCAGCCTATGACCTTTTGCCGGAAAATACGTATATTGATAATTATTTTAACGTTGATACCTGGCGCGGGGAAGGATTTTCCGGCATAAACCCGAACCGCGCGGCACTTTACGAGGCCTGTGCGGCGCACGGTGTAGGCATTACGGTGATGAAAACCTATGGCGCCGGATTCCTGTTCAATCCGGGTCTTTCTCCCTTTGGCCGTACGTTCACGCCCGCGCAGCTGATTCATTATGCACTTTCGCGTCCTGCTGTGGCGTCTGCTCTCATCGGCTGCCAGACGCCGGAGGAAGTGGCAGCGGCGCTTGCTTATGAAAACGCTTCGCCGGAAGAGCGGGATTATGGCGCCGTGCTGGCGGCAACGGCGCAGTTTGGCGTTACGCGTCAGTGCGTGTATTGCAACCACTGCCATCCGTGCCCCGTGGGGATTGATGTGGCGGCTGTGAACCGTTGTCTGGATACCCTGCGCACGGGAACAGACGCGCAGGACACCGTGCGTGCGCAGTATGCGGCGCTGGAGGCGCATGCGGGCGACTGTCTGGCGTGCGGCGCGTGCGAGGAGCGCTGTCCGTTCGGCGTCGGCGTGATCGGACGCATGCGCGAGGCAGCAGAGTTGTTCGGAATCTGATTGGCAGATGCAAAAACCCGGTGCAGTTCGTGCACCGGGTTTTTATATGTGATAGAAATGACTCAGCCTTCAAAGAACTCTTTGAGTTTTGAGAAAAAGCTCCTGTTTTCCGGAGTGTGGTTTTCCGGTTTCAGCTCGCCAGCAAACTCGCGCAGCAATTCTTTCTGACGCTTGGAGAGATTGCGCGGCACTTCCACATTTACCGTGACGTAATGATCGCCGCGGCCCTTGCCGTTTAAGATCGGAATGCCCTTGCCGCGCAGGCGGAAAGTGGTGCCGGTCTGCGTACCCTCCGGGATGGTATATTTCACCTTACCGTCGATGGTTGCAACCTCCAGCTCGGCGCCGAGCGCAGCTTCCGTGAAGCTGATCGGGATCTCACAGAGCACATCCGGCCCGTTTCGCGTAAAAATCGGATGCTGGCGGATGCTGACGGTGGCATAAAGGTCACCTGCGGGGCCGCCGTTGTAACCGGCGTTACCCTGGCCGCGCAGGGAAATGGTCTGGCCGTCGTCGATACCCGCCGGGAAGTTGACCTCAATCTTGCGGCGCCGGCGTACCGTGCCCGCGCCATGACAGGTATTACAGGGAGTCTTGATAATTTTACCGGTACCGTGGCAGGCATTACAGGGAGAGGTGCTGGAAAATGCGCCGAGCGGTGTGCGCTGCGTGGTGCGAACCTGGCCGCTGCCGTGGCAGACGCCGCAGGTCTCCGCAGTCGTTCCCTTTGCCGCGCCGGAACCGCCGCATTCCTCACAGGCCTCCACACGGTTGATTTCTATGGTTTTTTTGCAGCCAAAAGCGGCTTCTTCAAACGTAAGTACAATATTGGCGCGGAGATTGTCACCCTTTTGCGGTGCATTGCGGCGCGCGGACTGTCCTGACGCACCGCCGCCGAAGAAGCTGTCGAAAATGCTGCCCAGGTCAAAGTCCTGGAACCCACCGCCGAAGCCTCCGCCGTTAAAGCCGCCGCCGAACCCGCCTTCATTTGCCGCGTAGCTCGGATCAACGCCCGCAAAGCCAAAACGGTCGTATTTGGAACGCTTATCGGAGTCAGAAAGCACCTCGTAGGCTTCGTTGATCTCCTTGAACTTGGCCTCGGCCTCCTGATCGCCGGGATGCAGATCGGGATGATACTTTTTTGCAAGACCGCGGTACGCTTTCTTTATGGCATCATCGGAAGCAGAGCGTTCCACGCCCAATACTTCATAATAGTCTCGTTTATCCGCCATGGATTATCCTCCTGAAAAATCCCGCCGAAAGCGGGATTTCAGTTTCTTCACAAATCTTGACTCAGCGCCGATCTGGCGCTGCCCGGCAGAGGCGCCGGAAAAGCCCGGCTTTCGGGAACCGGGAAGCCGGGGAAAACGGCAGGCATCGCCCGACCGTTCCTATCCGTGCCTTCCTGACAGGGAAGGACACGCCAAAATCCCGCCGTCAGCGGGATTTTGCAAGAAGAGAGGCAGGGCGCGGCGGCGCCGCGCCCCACAAAGACAAGTTTACTTCTTGTTGTTTTCGTCGTCGTCCACGACGGTGTAATCCGCATCGTAGAAGCCCTGGTTACCGCCCTGCTGGCCGCCGTTTGCACCGGGCTGGCCGTAACCGGCATAATCCTGGCCCTGGCCGCCGGCTGCGTTCTGATCGTAGCCTGCGTAGTCACCGGGGTTGCCCTGCGGTGCAGACTGCTGGTAGAGCTTTGCGGATACTTCGTAAAGCTTCTTTTCCAGATCCTCGGTCTGCTGCTTGATGGCCTCAAAGTCCGTGCCGGAAGCAATGTTCTTCAGAGAATCCAGCGCGGCCTGTACCGGCTGCTTATCTGCATCTGTCAGCTTGTCGCCTGCATCCTGGAAGAGCTTTTCGGTCTGATAAATGAGCTGATCTGCATGGTTCTTGATGTCGGTTTCTTCGCGGTGCTTCTTGTCTTCCGCAGCAAAACGCTCTGCATCCTTCACAGCGCGCTCAATCTCTTCCTGAGAGAGGTTCGAGGATGCGGTGATGGTGATCTTCTGCTCCTTACCGGTGCCAAGATCCTTCGCGGAAACGTTTACGATGCCGTTGGCGTCGATATCAAACGTGACTTCGATCTGCGGGACGCCGCGGGGAGCCGGTGCGATGCCGTCGAGGGTGAAGCGGCCGAGCGTCTTGTTATAGCTGGCCATTTCGCGCTCGCCCTGGAGAACGTGAACCTCAACACTGCGCTGTCCGTCAGCGGCAGTGGAGAAGACCTGGCTCTTTTTGGTCGGGATAGTGGTATTGCGGTCGATGAGCTTCGTGAACACGCCGCCCAGCGTTTCAATACCAAGGGACAGCGGCGTGACGTCCAGCAGAAGGACATCCTTCACCTCGCCGCCGAGAACGCCGCCCTGGATGGCTGCGCCTACTGCAACACATTCGTCCGGGTTGATGCCCTTGAAGGGCTCTTTGCCGGTGAACTTGCGAACGGCTTCCTGCACGGCCGGGATACGGGAGGAACCGCCGACGAGCAGAACCTTTGCCAGATCGTTCGGGGTCAGACCTGCGTCGCTCATGGCGCGGCGGACAGGAGCCATGGTGTTTTCAACAAGATCCGCGGTCAGTTCGTTGAACTTGGCGCGGGTAAGGGTCAGTTCGAGATGCTTCGGGCCGTTTGCATCGGCATAAATGTACGGCAGGTTGATCGCGGTGGAGGTCATGCCGGAAAGTTCGATCTTTGCCTTCTCAGCCGCTTCCTTCAGACGCTGCATGGCCATACGGTCGGAACGCAGGTCAACGCCGTTTTCGCGCTTGAATTCGTTGGCAATCCAGTTCATCACGCGCTCGTCGAAGTCATCGCCGCCAAGACGGTTGTTGCCGGCGGTTGCAAGCACTTCCAAAACGCCGTCGCCGATTTCCAGAATGGAAACATCGAACGTACCGCCGCCGAGGTCATAAACCATGATCTTCTGATCGTGCTCTTTATCAACGCCGTAAGCCAGAGCGGCAGCCGTCGGCTCGTTGATGATACGCAGGACTTCGAGGCCTGCGATTTTGCCGGCGTCCTTCGTGGCCTGACGCTGGGAGTCCGTAAAGTAAGCAGGAACGGTGATAACGGCCTGCGTGACAGTCTCGCCGAGATATGCGGAGGCGTCTGCTGCCAGCTTCTGCAGGATCATCGCGCTGATTTCCTGCGGGGAATAGCTCTTGTCGTCGATGTTCACACGGTAGTTGGAGCCCATCTCACGCTTGATGGAGATGATGGTGCGCTCCGGATTGGTGATGGCCTGACGCTTTGCAACCTGGCCAACCATACGCTCGCCGGTCTTTGTGAAAGCCACAACAGACGGTGTGGTGCGGGCGCCTTCTGCGTTTGCTATGACAACAGGTTCGCCGCCTTCCATAACGGCTACACAAGAGTTTGTAGTACCAAGGTCGATTCCGATAATTTTACCCATTTTTATTACTCCTTTTCGGTGATTTCATTCCGGGAAACAATGTATGAAAACGCACGGCTTAGTTTGCAACCTTGACGATTGCATGACGCACGACGCGTTCGCCCATGATAAAGCCCTTCTGGAATACTTCCACGACGGTGTTGTCATCGCAGTTTTCCATCTCCACGTGCATCACGGCATTGTGGAGTTCCGGGTTGAACTGTTCGCCCTGGGCTGGGATTTCCTTCACGCCGAGCTTGGAAAGACACTCATAATACTGCTTCAGCGTCATATCCACGCCCTTCATATAAGCTTCGTCCGCAGTCGGCTGTGCAACTGCGCGCTCCAGGTTATCCAGCACCGGCAGCAGGGCCGAAACGGCTGCGGCTGTTGCATCCGCATACAGGTTCTCGCGCTCTCTTGCACTGCGGCGGCGGTAATTTTCATATTCGGCTGCCACACGAAGGTAACGGTCGCGGGTCTCCTCCAGTTCTTTCTGAACGGCTGCGAGCTTTTCTTCCTGCTCGTTTACCGCAGGCTCCGCAGAATCGGCCGCAGCGGCTTCCTCCTGAACTGCTTCGTTTTCCAAGGACTCGCAGTCCGGCGTTTCGGTGGTTTCGTCCTTCTTCTTTTTCTTGTCCATAGATGCTTATCTCCTGGTATCGTGATTGAGCAGATGATTCAGCTCCTCAGCAAAATGGCAAAGCCTTGCGGCTACTTTTGCATAATCCATACGGGTTGGGCCAACGACGCCCAAAAGCCCTTTTGCGCCGCGCGCGGTGTGGAAAGAGGTCATGATAATGCTTGCATTATCCAGCGGAGCCGTTCCGTTTTCAGAGCCGATCCGTATTTGAACGGGGTTTTTGTCATCCGGAACTGGAAGCAGGGACAGGGCGTTCCGGTCGGATAGGCAATCCAGCAACGCCATGGCCTTGCCCGGATCGTGGAATTCCGGATATTTCAGAATCTGTGAAGCACCCTCCAGATAAATGTCCCGCCGCATGACGGTGTTCAGCACATCCGACGCAAAATCAATCGCCGCCACAAGCAGCTCCGTGATATCTGCGCCCGCGCCGCACTCGGCGGCCGTGATGCGTTCGTCTGTCAGATCCTCCAGCGGGATATTGGTGAAATGGGCGTTCAGCGCCCGGTTTGCCGCCGTGACTTCCAGGTCCGAAAGCGGGAAGGTGAGGTGGCAGATGCGGTTTTTAATGATGTCCGAGGTGGTGACCAGCACCAGCACCACGGTTTCCGCATCGACCTGAATCACTTCAAAGCGCCGTACGGCTTCTTCTTCCATCGTCGGGCTGACGGCGATGGCCGGATGGTTTGTCAGTTCGCTCACCATGCGCCCGGCCTCGGTAATCAGCCGGTCCAGCTCTCCCATACGCAGCGAAAGCGTGGAAACGAACTGATCGATCTCCGTCGGTACAACGCTGTACTGGTTCATCAGCTCGTCTACATAGAGTCGGTATCCCAAATGGGAGGGCACGCGCCCTGCCGAGGTATGCGGCTGCTCGAGATATCCCATACGTTCCAGATCCGCCATTTCGTTGCGGACGGTTGCGGAGGAGACGTTCGTTTTCAAACGAGCCACGACAGCGCGCGATCCGACAGGCTCTGCGGTCTGTACGTAGTCGTCAACCACTGCCTTCAGTATCTGCTTTTTTCTGTCGCTTAAAGCCACTTGCAAGCGCTCCTTTCAAGGGTTAGCACTCGAACTTCCTGAGTGCTAAATATACTGTAGCACTCTAACCCTGGATTGTCAAGAGGTTCCGGAAAGAATTCATATTTTATATAAAATATTGCCTGTATAGTATGTACAGAGTCCATGAATTCTATAAAAACAACGCCAAAATAGTCACAATTTCGGCCAAAAAGTGTGTACGGGACGAGCCGGGGAAGCTCTGTCCGACTTTCCCAGCGGGAAATGGGTTTCCGGGGCGGACAGATTTGTCATTTTGCGCGCCGCATGGTATAATAAAGCGTCGCATGCGCGAGGTGAGGCGTTTCGGAATGCTGAAAAGTGCGAAAACGCTTCACTCGTTGTACTGGCATTTGTATCTGCATGGCAATCCGCCGGAGCGGGTTGCCGGAATCTTTGAAAAAATGATTGCTGATGCGCACTGGCTGCTGGACAGACAGGGAACCGGTGCGCCGGAGGTGTTTTTATGAATGTAACGGAGGCAATTACTGCACGCCGCACAGTGCGGAAATTCACGCAGGAGCCGGTGCCGGGGGCTATTCTCCGCGAACTGGTTGACTGTGCGCGCGTCGGCCCCTGCTCGGCCAATATGCAGCCTTTGAAATACAAACTCGTAGAGAAACCGGACACCGGTCTGGTGTTCCCCTATCTGCGCTGGGCGATGGCGATTGCGCCGGCGGGTGATCCGGCGCCGGAGGAACGTCCCACGGCATATATTATCATTACGGCGGACACGTCGATCCGTCCGCAAAACTATGACATCGACGTGGGAATTGCCGCGCAGACGATTGCGCTGGCGGCGCAGGAGCGGGGGATCGGCAGCTGTCTGATGGCGCTGCATGACAAGCCAGGCTTGAAGGCCTCACTGGCACTCCCGGAGGAAATTGTTCCGGTACTCGCGGTGGCGCTGGGATATCCCGCGCAGCATTCGGAAATGTATCCGATGGAAAACGGAAACTATAAGTATCACCTGACCGGGGACGGTACGCTGCATGTGCCGAAGCGTTCTCTGGAAGAAATCCTGCTTTGAGCGTACAGGAAAAAAGTCGGCGGTCCGGCTTATACAGGGAAAGGGTGGATTAGCAGATGATCGTACCGGACTATTATAAGGAGTTCCACTGTATTGCCGGCGCGTGCAGGCACAGCTGCTGCATCGGCTGGGAAATTGATATTGACGAGGAGACCGCGGCGCGTTATCGCGCTCTGCCAGGCGAGGCAGGCGAACGCCTGCGCCGTCTGATTGCCGGAAATCCGCCGCATTTTGTGCTGGACAGCGAGGATCGCTGCCCCTGCCTGACGGGGGAGAATCTCTGCGCCCTGATTCTGACGCAGGGCGAGGAGGCACTTTGTCAGATCTGCCGGGATCATCCGCGTTTCCGGAACGACTGGCCGGATCGGACGGAGGCGGGTCTTGGCGCATGCTGCGAAGAGGCCGCGCGACTGATCCTTTCGCAGCGTACACCACTGAAGCTGGAGCAGGACGATACGGTGTGTATCGGCACTGCGGAAGAACAGCGGCCGGATGCGTTTGCTTTGACGGACGAAGAAGTCGCCGGACTGCTTGTGTTCCGGGACAGACTGCTTGCCGCGATATACGAGAATGATTGTACCGTGGAGGAAACGGAGGCTTTGCTTCTGCGTCTGGCGGATACGGCACTTCCCGTACGGACTTGGGCGGAGTGGTCGGCATTTTATACGGGACTGGAGCGGCTGGATGCCGACTGGACGGAGAAATTGCGCGAGCTTGCGGACAGCCGGGGTCCGGATTTTACGGCGTTTGACCGCCGGATGGCGGACCGGCAGCAGGAATACCGGAATATGCTGGCCTATTTCCTCTACCGGCATCTGCCGGAAGCATTGGACGACGGGGATGCGGCAGGAAAAGTGGCCTTTGCGGTGCTTTCCTGCCGGTTTCTGCGTGCATTGGGCGCAGTGTGGTATGAAAAACACGGCACATTCACGCTTGCGGACCAGACGGAGCTTTTTCGGATGTATTCCGCCGAAATTGAGTATTCCGAGGATAATCTGGACGCCTGCTATGAAGAACTCTGGCAGGCAGAAGAGGAAGAACTGCGCTGAGGACGTATTCATAGATAGCAGCGTCTTTTCATTCCGGCTTTCCGACGGTATGGTGTTCGCTCTACCCCGCTTCATTATAATCCTGCAAGAAATGCCTGCGAGCGTTTTATTATGATAGCGAAAAGAAGAAAAATACGGGAGGTGGATTTGTTGAACGTACAGAAAATCTTATCCGAAATGACGACGGAGGAAAAAGCGGCGCTGGTATCCGGAACGGACTTCATGTACACCAATGCGATCCCCCGGCTGGGCGTGCCTGCACTGAGCATGGCGGACGGCCCGCACGGTCTGCGCAAGCAGAAGGGTGAGCAGGACAACGGCACTGCGCAGAGCGAGCCGGCCACGTCGTTTCCGACGGCGGCGGCAACGGTATCGAGCTGGAATCCGGAGAACACCCGGCGGATGGGGGAGGCGATCGGCCGGGAATGCCGTCATTACGGCGTTCACGTATTGCTGGGCCCCGGCGTCAACATCAAGCGCAATCCTCTGTGCGGGCGAAATTTTGAGTATTTTTCCGAGGATCCGCTCCTTTCCGGTGCAATGGGCGCGGCAGAGGTGCAGGGCGTGCAGTCCCAGGGGGTCGGTGTATCCGTCAAGCATTTTGCTCTGAACAACAGCGAAAATTACCGCTTTATGGGGGATTCCGTGGTGGATGAACGTGCCATGCGGGAAATTTATCTGAAATCCTTTGAACGCGTGGTGCGGCAGGGAAAGCCGGCCACCGTGATGTGCGCCTACAACCGGATCAACGGAGTGTATTGCTCGGAGAACCGCTGGCTTTTAACGGATGTCCTGCGGAAAGACTGGGGATTTGACGGCGTGGTCATGACGGACTGGGGCGCCGTGCACGAACGGGTGTCGGGGCTGAAAGCGGGGTTGGATCTGGAAATGCCCGGAGATACGGCAATCTGCCGCCGCTGGATTTTGGACGGCGTTGCGGACGGCAGCCTGCCGGAGGCAGTTCTGGACGAAGCGGCCCGCAATATCCTGAAATTGATCGACACCTATGTCACGGACCAAGCCGCGCCGAAGGCGGATTTTGATGCGCACCACGTCCTGGCGGCGGAAATTGCCGAAGATTCGGCGGTGCTGCTGAAAAATGAGGGGTGCCTACCGCTCTCCTCCATGGAAAAAGTGCTGATCGTAGGAGATCTGTTTGAAAAAATGCGTTATCAGGGGGCGGGAAGCTCCATGATCTCCCCGGCGCGGCTGACCACCCCGAAGGACGCCTTTGACCAGCGGAACATTTCGTACCGCTGGTGCAGGGGATACGCCGAAAACGAGACGGAGGCCCGTCCCGCCCTGATACGGGAGGCTGTTGAAAAGGCGGCGGACGCCGAAACCATTCTGATTTTTGCCGGTCTGACGGATTATCAGGAGAGCGAAGGGGCGGACAGAGAGAATATGCGTCTGCCGGATAATCAGATTGCGCTGATTGAGGCCTTGTGCGATACCGGAAAGCCGGTCGTTGTGGTGTTGTTCGGCGGCGCCGTGGTGGAATTGCCCTTCGCAGATCGTGTCAATGCTATTCTGCACATGTTCCTGCCCGGCCAGAACGGCGGCACAGCGGTGCTGCGGCTGTTATTGGGCGAATGTACGCCCGGCGGGCGTTTGGCGGAAACCTGGCCGGAAACCGGCGGGGAGGTTCCGTTCGGCGATGCATTTGGAAAAACCACACAGGAGATTTATCGGGAAAGCGTTTATGTGGGCTATCGCTACTATCAGACCGCCGGAAAACGGGTGCGGTATCCCTTTGGCTATGGCCTCAGCTATACGGATTTTCATTGGTCGAACATGACGATCGCGGAGGAGGGCGGCGTTGTTGCCGTTGCCTGCGATGTGACCAACACCGGGAATTATGCCGGCGCGGAAGTGGTGCAGCTGTATGTAAAGGGACCGAAAACGGCCGTATTCAAGCCGGAGAAGGAATTGAGAGGGTTTCAGAAGGTCTATCTGGCGCCGGGCGAGACCAAAACCGTGACGATTTCCGTCCCGCTTACGGAGCTGCGCTATTATCATACAAAGACGCAGCGCTGGGTACTCGAAACGGGCGATTACGAATTCCAGCTCTGCGCAGACTGCCGGACGGTACGACTCTGCGAACACCTTGCCCTGCACGGCGAGCAGCTGGATTCTCCCTATACGCCGGAGGCTCTGGCTGCCTATGGGGAAGCGGAGACCGGAAAAATGACGGACGCGGCATTTGAAGCCATGAGCGGGCTGAAAATACCGCCGCTGCCGCCGAAATTCCCGGTGACAATGGAGTCCCGGTTTACGGATCTGCGTCAGACACTTCCGGGACGCCTGCTGTACAGCGCCGTACTGAGCGCGGCGTCGATCCAGATGAAACGTGCACGCAGATTGCCCGAAGGCGCAGAACGGGACAACAAAATCAAAGGAGCGCAGTTTTTACAACGCATTTTGGAATCCAATTCCATTCGCTCCATGACCATGACATCCGGCAAATCAATGCCCTATAACCTGGCGCTTGGCTTTATGGAACTGACAAACAGGCACTTCCTGAGAGGAATTCGCTGCTTCTGTTCCCCGATCCGGGTGCCGAAGCTGCCGAAATACCGCAAGGAGGGAAAATAAACGACAGGAAACCGGAATCGCCGTTTTTTTTTCGCAGCCGTATTCGTTCCGAGAACGTAGCAGCGTCCGAAAAGCAGCTGGTTCCGGGAAGGAATCAGAACAGTGTTCCGGGTAACGGCCTTTGAAAACTGCACGGCGGAGATACGACTGCCGGATGGGAAAAGTTTCTTGTAAAGTCCGGAAGATATTCTGGTGAAATCTTGCAGAAGGGTGGAAACTTGTGATAAAATCCATATATGGATACAGCACTCTGCCTTTCTGACGCTGCGGAAGATCAGAAAACGCAGCCGGAACCGGATACCCGAGGAGGAATATGGAGAACACATATCTTGCTATTGATATTGGCGCATCCTCGGGTCGGCACATTGTGGGCTGGCGGGAAAAGGGCGAGGTCCGGACGAAGGAAATCTACCGTTTCCCGAACGGGATACAGGAGACGAACGGCTGCCTGCTGTGGGATACGGAAGCGCTGCTGCGGGAAGTGAAAACCGGCATCCGGATGGCAAAGGCGGAATTTCCCGGCATCCGAAGCCTTTCCATTGACACCTGGGGCGTGGATTATGTCCTGCTCCGGGAGGACCGGGAGGTATGGCCTGTTTACGCCTATCGGGACAGCCGGACAGAGGCCGTGATTCCGCAGGTGCATGAGAAAATACCGTTTGCCGAGCTGTATCGCCGCACAGGCTGCCAGTTTCAGCCCTTTAACACGATTTATCAGCTCTATGCCGATAAGCTGGACGGCCGTCTGGATGGCGCCTCGGACTTTTTGATGATACCGGAATATTTACTGTGGAAGCTTTGCGGCGTAAAAGCCAAAGAGTATACAAATGCGACAACCACCGGATTGGTGAATGCCGGAACCGGGGAATTTGACAGGGAAATTGTAGAAATTCTGGGATATCCGCAGCGTTTGTTTCTCACGCTGTGCCGGCCGGGGACAGTACTTGGGGAGTATGAGGGAATCCGGTGCATCCTCTGCGCGACGCATGATACGGCTTCGGCCGTGGAAGGCATCCCGATGCAGGAAAATGCACCCTATATCTCGTCCGGAACCTGGAGCCTGCTGGGCGTTAAAACGCCTGCGCCGCTCACAGACCGGAACAGTGAAGCCGCCAACTACTCCAATGAAGGCGGCGTGGGGTATCACCGTTATCAGAAAAATATTATGGGTATGTGGCTGGTGAACAGGCTGCAGCAGGAATTGTGCCCGGACAAGCCCTTCGGGGAAATTGTGAAAATGGCGCAGGAAAGCAGCTGCGATCTGTTGGTTGACGCCAATGCACCGGCTTTTTTGGCACCGGAGAGCATGAAGGCCGCTTTTGACCGGGCGGCGGACGGCGGACCGCGACCGGCTGGAACCGAAACATTTCAAAAAATGGGTGGATTTCTGTAAAGAACGGGGACTCGGCTGCGACTTCAACCCCACGTTCTTCTCCCATCCCAGGGCAAGCGGCCTGACGCTTTCCAGTCCCGATGAGGAGACCCGGCGTTTCTGGATCGAGCATGGCAAAGCCTGCGTCCGCATTTCAAACTATCTTGCAGAAGAACTGGGCCAGCCCTGTGTGATGAACATCTGGACGGGCGACGGCTTGAAAGATATCCCCGCCGACCGCATGGGTCCGCGCATCCGGTACCGCGAGGCGCTCGATGAAATCCTTTCGGAGCCCTATGACTTCCGGAAGGTCAAGCCCTGCATCGAAAGCAAGGTGTTTGGCATCGGCGTGGAGGCCTACACGGTCGGCAGCGCAGAATTTGCATTGAGTTATGCTGCCATGAACCGGGATAAATGCATCCCGCTCATGGATAACGGTCATTATCATCCGACTGAGGTTGTGTCCGATAAAATCCCGGCGCTGCTTGCCTTTTTCCCGGAGATCGCCCTGCATATCACCCGCTCCATCCGCTGGGACAGCGACCATGTGGTGCGGCTGGATGATGAAACCCGGGAAATTGCGAAGGAAATTGTCTGCTGCGGCGGTCTGGAGGGCCGCGTGAATATCGCGCTTGACTATTTCGACGCCTCCATCAACCGGATTTCCGCCTGGACGGTTGGTTTCCGGAATCTCCAGAAAGCGCTGCTGATGGCGCTGCTTACTCCGGATCTGCGTGCTCTCCAGAATGAAAACCGCTGGACAGAGCTGATGATCCGGCAGGAGGAACTGAAAACCATGCCCTTTGGCGAGGTCTGGACAGCGTATTGCCGGGAGTGCGGCGCGCCCGCCGACGGCGAATGGTTCCCATCTGTTCAAAAATACGAGAACGAAGTTCTCTTAAAAAGAAACTGACTGCTTGAGGAGGAAAGTATCATGGCTGTCAATCGTTTTGTTCTGAACGCAATTTCTTATCACGGAAACGGCGCAATCCGGGAAATCCCCGGACTGGTTGCCGCAAAGGGCTTCCAAAAGGCATTCATCGCCTCCGACCCGGATCTTGTGAAGTTTGGCGTCACGAAGAAAGTCACGGATCTGCTGGACGAAGCCGGCATGGCCTATGAGGTCTATTCAGACATCAAACCCAATCCTACTATCGAGAACGTCCAGTCCGGCGTGGCTGCTTACAAGGCCAGCGGCGCCGACTACATGATCGCCATCGGCGGCGGTTCCTCCATGGACACCGGCAAGGCCATCGGCATCATTGTCAACAACCCCGAGTTTGCCGATGTCCGCAGTCTGGAAGGCGTTGCTCCTACGAAAAACCGTACGGTGTTCACCATCGCCGTTCCCACCACTGCCGGTACGGCTGCGGAAGCCACCATCAACTATGTCATTACCGATGTGGAGCGCAAGCGCAAGTTTGTGTGCGTGGATACCAACGATATCCCCGATATCGCAATCGTGGATCCGGAGATGATGTCCACCATGCCCAAGGGCCTGACCGCCTCCACCGGTATGGACGCGCTGACGCACGCCATTGAGGGCTACACCACCAAGGCTGCCTGGGAGCTGCCGGACTGCCTGAACCTGGAAGCCATCCGTTTGATTGCAAAATCCCTGCGCGGCGCCGTGGCCAATGAAACCGAGGGCCGCGAAGGTATGGCACTGGGCCAGTTTGTCACCGGCATGGCCTTCTCAAATGTTGGTCTGGGCATTGCGCACTCCGTCGCCCATACGCTGGGCGCCGTGTATGACACACCGCACGGCGTGGCCTGCGCCATGATGCTGCCGATCGTAATGGAATACAATGCCGATGTCACCGGCGAAAAGTATCAGGCAATTGCCGAGGCCATGGGCGTGGATACCACTGGCATGACGCAGGAGGAATACCGCAAGGCTGCTGTGGATGCCGTCCGTCAGCTTTCCGTGGATGTGGGAATTCCCACAAAGCTCGAAGCAATCCGGGAGGAGGATCTGGAGTTCCTGGCACAGTCCGCCTATGCCGACGCCTGCGCGCCCGGCAACCCCAAAGCCGCTTCCGTGGAGGACATCAAGGGCCTGATCCGCAAGCTGATGTAACAGGAAGTTTGTGCCGGGCGGGTTTGCGCCCGGCACATTCAAAGAGGTTGGAAGATGAAAGATATTTTGACTGCGCCATT
>JAHAYX010000040.1 GCA_018384365.1 Clostridiaceae bacterium
CCGGCGGCGGCGGCAAGAGCAAGGTCTGGCGTAAGATCCAGGCTGACGTTTACAACGCACCGATCACCACCGTTCAGTCCTCTGAAGGCGGCGCTCTCGGCGTAGCTATCCTCGCAGCAGTCGGCACTGGCCTGTACTCCAGCGTTCCGGAAGCTTGTGATGCGATTATCCGCACCAACGAGCCGCTTATGCCGGATGCAGATCAGGCAAAGATCTATGACGGTTACTTCCGCCTCTATGACCGCCTCTATCAGTCACTCAAGCCGGAATATAAAGAACTTACGAAACTTTATTATTAAGAAGCGGTATGAAAGCGCCACGCGGTTCTCCGTGCGGCGCTTTTTCTGTGACGATCGCTCTGACCTGCCATTTTACAATAGACATTTTGGCTTCCAATGACTATAATGAAAACACTGACATTTTTCAACAACGGGAGGGTATTTCCATGCTGCCTGCTTATCTGAAATTCTCCACGCCCGACGCCGCATCGCCTGCCGGGCAAATTGTGACCTCCGGCGATCTGCGTTTTACGGTGCTGACTTCGCGCCTGATCCGCATTGAACGCGGCGGTATAACGGATGCCGCCACTTTGACGGTCATAAACCGCAGTTTCGCCGCGCCGGAATTCACGCAGGAGCTGTCAAACGGCCTTTTGACGATCCGTACGGAGCACCTGGAACTGACCTATAGGACCGGACAGGAACTGTCTGCGGAAACTCTGCAGATCCGGCTGCTTTCGCGGCCCTATACGCTGTGGCATTTTGGTGAACAGCCTCTCCAGAACCTCGGCGGAACGGTGTCAACGCTTGACCGCATCAACGGCGCCTGCCCCATTGATGACGGTGTTTGCTCGATTGACGGATATGCACTGATCGACGACAGCGAAACGCCGCTTATCACGGAGGAAGGCTGGTTCCGGAAGCGTAAGGACGGCCTGACGGACCTGTATTTCTTCGGCTATGGGCACGATTACACCGCCTGTGTGCAGGATTATTACCGGCTGACCGGGGTACCGGAAATGCTTCCGGCCTTTGTGTTCGGCAACTGGTGGAGTCGTTATCACAATTACACGGCGCAGGAATACCTTGCTCTGATGGATTGTTTCCACGAGAAAGACGTTCCGCTGAGCGTCGGAATTGTGGACATGGACTGGCACCTGACCGATGGGGATGGCCGCGAATATTGGACAGACGGTTGGACGGGTTATACCTGGAACCCGGACTATTTCCCGGATTATCGGGAATTCCTGAAGGAACTGAAAAAACGGAATTTGAAAACCGCACTGAATCTGCACCCGGCACTGGGCGTGCGCTCCTGGGATGCGGCTTACGAGGCCATGGCGAAAGTCCTGCACCGCGATACCTCCTCCGGAGAACCGGTCTATTTCGACTGTTTGAGCCAGGATTTCTGGCGCGCATATTTTGAAATCCTGCACTTCCCTTACGAAGAGGACGGGGTTGACTTCTGGTGGATCGACTGGCAGCAGGGTACGGATTACTCCTGGATTCCGGGCGGCGGGAAGGACGAGCTTACCTGCATGAAGCCGCTGTGGATGCTGAATCATATGCACCATCTTGCCGCGCAGCGCCATGGCGGACGCGGCTTCATCTTCTCCCGCTTTGCCGGTTTCGGCAGCCAGCGCTATCCCGTCGGCTTCTCCGGTGATTCGGCCATCACGTGGGAGTCCTTGGCCTTCCAGCCCTATTTTACGGTTACGGCGTCCAATATCGGCTACGGCTGGTGGAGTCACGACATCGGCGGTCATATGGGCGGCGGCCGCGACGACGAACTGACGGTGCGCTGGATTCAGTTCGGCGTGTTTTCCCCGATTTTCCGCCTGCACAGCTCAAACGATACCTTCTCCGGCCGTGAACCGTGGAACTATAACCGTCGCGCAGAGCTGATTATCACGAATTTCATGCGCCTGCGCCACCGTCTTTTCCCCTATCTCTATACGATGTGCTATCGCAATTACCGCGAACTGATTCCGCTGATGCGTCCCATGTACCATACGCATCCGGAAGTGCGCAGTGCTTATGAAGTGCCGAATCAGTACTGGTTTGGCAGCGAGATGATCGCGGCGCCCATCACGGAACAGGAGGAGCCTGTCTCCGGTTTGGGCGGCACGGATGTTTGGTTGCCGGAAGGCACGTGGATTGACGGATTTACGGGGTACGTATACCATGGCGGACGCCGTCTGCGCGTATTCCGTCCGCTTGAGGAAATGCCGGTCTTCCTGAAATCCGGCGCTATCGTCCCCATGCAGGCACATACACCGTACGAAAACAGCCTTGGCGGTTCCTGCACACTGGAACTGCTGGTGGCAGCGGGCGCATCCAATTACTTTGAACTCTACGAGGACGACGGTGAAACACTTGCTTATCAGACAAACGACTGCTGCAAAACAGGCTTCACACTCGACTGGCAGGAGACCCGCGCAGTGTTCACAATCCATCCGGCAGAAGGAGACCGGACCCTTATTCCGGATGCACGGGGCTATACGATCTGCTTCCGTGGCTTTGCAGAGGGCTGCACGTTTGTCGGTCCGGACGGTATCCTGCCGGCTGTGTACGACTGCAAGACAAATGCTTATACGCTCTCGCTTGACGGCGTGACGGCTGCCGACGGCGCGTCAATCACGATCGAGGCGCCGCGCGCGCTGCTGCATGACGACGGCGACTGCTATGACCGTATCCTGGACCTGCTGCTTCGCTCGCAGTGCACATATGCGCGCAAGCACGAGCTGCTGGATCGTGTGGACAAGCTGCTGAATAAAGAAAATCCGGACCGTTATGACATTTGTTCAGACAGTGCAGATGCCCTTCCTGCCGCCATCTTCGAGCTGCTCACACAGCTGCTTCCTGATTTGAAATAAGGCAAATGGACAACGTCCTCATTTCCGTTAAAAGCCGGAAATGGGGACGTTTTGTGCTGATCTATCGCAGAATTTGCAATATCAGGCAAAAGATGAATTTTCTCTGCGGATTCCGCCGGAAAAGTGAATGCTTGTAGTCCGGACAGAGGGGCAAGACCGTGGTTTGACAGCATCCGGCGGGAAGATTCAAAACAAATGTTCCCCTTCCCTTGACTACTGACGATTTATGATATAAAATGATACTGTCTTTCTGATTCTTTGTGTATGAGGTTTTTTTTGTGACAATACTTGGTTTGGACCCTGGATATGCCATCGTTGGATTCGGCCTGATTGATTCCGACGGCATCCGCAGCCACGAGATCCGGCACGGCGCAATCCGTACGGAGGCGCACACGCCCATGCCGGAGCGTCTGGCAGCGATTTATGAGGACATGGGCGTTCTTTTGGACGCTTATAAGCCGGACGCAGCCGCGATAGAGGAACTTTTCTTTAACACCAACACAACAACGGCCATTTCTGTCGCGCAGGCACGCGGCGTGATCGTGCTTGCCTGCACGCAGCACCATGTTCCGGTGTTTGAATATACGCCGCTTCAGGTCAAGCAGGCTGTGGTTGGATATGGCCGTGCGGAAAAACAGCAGGTTATGGAAATGACGCGGCTTCTTTTGAACCTTTCCGCCATTCCCAAGCCGGACGACGCGGCAGATGCACTTGCCATTGCGCTCTGCCATGCGCAGACGGCGTCTTCCATCCTTCCTGTGAATTGAGGAGTATGTTATGTTTTATTATCTTGAGGGTACTGTTGCCCATACGGAGCCTTATCTTGCGGTAATCGACTGCGGCGGCGTGGGGTACCTCTGCCATGTGACGGCCATGACGCAGGCACGCATCAAACAGGGGCAAAAGGCCAGACTCTTTACGCATCTCAATGTCCGCGAGGACGCCATGGAACTCTATGGCTTTGCGGATATCGAAGAACGCAACTGTTTCCTGCTGCTGGTCGGGATCTCCGGTGTCGGCATGAAGGTGGGCCTCTCCATACTCTCATCCCTTACGCCGGAGCGCTTCGCCATGGCTGTACTGGGGGACGATGAACGTGCGCTGACGGCTGTGCCCGGTGTGGGAAAGAAGCTGGCGCAGCGTATTATTCTGGAATTGAAAGACAAGTTGAAGGGCAAGCTGAAGGATCGCGAAAGCGCCGAAACCTTCCTGCCGGATACGGCGCTGCCAGGCGGGAATGCACTGGATGAGGCTCGTATGGCGCTGCAGGTGCTGGGTTATTCGCCGTCGGAGGCGTCTGCCGCGCTGCGGGGCTGTGATCCCGCTGTGATGAATGTGGAAGAAATGATTCGCGCTGCGCTGAAACAGCTTGCACGCTGAAATGGTATCCGCACGTAGCCTTTTTGTAATACGCTGTGTAAAACCTGTGGAAAGCTGTGGATATCCGCCCTTTCCCAAACGATGTGAGGACATACATGAGCATTGAATTTGAAGATCAGAACGAAGAACGAATTATTTCCACCTCGCCCCGACTGGAGGATGAAGCGGAGGGCAGTCTGCGCCCCAGACAGCTTGACGATTTTATCGGACAGGACAAGGTAAAAGATAATCTCAAGGTGTTTATTGAAGCGGCGCGCGGCAGAGGCGAGGCGCTGGATCATGTGTTGCTCTATGGTCCTCCCGGTCTTGGAAAAACAACGCTCGCGAGCATCATCGCAAACGAGATGGGTGTGAATATCCGCATCACCTCCGGCCCTGCCATTGAAAAGCCCGGCGATCTGGCTGCGCTGCTGACCAGCCTGAACACCGGCGATATTCTGTTCGTTGACGAAATCCATCGCCTGAACCGCAGTGCTGAGGAGGTGCTGTATCCGGCAATGGAGGACTTTGCACTGGATATCATCCTCGGAAAAGGCCCCTCCGCCCGGTCCATCCGGCTCGATCTGAAGCCTTTCACTCTGATCGGCGCAACAACCCGCGCCGGTCAGCTGACTGCACCGATGCGTGACCGTTTCGGCGTGATTCAGCGTTTGGAACTCTATTCCCCGAAGGAATTGATGACGATCGTGACCCGTTCGGCGGAAATTCTGAATGTTCCCATTGAGCCGGAAGGCGCCTATGAGATTGCAAAGCGCTCCCGCGGCACGCCGCGTATTGCAAACCGGATGCTGCGCCGTGTCCGCGATTTTGCGCAGGTGCGCTCCGACGGACGCATTACCCGTGAGGTTGCCGACCGGGCCCTTGCGGCACTGGATGTTGATCATCTCGGCCTGGACAACCTTGACCGCCGGATGCTGCAGACCATTATCACCACCTATGGCGGCGGCCCCGTCGGTGTGGAGACTCTTGCAGCAACCATCGGCGAAGAAGCCGTGACGATCGAGGACGTGTACGAACCCTATCTTCTGCAGATCGGTTTCCTGTCACGCACGCAGAGAGGCCGCTGCGTCACGCAGGCGGCATATGACCATTTGAATATTCCGTATAGCGGCCAGCAGGTTTTTGACCTGTAATACCTGCCTTTTCTGTGCAAAATGTCTGTGAAAGAAAGAAAAATCTGGTGCTATTAACAAATTATTAACGAACCTATTGACATTTTGACAAAGAACGTATATAATACCGAACAGGATGAGTAATTGTGATTTGAAATGCAATCGTGATCTGAACAAGGAAAACGGTACGGAGCCGGTTTACGAACTTCTTTCCGGGCAGGATACCTGTCCGATGACGGATGAACAGCTTCTGACCGCATTGCAACAGGGAGATGCGGCTGCACAGGATATACTTATCAGGCGCTATACCCGTGTGGTCAGAGCCTGTGCGCGGCCTTATTTTCTGGAAGGCGGCGACAGCGAGGACCTGATTCAGGAAGGTATGCTTGGCTTGCTGGCAGCAATTCGCAATTATGATCCCGAAAAAGCTGCTTTTAAAACCTTCGCAATTCTCTGCATACGCAGAAGCATGATCAGTGCGGTTCGTTCCGCACAGAATAAGAACAACAATATTTTGAACGACTCGCTTTCAATTGACCAAATAGTATCCGAGGATGGAACCGCGTTTCCCCTGGCGGAACAGGACCCAGAGGCGCTGATTATCGACCGCGATGAGTACAGGCGCCTTGAACAAGAATTCATTCGTACGCTGTCTGATTTTGAGCAGCATGTCCTGACCCTCTATCTGAACGGACTTTCCTATCACGAGATGGCTTTGGAATTACGCCGATCCATGAAGTCTATTGACAATGCAGTCCAGCGCATCCGGCGCAAATATGAAGCTGTCCGAAAGGAAGATTAGTATCCCATTTGTGCTCAACAGGCGATGAAACCTGTGTGCAAATATTTAAAAGCCCCGGGTAAACGGGAACAAGCAAAAGAGAGGTAAAAGACATGTACCAAGACAAGACACTGAAATGCAAAGAGTGCGGACAGGATTTCGTTTTCACCGCCGGTGAGCAGGAGTTCTATGCAGAGCGTGGCTTCCAGAATGAGCCGCAGCGCTGCAAGGCCTGCCGTGATGCTCGCAAGAACGCTTCCCGCGCTCCGCGTGAGTACTTTACTGCTACCTGCGCAATGTGCGGCGGCGAAGCTCGCGTTCCGTTCGAGCCGAAGACCGATCGTCCTGTATACTGCAGCGAGTGCTTCGCTAAGATGAGAGCCGGCGAATAATCGTCTCTTGAATCTTTGTATTTTGATAAAAAACAGGCCTGCGGAAGAACATCCGCAGGCCGTTTTTTTGCAGAAATCGCCGCCGCGGAGATACTCTGCGGCGGCGATCGTTTGTTGATTCGATTATTTCCGGGGAGATTCGCGGCTTTCTTCCACGATTTTTGTGATGATATCGGCACACTGATCAATACCGATGACGCTGCTGTCGAGCGCCAGGTGATAATTCTGACAAACACCCCAGTCGCGCATGGTGAAGGATTTATAAAACACCTTACGTTTTGCATCTTTGTCGCGCAGGCGCTCCTCCGGCGCCTTGTTCGTTTCCCCGTAGAGACGGACGATACGCTCCGCACGGAATTTCATGTCTGCATGGATAAATACATTCAGGCAGTCCTCCCGGTCGCGCAGGATATAGTCCGCACCGCGGCCGACGATGACGCAGTTCCCCTGCTCTGCCGCATTGCTGATCACTTTTGCCTGGGCAATTTGAATCTGATTGGCAAAGGACAGACCGCCATACACCCCGCCGCCATTGCTCATGGCGATTGCATAGAGAAAACTGTTTTTGTGCGTTGCATATTCTTCATACGCTGCGACGACTTCCTTGGCAAGACCGCTTTCTTTGGCCACTTCCAAAATGAGTTCCTGATCGTAAAACTTGAAACCGAGTTTTTCCGCGACTATACGGCCGATCGACCGTCCGCCGCTTCCAAATTCACGGCTGATTGTGACGATTTTCTTTTCCATCTCGTCTGCTCCTTTCAAAACGGAATGAAATGCAGTCCTTCCCGGTTTTCTGGCGCGATCCGCATACTGGGGAACCTATTGTCACGTGGAACACCTCTGCTCCATCTCTATTTTATACAAAATCCAGGTTCAGGTCAAGCGAAAAATTGCGGATTTGTCCAATTTCATTTGGGGGCATGCAGAAAAAACGATAGGAGTGTGCATCCGAGGCAAGAAGAAAAGTCAGAAAAGCAAGAGATATCTTCAATTAATTTGAGCATTCTTGTCCTTGCTCTTCCGCCGGGAAGCCGATATAATAGAAACAGGATAATCTGGAATGGGAGGATATGTGTATGCTGAATGTCTTTTGCAAATCGCCGCTTTGGGAGGTATCTGCGGATCTGGCCAGAGTCGCCGGCGGCCAGCAGTCTGCGGATGTCGTAATCCGGGATGCACGCTTAGTCAACGTTTGTACGCATGAGATTCAGGAGCACACGGATGTTGCCATTTCGCACGGACGCATCGCGCTGGTTGGCGATGCGGCGCACTGCATAGGAGAAGGCACGGAAGTGATTGACGCGCACGGTGCATACATTGCCCCCGGTTTCCTGGATGGGCACATCCATGTGGAATCTTCCATGCTGACAGTCGGCGAATATGCCCGCGCCGTGATGCCGCACGGAACCGTTGGCATTTATATGGATCCGCATGAGATCGGGAATGTCCTTGGCGTGCGCGGTGTAGAACTGATGATTGAGGATTCGCGCCGTGCTCCGCTGAAAACGATGGTCACTGTCCCCTCTTGTGTCCCGGCGGTGCCGGGTTTTGAAGATACGGGCGCGAGTATTGATGCCGGCGATATCCGGAAAATGATGACATGGGATCGTGTGGTTGGCCTCGGCGAAATGATGAACTTCCCCGGCGTTCTTTCCGGAAATGCCGCAACACACGCCGAACTGGCAGAAACTTTAAAAGCGGATCGAGTCATTACCGGACACTACTCCGTTCCGGAAACCGGGAAAGGCCTGAATGCTTATGTTGCATCCGGCATTCGCTGCTGCCATGAGTCCACACGTGCAGAAGATGCGCTGGCTAAAATGCGCCTTGGTATGTATGCCATGATTCGGGAAGGCAGCGCATGGCATGATCTGCACGAAGTTTGCCGCGCTATAAAAGATCAGGAAATTGACACGCGCTTTGCTGTTTTCATTTCGGACGATACGCACCCGAATACGCTTGCTTCCAAAGGACATTTGGATCATATCCTGCGCCGCGCCGTAGAAGAAGGGATTGATCCCATCACCGCCATTCAGGCAGTAACGATCAACTGTGCAACCTGCTTCCGGATGGATCACGAATTGGGCAGCATAACGCCCGGTAAATGCGCTGACATTGTATTCCTGGAGGATCTGCAGAGTATGCACGTTACGCGTGTTCTGATCGATGGCGATACGGTTGCCGAAGATGGGCGTCTGACCATTCAGCTGCCCTCCTTCCCCTATCCGGACTGGTCAACGAACACCATGCACGTCGGCGAAACGATCACCACCGAGACTTTCCGCGTTGCAGCAGACCGGGAAAGCGGACTGTCCACGATCCGTGCGATAGAAATCATTCCTGCACGGGTCGGCGACTATGAGCGCATTGTGGAAATGAAAGTGACAGACGGTGAACTGACCTCTGATGTATCCCAGGATGTTCTGAAAACTTTTGTCTTTGAGCGCCACCACGGAACCGGAAGCCATGGCGTCGGTTTTGTGCATGGCTTTGGCATCAAACGCGGCGCAATGGCGCAGACGGTTGCGCACGATGCGCATAATTTGCTTGTGGTTGGTACGAATGATGCGGATATGGCGCTTGCAGCCAATACGTTGATTGCCTGCGGCGGTGGTATGTGCGCTGTGTGCGATGGAGAAGTGTTGGGCCTGGTTCCGCTTCCTGTTGCAGGCCTGATGAACGATGAAAGTGCGGAAGAAATGGCCAAAAAGGTGGAGCATCTGGAGCATGCCTGGCGTGAAATCGGATGCGATATCGTTTCTCCGTTCATGACGATGGCACTGATCCCCCTGGCTTGCCTTCCGGAGCTTCGTTTGACAAACCGCGGACTCGTCGATTGCCGTACTTTCCAGTTTGTTGACTTGTTTGTAAAGGATTAAGCGTTTTCTGTGCCCGGTTACTTTCCATGACAACAATTCGCTATGCACTGAAAAAAAGTTTTCCAATTTTTTGCGGATATCTCTTTCTGGGGTTCGCCTTTGGCATCCTGTTGGCCGATGCGGGGTATGGCTGGCCTTGGGCTCTGGCCTGCAGCATTCTGATTTATGCCGGTTCCATGCAGTTTGTTCTGGTCAGCTTTCTGGCTTCGGGTGCTCCGCTTTTCACGGTCTTTCTGATGACCCTGCTCATCAACGGACGGCATATTTTCTATGGGCTTTCCTTTGTGGATCGTTTTCGCAGAGCCGGGAAATTCTTCCCCTACATGGTTTTTTCCCTCACAGATGAAACCTATTCCCTGCTTTGTTCCGCAGAAGATCCGGAAGGAATTGATCCCAAACACGCAGACTTTTTCATCGCACTTTTTGACCATTGCTACTGGATTTTAGGCTCCGTATTGGGCTGCGTGGCAGGCCATTTGATTCCGATTGATTTCACAGGGATTGATTTTACCATGACAGCGCTTTTCCTGGTGATTTTCATTGATCAGTGGAAAACCTATAAGCCCCATATCCCTGCGCTGACAGGCGGTATTTGCGCGGTGATTTCGCTGCTGATTTTTGGGCCGGATAACTTCCTGCTGCCTGCCCTTGGCGCGGCGGTCGCCGTATTGCTCGGCGCAAAGCGCGTGATTACTGCGCGTATGGCGGAAGGCGGTGACGCTGTATGACGATCGGATTCTGGCAATCCGTCAGCATCATTGCCGTGACAGCGCTTGTCACGCTGCTGACGCGGGCACTTCCCTTTCTGTTCTTCGGCGGCAGGCGGGAAACGCCGCGTGTGATTGTGTACCTTGGCCGCGTGCTGCCGCCGGCGATTATTGCCGTGCTTGTTGTGTACTGCTTTAAAAATATGGATTTCACGCACACGCCATATGGCTTGTGCGAACTGGTGGCTGCGGGCGTCACTGCGGCCTTGCACTTGTGGCGGCGCAGTACAGTGCTCAGCATTGCGGGCGGGACCGTTTGCTATATGCTCCTGTTGCGCCTGTTCTGACAGGATTTCAACAAAATAAAAGCTCCCTCGGTCAACAGATTTTTGACATGAGGGAGCAATTTTTTTATCAAATACAGTTTTACAATTCCATGCCGGCGGGGCATGGAGTCGCCGGCGGTATTCAGATTCTGTGCAGACCTTTCAGATAGCGCAGGTTTTCGACAATGACGTGCCCTTTCCACCAGTTCCGGCTGACAGCCCATTCCTCCGGATACTCATCCCACTGCCAGGGAATCGGCCAGGAGCCGTCATCCAGTTGAGAATTCAAAAGAAATTCACACTCGAGCTCAGCCGTTTTCCGGTGTTCTTCGAAAAACTCGCTTTCTTCGGAGTTCATGAAATGAGACGGCTTACAGGTATAGGAATTCCACCTGGCGGGATCGGATACGATCAGCCTGCGGACGGCTTCGTGCAGCTTTTGATGGAGATCCTGCCAATCAACAAAGGTTGCGGCGCCAGCCTTTTGGATCCACTCCGCCATATGGATATAACAGGCGCAGGTGTGCATATCCTGAAGCGGTGCGTCAGACAGGGCGTCTATGGCCTCGCGGGCAATCCGCAGGCCCAGCTGCCAGGCCGCCGACGATGGTTTTGCATAGTATAGCAGAAATCCGGCCAGCTCCGCTGTACCGTTATAGTCCGCATGGCAAGTGCTTTCGCTTCCTGTCTGCCACCAGGGCGCATGCGGATAGGAATTGTTGCTGTCAACAAGCAGGTTCCACGTTTTCCCGTTAAAATCCTGTCCGCCGGAGAGATAATGCAGGATACCCTGAATCACCGGATGCGCTGCATCCGGATACGCAATCTCACCGATGATGCCGCACGCTGTTGCGGTGTGCAGGGGTGTGGAATTTGGATTCCAGCAATCGGCTTCCACTGCGTGACCCAGGCCGCCGTCTGCATTCTGATAACAGGAAAGCACCTGCATGACTGCTTCCCGGCTTCCCTGCTCGAAATGATATTGAAAACGTGCCAAATCCAGCGGCCTTGCATGGCGATAGAGATACGTTCTTGCTTTCTCAAATACTGTGGAGAACACGGAGACAACACCTTCCTTTTCCGGATATAGATCGGTTCGAACCTTTTATACAGGATACAGGAAAAAACGTGACACCTGGTTGTCGTGTTCCTATGGATAGCAGGATAAAATTTTCGCGGCAAGTCGGGCAATCTCCTTCCGCAGTTCGACAGGAGTGATTGCTTCGGCCTGGTCGCCGAAGGAGAGAAACCACAGTGCAGCATCCTCGCGGTGTTGAAAGCTCCGGGTGAAGAGCAGTCTGCCATCCGGTTGCACGGTGAAAGACTCCGGGCCATATTCATCAACCAGGCGATATTTGACGGCCTGCGTGAACAGGCCTGTTACCTGATACTCATCCGTAATGCGGTCTGACAGGGACTCCTGTTCCTCCGGAATCTCACGCGGTACGAAGTATTCCTCCGTTTCCTGCAGGTCCCAAAGGCGCAAGAGCTTATAAAGACGGAAATCTCCGCGTGCGGGTGTGTAGGCTTGCAAGTACCAGGCGGACCACTTGAAACAGAGGCGGCAGGGCTCTGTCAGTACGTCAGACTCCCCTTTTCGGTAATAATAGTGAAAGCGAACGGCGCGATGTTCCCGGATGGCGTGCTCCAGCAGCGTGATTTTTTCAGTCAGGCTGCCTTTGTAAAAGGACGCGAGATCAATGACAATGTCTCCGGCGGAAGCGGAAATCTGCCCTCCGGGAGAGAGCTTTCCGGCCAATATGGCGGCGCGCGGCGAAGCAGAAACACTGTCGAGCGAACGGATGCCTGCCAGCAGGGCGCGCAACTCCGGCTCTGTGAACAGGGTGGTGTCTACACAGCAGCCTTCCATCAGCGCAATGCCGCCGCCCATTCCCTGCGTTGTTACAATGGGAATGCCGGCCCGACAGAGATCGTCGATATCCCGGTTGATGGTTCGCCGGGAAACCTCAAGGCGTTCTGCCAGCTGAGGAGCTGTGACCAAGGCGCCTTTTTGGAGGATGGAAAGAATAGCGATCAGCCTGTCGATTTTCATTCGCCGTCACGCTTTCTGGGATGCTTCAGGCTTTTTTCATAGGCGGGGCGCGGCGCAGGACGGCCGGAGGCCGGTTTTTTGTTCCGTTTCTGCGGCGCCGGGGCGGTTTTTTGTCTGACCGGATGCGCAGCACTACGCTGCGCCGTGCGGGCTGTCGCGGTATCTGCCCGTTTGGTGCGCGGACGCACCAGGCAGTGCGGACCGTAACCGATGAGATCCTCCCTCCCGGCTTTGCGGAGAGCCTCTGTAACCAGCGCATAGTTCTTCGGGTCGCGGAATTGGATCAATGCGCGCTGCATGGCCTTTTCGTGCGGGTTGCGCGCGACATAAACCGGTTCCATCGTGCGGGGATCCAGACCGGTATAATACATACAGGTGGATATTGTGGAGGGAGTTGGATAAAAGTCCTGTACCTGCTCCGGGCTTCCGTGCGTTTCCTGCAAATACTCTGCCAGCTCTATGGCTTCCGCAAGGCCGGAACCGGGATGCGAGGACATCAGATAGGGCTCGACGTATTGCTTTTTCTCCAGACGCTGGTTTACGCGCTCGTATTTCTCCAGAAAACGCCGGTAAACACTGTTTGAGGGCTTGCCCATTGCACGCAGCACCACGTCTGACACGTGCTCCGGCGCCAGTTTCAGCTGGCCGCTGACATGATGCTCGCAGAGTTCGCGGATAAATGCGTCATTCTGGCCGGCCAGCACATAGTCAAAGCGGATACCGGAGCGCACGAATACCTTCTTGACGCCCGGTATGGCGCGCAGACGGCGCAGCAGCCGCAGATAGTCGCTGTGGTCGGCATCCAGATTCGGACAGGGCTTGGGAAACAGACATTGCCGCTCGCGGCAAGCGCCTTTTTCCAGCTGCTTCCGACAGGCGGGATGCCTGAAATTGGCCGTTGGACCGCCCACATCGTGAATATATCCCTTAAAATCCGGGTCGTGTGTCAAAAGCTCCGCTTCTCGCACCAGTGAATCATGGCTGCGCACCTGTACGATCCTGCCCTGATGGAAGGTCAGCGCGCAGAAATTGCAGGCACCGAAGCAGCCGCGGCAGGATGTGAGGCTGAACTTGATTTCGGTGATGGCGGGTACGCCGCCCGCGACCTCATAGGAGGGGTGATAGGCCCGCATATACGGCAGGGCATAAATTTCATCCATTTGTTCGGTGGTCAACGGCTTCGCCGGTGGATTCTGTACAACAAATTCCCGTTCGCCATACGGCTCCACAAGCCGCCGCGCCGTGAAGGGATCCGTATTCTGATACTGCGTATAAAAACTGTGCGCATATTCCCGGCGGTCGGCCTTTAAGCCCTCAAAGGATGGCAAAAGCTCGTAATCATACACATTTTCAAGAGAACGGGCGCGATAAACGGTTCCGTCAATGTAGGTGATCTCCTCTGCGGGTATGCCGGAAGCCAGTGCATCCGCGATTTCGGCTATGGCGTATTCTCCCATGCCGTAAACAAGCAGATCCGCCTGGGAATCCAGCAGAACACTGCGGCGCAGACTGTCCGACCAATAGTCGTAATGCGCCATCCGGCGCAGGCTGGCTTCAATGCCGCCGATGATGATGGGGATATCCCGATAGGAACGGCGAATCAGATTGCAGTATACCGTTGTGGCACGGTCGGGACGACGGCCTGTTGCGCCGCCCGGTGTGTAGGCGTCAAAGCTGCGGCGTTTTTTTGCAACCGTATAATGGTTCACCATGGAATCCATATTGCCGGAGGAAACCAGAAAGCCCAGCTTTGGTCGGCCAAATATACGGATGCTGGCGTCGTCGCGCCAATCCGGCTGTGGGAGCATCGCTACGCGATATCCGCGGGATTCCAGCACGCGGCTAATAATCGCCGGGCCAAAGGAAGGGTGGTCGACGTACGCATCCCCTGATACAAACACGAAGTCCGGTGCATCCCAGCCCAGTTTCTTCATTTCTTCCGGAGTAATCGGTAAAAAGCCCATAAAATTACCTCATTTTTTCGATCAGTGCCTGCATATCTTCCGGGAGCGGAGCCGTGAGATCGACAGGTTCGCCTGTGATGGGGCTGCGCATGGAAAGCCGGTAGGAATGCAGCGCCGGGCGCGCGATCAATTCGGGATCCTCGACGCCGTAGAGCCAATCGCCTGCAAGCGGATAGCCGAGCGCAGCCATGTGCACCCGGATTTGATGGGTGCGCCCGGTTTCCGGAAGCACACGCAGCAGGGTGAAACCGCCTCCGGCGGTCAGCGTTTCATACCGGGTGCGTGACGGGAACCCATCCGGGCCAATACAGCGCCGGACGGCGGATTCCCGCTCGCGCGCAATCGGCAGATCGATCATACCTTCCGGCGGAGAAACCGTGCCGAGCGCAATCGCGCGGTATTCCCGTGTCAGCGCGGCGCTGTGCAGGGAGCGGCGCATCAGCTCGTGCACGTAACCGCTTTTGGCAATGACCATCAGCCCTGAGGTGCCTCGGTCAAGCCGGTTGACACAGTGCAGGGCGCGGCCGCCCAAATAGGGGCAAACGGCCTCCGCAACCGTGCCGGCCAGCGCCGTCATGCCGGCAGGATGCACGGCCATGCCGGCCGGTTTGTTGATAACCAGAAGGTCGGCGTCCTCATACACGATGGGAATGGTGCACTGTGCGTTTTTCGGTATAGGTTCTTCGTCGTCCACATCCGCCGCAAGCAGATCGCCCGCCTGTACACACAGATTGACACGGGGCACTGCCAGGCCATTTAGGGTGACAGAACCAGGCTGGCGCTTCAGACGTTTGATCAGCGTCGCGGAGCAGTGAAGCTCTGACGCCAGCAGCGAACGGACTGTTCGACCTGCCCATTCCGGCAGGATTTTCAGTTTGATCAATCGCAAAAACTATTCACCAACAAATCTTATTTTTTTTCTTATTGTGCACTATTGACAAGCACTATCGGTTGCAATCCGGGTTTTTCTGTGTTATTATGTGAAAAGTACAAAATAATTTAGAAACGGAGTTCCTGTTATGAGCGACAAACAACGCAGACGCGGTGACCGTCGTGATGCAAAACTTGCGCGGGACCTGGATTCCATGCATGTTTTTATGCCTTTTCTCCTGCCGAAACGCACGGACAACGAAGCGGTCATGAACGAAGTGATCGACTTGACCTCCGTCATGGAGTATATTGAACGGAAAAATGCCGGGAATCCGGACTATAAGTATACGATTTTTCAGGTGATCTGCGCCGCACTTGCCAAAACTGTGTATTTGCGGCCCAAGATGAACCGCTTTGTTTCCGGACACCGGACCTATGACCGCAACGATCTGTCCTTTTCTTTTGTTGTGAAGAAAAAGTTTGTGGACGACGCGCATGAATCGCTCGCTATTCTGAAAATGGATCAGGAAAGCGAAATTTCCCCGATGGATCAGTTCCACGACAAGCTGCGCGACATTGTGTACAGTGTTCGCGTGCATGACAAGCAGGACAGCACAACGGATATTATGGATATCTTCAAGAAACTGCCCCGCTGGCTGACCCGGATGATTGTCGGCTGTCTGAACATTCTGGACTATTATGGGAAAGTCCCCGCCGCACTTTCCAAATCCGATCCCTATAACAGTACGATCTTTATCACAAACCTTGGCAGCATTAAGATGAGCGCCAACTATCACCATCTGGTGAACTGGGGGACGAACTCCTTCTTTGTCGTCGTCGGAGAAAAATACCGTCGTCCGTATTTCCGGGAAGATGGCAGCTACGAGCTGCGTGATGCACTGGAACTGGGCATGACGGTGGATGAACGCATTGCGGACGGCCTCTACTTTGCGGGAAGCATACGGCTGCTGCGGCGGCTTTTGAATGAACCGGAACTGCTGGAACTGCCCTTCTCCACGCCGGTTGAATACGAAATCAAGCTTTCCACACACGATTATGCTGCGGTACAGGCAAGATGAGAAACACAACGCTCTGTTACATCGAAAAGGATGGGTGCTATCTGCTTCTGCACCGTGTCAAGAAAGAGCATGACATCAATCGCGACAAATGGATTGGCGTGGGCGGTGGTTTCGAAAACGGCGAAAGCCCGGAGGACTGCCTTCTTCGGGAAGTGCGGGAGGAAACGGGCCTGACGCTGACATCCTATTCCCTACGCGGCGTGATTACCTTTGTCACGGACTGCCAGGAATCGGAATATATGTTCCTGTATACGGCGGACGGCTTTTCCGGTGAATTGACCGATTGCGAGGAAGGAACGCTGGAGTGGGTTCCGAAAAGCCGGATTTATGACCTGCCGATCTGGGAGGGCGACCGCGTTTTCCTGCGGCTTTTGGAAAGCAGTGCACCGTTTTTCTCCCTGAAGCTTGTTTATCAGGGCGATACGCTGCGGCAGACCGTTCTAAACGGGCAGGATTGCAGCATGTAAATTCCGTTTGCTCAGTCAGCAAAAAGCAGAGCACGGCACGGGGCGCCGTCTGCTCCCGCAATTTTCACAGGTGCGGCGCACAGGGTGTAAAAACCGGCCGGTACGCCGGAAAGATCCAGCTGTTCAATAATGGCAATGCCGTTTCCGAGAAAAACACGGTGGATACGGGATTCATTGTCAAGCGGGGAAACGCTCCAGCTGTCCGTGCCGACTGTGATGATGCCGCGTGCATGGATATAATCGGCTGCTTCATTGGAAAGATAGCTTTCTCCCCCGCTCTTGATCAGCAGACGCGTTACGCCTTCCGGCAGATGCTCCCGCACGTAGCTATCGGAGATCAGAGATTTTTCCGGGACCTCCATGACATAGCACGGGCCGACGTAATGCTCCAGCGGCATGTGGGCGATGTCGTCGCCGTCCGCGACAAAGTGGAAGCAGGCGTCGCAATGCGTTGCCACATGGGCGCCAAAGGCAAGATCGCTCAGATTATAGGATGACCCATTTTCGCCGATTCGTGTCAGCGGGATCAATTGGGGTTCCTCTGTGCCGGGATACAGCGGCGCGGAGAGCAGTTCGCGGGAAATATCATATATCTTCATGGACAGCAGCCTCCTGTATTTCGAAAAAAATGGCGGTTTTATAAGATCCCGCCCGGATTTATTGTAGCATATGCCGTCGGGATAGTCAAACCCGGCGAATTTGTACAGTGTTTTCAAAAAATTACAGATGTGGAGGAAACAATATGAAATTAACTTGGCTTGGACACGCCTGTTTCCGGCTGGATACGGCGTGTGGAAGTGTTGTGTTTGATCCGTTTCAGGATGGCACTGTGCCGGGATGCGGCAACATCCGGGAAACGGCGGACCTTGTCCTGTGCAGTCACGGACACGGCGATCACAACGCGAAGGAAAACGTTGTGCTGACCGGGAATACCCCGTCCTTCCGCGTTTTACGCGTACCCTGCTTTCATGACGAGGTGCAGGGAGCAAAGCGCGGCGAGAATGTGATTCATATCATCGAGGCAGAAGGCATGCGCGCTGCGCATTTCGGTGATCTGGGGCACGCACTCTCTCCGGAGCAGCTCCGTGAGATCGGCCCGCTGGATCTTGCCCTGATACCGGTCGGCGGGTTTTATACCATAGATGCAGCCGCTGCAAAACAGCTGACCGAAGCGCTGGACGCCCGCGTTGTGGTGCCAATGCATTACCGTACGGAAACGATTGGCCTTGGCGCGATCGGTCCGCTGGATGCGTTTACCTCCCTGTTTGATTCTGTCACGACCTACCCCGGCGCGTCCCTTACGCTCACGCCGGATATGCCGAAGCAGATCGCCGTTTTGACCTACGGCAAGTAAATGAAAAAAGCCGCTGCGCACCCTGTTTGGGCAAAGCCGCAGCGGCTTTCTGTTTTGAAAAAATCGGCCTGGAAGCTGACTTGACTGCCGGTCGAGTGTCAAAATGCGGGAATTTCATTGACAGCGGATGTGATCGCGCCTATCATCAGGGCATATCATCTGAAAAGGAGCGAATCCACGTGGAGAACAAAAAAGCCTTCGGAGAATATATCCGCCAGAAACGAATGGAAGCCGGTCTGACGCAAAGGAACTTTGCCGATCGTCTGTACGTGACGGAGTCAGCCGTTTCGAAATGGGAACGCGGGGTATCACTTAGATAAAGATACCACACCATTCCCACGCTGACTTTTGCTCAACCCCTACAGCCGCGGGGGGCGGCGTTAAATAAAACACGGTTATGGGGCCCAGGGGGGGGGGGGGGGCCGCCGAGATTGTTTGAAACAGGCAGGCGGGGGGGGGGGTGGAGGAAACGGGAGAAGG
>JAHAYX010000044.1 GCA_018384365.1 Clostridiaceae bacterium
GCCGGGTGTTTTATTCTTTGGGTGCGCTCGCCGTTTTGTGGGCCGTTTATTGGGGGGGTGGGTTTAATTCGTAACCCCCCCTGTCGTCTTTTCTTTGGGGATCCAAAACCCCGTTTCTTTTGACGAATCAAAAGAAATGGGGTTTTGAAATACGTTCCTCTCAAATTCCTGCAAGGAATTTAAAACACTCCCCAAAACCTCCGCGGAGGTTTTGCAAACGCGTCTTACCAAAATTCCTTCCGGGGAATATAAAAAAAGGGGAAAACCCTTGACAACACGCGGTTTTCGGTGTATAAATATCCTGTTAAAGGCTATGACGGAGAGCGCTGTGCAGCAAAAACGTGTCCCAAGCGAGCCGGGGAGGGTGAAAGCCCGGCGGCGCGGCAGTACGGCAAATCACTCCCGAGCCGCGCGCCGAACCATGCCGCGCCGTGCGCCGGATGCAGTAGGCCGCGACGGATTTCCCGCCGTTACCGGGAAGGCGCATGGCAGTGCGTGCAATAAGGTGGTATGAAACGGGGTAAGCTCGTCCTTTTGCAGGACGGGCTTTTTTTACACCGCACAAAGGCGCTGCGGCCGTGCAGCAGAACGGGAATTAACAAATGCCGGGAGGGTATTTATGAAAAAGCCTGATTTTATCCAAATGGAACATGAAATCCTGGACCTCTGGGAGCGCGAGGGATTTCAGCAGAAGCTGATGAAGAAAAACGAAAACGGCCCGATCTTCCGTTTTCTCGATGGCCCGATCACGGCCAACAACCCCATGGGTGTCCACCACGCCTGGGGCCGCAGCATTAAGGACATCATCCTGCGCTATAAGGGCATGACGGGGCACGCCTGCCACTACCGCAACGGCTTCGACGGCCAGGGCCTGTGGGTCGAGGTCGAGGTGGAAAAGGAGCTGGGCTTCTCCGGCAAGCGCGATATCGAAGCCTATGGCATGGATAAATTCACGCGCAAGTGCGTGGACCGTGTGAAGAAATTCTCCGGCATCATCACGGAACAGTCCAAGCGCCTGGGCCAGTGGATGGACTGGGACAACTCCTATTACACCAATTCCGATGAAAATATCGAGGGAATCTGGCATTTCCTGAAGGTTTGCGACGAGCGCGGCTGGATCACGACGGAAAACCGTCCCATGCCGTGGTGCCCGCGCTGCGGCACCTCGCTTTCCGAGCACGAAATGACCGGTTCGCACAAGGAAGTCACGCATACCTCCGTTTTCGTGCGCGTGCCGATGGCGGAGCGCGACTTTGACCTGCTCGTCTGGACCACCACGCCGTGGACGCTCTCCGCAAACGTTGCGCTGGCCGTGAATCCGGAGCTGACCTACGTGAAAATCCTGACCGACGACTCGCCGCGCCCGCTCGTGCTGGCGAAAAACTCGCTCGGCTACATCGACGGCGCGAAAAACGTCATCGAAACCCTGAAGGGCGAGGATCTCGTTGGTCTCTCCTATGAATCCATCTTCCCGATGCTGCCGGTGCAGCAGGGCGTCGAGCACAAGGTCGTGCCGTGGTACGACGTTGCCGCGGACGAAGGCTCCGGCGTTGTCCACATCGCCCCGGGCTGCGGCGCGGAGGACTTTGAGCTGGGCCGTTCCCTCGGCCTTGCCGAGATCTGCCCGATCGACGAATCCGGCAAAATTTACGACAACTATGATTTCCTCTCCGGCCTGACTGCGGCAGAGGCCGCCCAGCCGGTATTTGATAAGCTGAAGGAACTGGGCAAGCTCTATAAAACCATGGAGTTCACCCATATGTACCCCGTCTGCTGGCGCTGCAAGAGCCAGGTGCTCTTCCGCCTCGTCGAGGAGTGGTACATCAAGACCGATGAGATCCGTCCGCAGCTCATCCGCGCCGCCGAAGGCGTGACCTGGGATCCGCCTTACATCGGCAAGCGTATGCTGGACTGGCTGAACAACATGGGCGACTGGAACATCTCCCGTAAGCGCTATTACGGCCTGCCGCTGCCCTTCTATGTTTGCCCGGACTGCGGAAAAGTGACCGTGGTGGGCTCCCGCGCCGAGCTGCGCGAGCTGGCCGTTGACCCCGCAAAGGTGGACGCGCTGCCGGAACTGCACCGTCCGTGGATCGACGAAGTCGCCATCCGCTGCCCCGGCTGCGGCCACGAGGTGAACCGTATCCCCTCCGTCGGCGACGTGTGGCTGGATGCCGGCATCACGCCGTTCTCCACCAACAAATATTTCTCCGACCGGGCATACTGGGAAAAGCAGTTCCCGGCCAACTGGGTCACCGAAATGCGCGAGCAGGTGCGCCTGTGGTTCTATTCCATCCTCTTTATGTCCGTCACGCTGACCGGCCGTGCGCCGTACGAGCGTGTGCTGGCCTATAACTCCGTCGTGAGCGAGGATGGTTCCCGCTTCTCCAAGACCGGCTTCATGATCCGCTTTGACGAGGCCGCCGAGCGCATCGGTGCGGACGCCATCCGTTACCTGTATGCCGGCGCAAACGTCGCTTCCGACGTGCGTTTCGGCTTCAACCTGGGCGACGAGGCGCGCCGCAAGATGCTGGGCCTGTGGAATATCTACACCTTCTTTGAAACCTACGCCGAGATCGACAACCCGACGATCGGTGCGGAGCCGGTGTATCAGAACCTCTCCGACCGCTGGCTTGCCTCCCGTGTGGCGGCCTTTGTGGAATCCGCCACGCGTACCTATGAAAACTACAACACTGCCGACGTGGTGCGCGCCTTTGAGCAGTGTGTGGACGATGTCTCGAACTGGTATGTGCGCATTAACCGCCGCCGCTTCTGGAAGGAAGGCGAGGACGCCGACAAGCAGGAGGCCTATACCGCGCTCTTCTATGCCATTCGCAATATCTGCGGCGCCATGGCACCGATCATCCCGTTCATGACGGAGTATATCTGGCAGAACATGGTGCGCAAGTACCAGCCGGAGGCTGCGGAAAGCGTGCATCTGGCCGGGTTCCCGAAGCCGGGTGCCATCGACCAGGCGCTGCTGGATGCCACCGCCGCTGCGCGCGACGTGATCGCCACTGCGCTGAAGCTGCGCAACGAGCGTCAGATCAAGGTGCGTCAGCCGCTGTCTGCTCTGTATCTGCACAGCTCGCGTGCGGATGAGCTGGCGCCTTACCTTGCCGTCATCCGCGACGAGCTGAACGTGAAGGACATCGTCTTTGTGGACGACGCCTCCTCGCTGGAGGATCATTATCTCCAGCTGAACTTCAAAGTGGCCGGCCGCACGCTGAAGGGCGACCTGCAGAAGGTGAAGGGCCTGATCGACGGCCTGTCGGATACCGAAATGGCCGCTGCCACCGCGCAGTGCGAGGCAGGCGAGGCTGTCACCGTACCGGGCTATGACACCCCGATTGCCGCCGACCAGTTCAATTTGCTGGCAAAGACGAAGCCGCACATTGCCGCGCACATCCCGGAGAAGCGCGAGGAGCTGGTTGCGCTCGATGCATCCATCACCGACGCGCTGCGTGCCGAGGGTCTGTACCGCGACCTGCTGCGCAACTGCCAGGTGCTGCGCCGTGAGGCCGGATTCCGCGTGGACGACCGCGTACGTATTGCCGTGGCAACGGATGCAGCCGAGCTTGCAGCTGTGGTGGACGGCTTCCGCGCCGATATCGAGCGCGAAGCGCTGGCCGTGCTCGCCGAATCGGCGGACTACGTCATGGAAAAGGACGTGGAAATCGGCGATTTCACCGCGACGCTGAAAATCGCGAAATAACTTCCGATAAAAACCCGACTGCCGGACGAAAAAATCGTCCGGCAGTTTCTTTTTCCTCAAAAATGCGCCCGGCGATTGAAAAACGACCCACCGTCCTGTATAATGACGGTAAAATCAAGAACCGGAGGAGCATGCTATGCTGAAAGTTGCCATCATCGGAACCGGAAACATCTCCACACGCCACATCGGCGCCTATCTGACGTTCCCGGAACGCTGTAAAATCGTCGCCCTGTGCGACATTTTCCCCGAAAAGGCCGAGGCCAAAAAGGCAGAGTTCGGCCTGAAGGATGCAAAGGTGTGTGCCTCGCACCGCGAACTGCTGGACGATCCGGAGATTGACCTGGTCAGCGTCTGCACGCCGCCGTATGTCCACGCGGAGATTGCCGTGGATTTCCTGCGCGCGGGAAAAAACGTCATCGTGGAAAAGCCGATGGCTGCGTCGCTGGAGGAATGTGACCAGATCCTGGCCGCCGAGCGCGAGAGCGGCAAAACGCTCTCCGTCATCGCGCAGAACCGGTTTACAAACCCCTATATGCACTTGAAAGCGATCTTAGACGGCGGCAAGCTCGGCAAAATCGTGCACGCGCAGGTGGATTCCTACTGGTGGCGCGGCCACTGCTATTATGACCTGTGGTGGCGCGGCAGCTGGGAAAAAGAGGGCGGCGGCTGTACGCTCAACCACGCCGTCCACCATATTGATATGCTCGGCTGGATGATGGGTCTGCCGGAATCCGTCACGGCGGTGCTTTCCAACGCCTCCCACGATAACGCCGAGGTAGAGGATATCTCCATTGCCGCCATGCGCTATCCCGGCGGTGCGCTGGCGCAGGTGACCAGCTCCGTCATCCACCACGGAGAGGAGCAGCAGGTGATTTTCCAGACGGAGCGCGCCCGCGTGTCTGCGCCGTGGAAGGTCTATGCCTCGCTTTCCAAGGAAAACGGCTTCCCCTATCGCAACGAAGCGCTGGAAGCAGAGCTGCAGGCGGACTATGACGCACTGCCGGACCTGCCCTATACCGGCCACACCGCACAGATCGACAATGTGATGACGGCAATCGAAACCGGCACGCGCCCCTTCATCGACGGCGTGAGCGGCCGCCGTACCATTGAGATCATCACCGCGATTTACAAATCCGGCTTTGAAGGACGCACGGTCGCGCTGCCGCTGCAGCTGGACGACCCCTTCTATACGGTCGGCGGTATCCTGAAAAACGTGCGGCATTTCTATGAAAAGTCCGCGTCGGTTGAAAACCTCGCCGATTCCGGCATCACGGTCGGCGGCGACGGGAAATAATCCCGAAAAGGAAAAGAAAGGCGGAAACGAGAATGAGCACTGCATTTCAGACCGCAGACGGCATGAACTACGCGCCCAAGGGCAAACCCGCGCCCGTGGTCGGCCCCGGTGAATTTGTATTCGCCGCCGTCGCGCTGGACCATGGCCATATTTACGGCATGACAAACGGCCTGCTCGAGGCCGGTGCAACCTTAAAGTATGTTTACGACCCCGATCCCGCAAAGGTGGCGGCCTTTCAGAAGCAGTTCCCCGGCGTACGCGCCGCCGCGAGCGAGGCGGAGGTGCTCTCCGACCCCGAGGTGCGCCTGGTTGCGGGCGCGGCGGTGACGAGCGAGCGCTGCGCGCTCGGCCTGCGCGTGATGGACGCGGGCAAGGACTATTTCACCGACAAAGCGCCCTTCACCACGCTGGAGCAGCTGGCTGCGGCGCGCAAAAAAGTGGCGGAAACGGGCCGCAAATACATGGTGTATTACAGCGAGCGCCTGCACGTGGAAAGCGCCGTATATGCAGGCCAGCTGATCGAGCAGGGCGCAATCGGCAAGGTGATTCAGGTGCTGGGCCTTGGTCCGCACCGCCTGAATGCGCCGTCGCGGCCGGACTGGTTCTTCAAAAAGGAGAACTATGGCGGCATCCTCTGCGATATCGGCAGCCATCAGATCGAGCAATTTCTCTTTTACGCAGGCGAGACGGACGCCACCGTCGTGCGCAGCCAGATCGGCAACTATGCGCACCCGGAATATCCGGAGCTTGACGACTTCGGCGACGCCGTACTGGTAGGCGCCGGCGGCGCAACGCAGTATTTCCGCGTGGACTGGTTCACGCCGGACGGACTCGGCACCTGGGGCGACGGGCGCACCGTCATTCTCGGCACCGAGGGCTATATCGAGCTGCGCAAGTACATCGACGTTGGCACGGACAACGGCCCGAACCAGGTCATTCTGGTCAATGGCGACCGCGAGCAGAAGATCAATGTGACGGGGAAGGTGGGCTATCCCTTCTTCGGCCAGCTGATCCTCGACTGCATCCACCGCACGGAAAACGCCATGACCCAGGCGCACGCCTTCAAGGCGGCGGAGCTGTGCCTGCAGGCACAGGCGCAGGCCGTGGTCATCAGCAAATAGCGGCGGTTTCGCCGCGCCGCCCCATTTTGGGCAGAAAAAGACGTCCTGCAAGCGGAAAGGCCGGTGCTTTTCCGCCTGAGGACGTTTTTTTGATTCCGCCGCGCGGGTTATTTTCACTTTTTCATCAGTTTTTCCACAAAGGACACATCCGACAGATTCACCGTCACGAATTTGCCCTGCCAGAACACAGCCCAGTTATTGAACACGCAGGGCAGCGCCTTCGCCTGTGCAAGCGACGTCACCTCCAGAAGCGACGCGGGGATCTGGTTCTCCGCGCAGTAGTCCCGGATGGCCTCGATCCGCTGGAAAATGAAGGGGCACTGCCTGTCGTAATAGATGGTCAGCTCCTTCCGGTCGATTTCCATGCGCTTTGCCTCCGGTGTGAAGGATGGTGCCGTCCCGTCAAAGGAACAGGCCAGCAGTTCATAGCCGTTTTCGGTGGTATCCACCGTTTCAAAGCCGAATTTCTTCGCAAAAGCCTGGTTGGAAAGCCAGGCTTTCTGCTTTTCCGCGCCGAGCATACAAACGCCCGAACGTCCCTGCGCTCTGGCATCCGCCAGACAGTATTCCAGCAGCGACGTTGCATATCCGTGGCCCTTCAGCGGCCCGTCCACCCACAGGCAATAGAGATACAGATAGTTTTCGCCGGTGATGGGCACCCACGCCTTCTCCAGCGGCGCATATTCGATAAATGCGCAGCCCTTCACCCGGAGTTTCCGGAAGACATGGCCCTCCGGCAGACGTTCCGCCAGCCATTCGCGCTTGGCCTCCACGCCCGGATGCGGCTTTTTGCTGCGGATGATGCAGCACAAATGCTCCTCCGCCAGATTTTCCGGCGTCAGGTTCACAAATTCTTCGTTCATGCCCGCTCCTCTCCTTTTCTTTCCTGATAAAGCCGGTACCTCCGTTGCAGCAGCACCACCACGCCCGCAAGCAGCAGCGCGGCCAGTACGACCAGCAGCGCCTGCAGGTGATACTGCGAAACAAACGTGTCAAAATGATAACCCGGAACATTCCAGACCTCGATCATATTCCAATCCGTCTCCACATCGACCTGCCGGTAGGAGACGATCATGGTGGAAAGCACCCAGATCGTCAGGATGCCAAGCGCGCCGGCTCCCGTAAGGACCCAGCCCACAACCCGCTGCGCCAGGCGCGGCGTGCGGGAACGGGACGCGGCAGGCGTCTCCTGCGGCGCAGGCGCGAGGGGCGCGGCCGGCGCATCCTCTGCCGGGACGCCGCGGATGAGATAGTCCGTGCTCACGCCAAAAAGGTCCGCCAGCTGCGCCAGCCGGACAACGTCCGGCAGGGATTCGCCCGTTTCCCATTTGCTGACTGCCTGCCGGGTGACGCCAAGGCGCTCCGCCAGCGTCTCCTGGGAAAGTCCCCGGCCGCGCCGGAGCTTTTGTATTCTGTTTCCAAGATCCATAGCTGAAATTCCTCCTGTCTATGGCATCACTATACGAAAACGGACCGTTGCGTGCAAGCGACCGCGCGTGGAATTTGCGCAACCGGGCGTTGCAGCGGGGTATTTCACACGTTTTTTGTACAAAAAGCGGCGCAGGGACAGCCTCCCCGCGCCGCTTCGGCGCATCGGGCCGGTCCGGCCCATGCGGGATTATTTTGCGTAGGTATCGTAAATGCGGTTGCGGCGCTGACGCTCCTCCAGCGGCAGCTTTTCAATCTCGGCCACCTCATAGGCGCCGAAGGTGTCATAGAAGCGGGAGGACGGATCCACCTCAACGAAGGTGCACCAGGGCAGCCAGTGATAACGGCCGCGATACTGCTGCTCGCCGAAGCCGCCGCCTTCGTTCACCATACCGATGTACTTATAGCCGCAGCTGCCGTCGATGTCGTTGGCCTGCTTGCAGTTCAGGTTAATGAACTCGGCAAAGTCGCAGTACTGCTGGTCGCCGGTGAGGAGGTACAGGCGATAGTACACATAGCTGCACGCCGCCATATACACATCGCCGCCGCCCGTACCGACCGTCACATTGCTCTGGCCGCTGATGTGGTTGCGGGTGAAGGGATGGCAGGGGTAGGGGCTGTCCACCGGGAAGCTCCACACAAAGGTGAAGGTTTCGACATAGTCTGCCGCGCCGCAGGCTGCATCCAGCCAGCGCTTCTGCGGATCCACATCGTAAAGTGCCAGGAAGGCGAACAGGCAGTAAATGCCGGATTCCTTATCCAGCACATCGGACTGATCGCAGGTACCGCCGCGGTACTCAAAGCCGAGGTACATATTGTCATACGTCCAGTTGCCGGCGCGCACGGCAGAATCGAAGTATTCCTTCCGGCCGGTGACCAGCTGCATCTGGATCAGGAAGCGAATGACGCAGGGCGTGCTGGCCTTGGAATCCATGCAGACGGAACCGTCGTAATTATAGGAACGATACCAGCTGCCGTCCTCGTTCTGATTGGCCACAAGCCAGTCAGCGGTCTTGACACAGTAGTCCAGCCAATTGGCGTGCTCGATGCCGCGCTTCTTCTCAAAGACATAGGCATCCAGAATGGCCTCCAAACCGTCACCGATCTCGCGGACCCACTGGGGCTGCGGCTCGAACTGGTGCACAGACAGGTGTACCCACACCTTCGGGCAGCCGGTTTCGGTCATCGTTTCGTTTGCCCAGTAATCAAGGATGCCGAGGCCCTTTTCAATGGCTTCCTCATCATGATTCATCACGCCCCAGCGCAGCAGCTGATAGCCGATACCGGTCTGCTGGCCGACAAAGCCGATCTCCGCGGAGAAGGAGTTCGGATCAAAGTCCGGAAGCTGCGCCACAAACGGCGTGCCCCAGGCGCTGCCGAACTGTTTTGTCACGGTTTTTAAGAATTTCATCATATTGTCGAAGAGCAGGCCGTTGTCCACGTCGAAAAGACGGTCCTTCAAACGCGGATAAACCTCGCGCCAGGTTTCGCGCATCATGGTGTTGAAGTCCGGATAGTTGGCAAAGGTCACGGCCACGGCATAATCCTGGCCAAAGCCCTCGCGCATGGGGTGCACGATGGTGATATTGCGCAGCGGCTGCTCCACATTGAAGGGTCCGCGGCCCATCACAGGCTGCTGGCCGTCCACTGCCGGGTAAATATAGTCGATTGCCACGCCGTCGCACTGGGCATTCGGCAGGGGCGTCGACATAACATGGCCATAATATGTATAGGTCAAAGCCTCCGGCTTTGCCTTGCTGACGCCGAAGGAGCCGACGGTCATTTTCGGATCCACATAGGCATAGTTTTCCGTCGTGGTGCGGTCCAGCGAGGGCAGCGTGGCATTTGCGGCCCAGCGGGACATGGAAATGGTCTCACCGGTGGTGATGTGCTGCATGGCAAACATCGGCAGACCGGAGCAGGTCTCGCGGCGGTAGTAGTACTGCATATCCATGTTTTTGCCCAGTGCATAGCTGGCGGCAAACTCATTGTGACGGTACCACTGGCCCGGGGAGAAGTAGTGATAATCCATCAGGTCATCCGACTGTGCCTGATAGAAGAAGATCTTTGTCTGGAAGCCGAGGTCGTTTTCCACAGCCTTTTCCACGACGGTCTTGCGGGCGATCTTCAAAGCGCCGCCTTCCACGGTATATAGATCGCGCACGAAGAGCACGGAGCCGTTATCTGTGACAAAATGGCCTTCGCCGCAGATGCCCATTGCCGTTTCCTTTATGGATTCATAGGCGCAGTCGCGGAATTCATTGATCGCGCCATAGGTTTTACAGGACACATAAATGGGGCGACGGTTGAAGTAAAGAACTTTCCCGCCTTTCTCCACGGTCAGCCCGCCGTCCTGGAAACAGACGGTATATGCGCCGACATTCAGTTTCATAAGCATTATCCTCCCTGTTAGAAATTCCGATTCTTCATCTGAAATCAGTTTATCTTGGGAAAAACGTCCTGTCAAGGCGTTTTTGGCAGAATGACTATTTTTTCTCACTGGAAAACGGGAAACTCTCGGAATTCTTGACAAAACCCGCAATCTAAAAAAGGCGCGGAGGACGAATCTCCGCGCCGGAATGGACGAGTTCTTTGGGCAGTCTTTCGTTTATTTTGCCTCCGCGCGGGCAAGGCTTTTGATCCAGCGGAAGCGGTTGACCTTCACGACCGCAACCGCGCATTTGGTAACCTGGTCGGATTTCAGGCACGCAAACACCGCAACGGGCGGCCAGTGCAGCACAAAGGCGGCCAGCGCCGACAGCGGCAGCACAATGCCCCACATGAAAATCATATCGTTATACAGCACAAAACGGGTGTCGCCGCCGCCGCGGACAATGCCGCACAGGCACGACATCTGATACGACGTGCCGATGACGGTGACGGACAGCACCGCCAGGAAGTTCCGCGCCAGCGCCGCGGATTCGCCGGAGATATTGTACATTCCCACGATCACGCCGCGCAGCGCAAAAATCAGCGCGCCCGTGACAAGGCCAATGCCGAGGAACAGGATCTGGAAGGTTTTGGCGTACTGTCGGGCGTCCGCCAGGCGGTTTTCGCCAATGGTTTTCGCGGTGATGACCTGCGAAGCGTTGGCGGAGCCATAGGTCACGACCGTCAGGATATTGAAAGCCGTCGTGGCGATGGAGTTCGCCGCGATGGACGAGGCGCCCATGTGGCCCAGAATGGCGGTCTGCGCCGCCATGCCGATGCCCCACACGCCGCTGGACAGGATGACCGGCACACCGCAGTGCAGGTACTGCTTCAAAACCGCGGTGTCAATACGCAGGAAGGTGCGCAGACGCAGGCGCAGCTTTTTGTCAATAAAGCGCACATAAATCACGGTGACCAGTGTTTCCGCCATGCGCGCGATGAGCGTGGCCCACGCCGCGCCGGCGGTTCCCAGCGCCGGGAAGCCGAATTTGCCGAAAATCAGCGCATAATTGAGGAAAATATTCACAAACAGTGCCACAACCGACACGGCAAAACCCACATTGACCGTTTCCACGCTGCGCATGGAGGCCAGCAAAAGCTGCGTGATGGCAAAGAATACATAGGAGAAGCAGACAATCCGCAGATACACCATGGCCTCGGCCAGCACCGGTTCCTCCGGCGTTAACAGCCGCAGGACGGGCATCGGGAAGAAAAACACCAGCGCCCACAGGAGCACGGAAAAGGCCAGGCCCATCCACATGCCGACGGAAATCGTTTTGTGGATCGCATCCGGATTCCGTTCGCCCCAATAGCGCGAGGCCATGACGATCATGCCCTCGCCCGCGCCGTTGATCAGCATTTGCAGCATGAACTGGATCTGGTTCACCAGCGCAATGCCGGACATGGCGTTTTCGCTGTATGCGCCGATCATGACGTTATCCACGAGGTTGACCAGGCAGACCAGCACATTTTGCAGCGCGATCACGCAGGTCAGGCGGAAAAACGTGCGATAAAACGACTTGTCCCTGACAAAGAAACGATTCATAGGTATCCCCCCTGAAAAGCCCGGCTTTTCTGCTTTCTGTATCCGGACCCATATCCGCCTGATGCCGGACGGTGCACGGTACGCCCGGACATAGGCCAATTCAGCTTATCACAGGCGGTCGCCGCTTGTCAACAGCCCGGCGGGATGCTACAATAGCAGAAAACGGGCTCTGCCCGCCGCGCCGGAAAACGGCGCGGTGCCGGCCGGGCCGCCGGGAGGAGATGCGACGTGCTGCAAACGGTTTTTCTGGATATCGACGACACGCTGTTCGACTTTCACCGCGCGGAGGCCTGCGCGCTGCGGGAAACGCTGGATACGCTGGACGTGCCCTCGGACGACGGCGTGATTGCACGGTACAGCGCCATCAATGCCGCGCTGTGGGCGCAGCTGGAGGACGGCGAGGTGACGCGTGAGGAGGTGCTGACGCAGCGCTTTGTGCGTCTGTTTGCCCTGCTGGGGCTGGAGCGCTCCGCCGAACGGGCGCGCGACCTGTACGAGCATCTGCTGGGCGAGCAGGAATTTCTGATGCCCGGCGCGCTGGACACGCTGAAAACGCTGGCGGCGGAGGGCTATGACGTCTACCTGGCGTCCAATGGCGTGGCGGACGTGAAGGACCGCTGCATCGCGCGCGCAGGCTTCGCGCCGTATATCCGCGGCGCGTTTATCTCCGAGCGAATCGGCTGCAACAAGCCGGATCCCGCCTTTTTCGCCCATTGCTTTGCGACGATTCCGGGTTTTTGCCGCGAGGCGTCCATCATCGTGGGCGACAGCCTCAGCTCCGACATCCGCGGCGGGCTGCGCGCCGGCATCCGCACCTGCTGGTATAACCCCACGGGCAAGCCCTGCCGCAGCGATATCCGCCCGGATTACACGGTTGCCCGGCTTTGCGAGCTGCCGCCGCTTTTTGCGCGGCTGCGCGCGGCGCGGTGAGCCCGGCCGCGGAAAATCCTGCGCTTTTCTCCGCCCTTTCCGGAAACGGCAGGCAGCGCTTCCGGAAAAATTCACGAAAGTTTGCGAAAACTTCACGGTTTGGACTTGCATGATGCGGACTTATCCCTTATAATAAACGAGTATGCACCGTTTTGCACAGCAGCAGGTGCAGTCGTCAATATAAGAAAAGGACTGATCTATCAATGGCAGATAACAAACGTGTCTCCGCAAAAAAAGCACGCAGAAACAAAATCTGGGGCAAGATTGCAATTGCTGCGGGCGCCGTCGCTCTGGTCGCGGTCATTTTGGTGTCTTATTTCACCTCCACAACCTACTACCGTCAGAAAACGGCAGTGGAAATCGCCGACCATGACATCTCCGTCGCCGCGTTCAACTATTACTATCAGAATGCCTATCAGAATACGTACAGCGCCATCCAGGATACCTATGGCGATTATGCCAGCATGCTGATCGACACTTCCAAGCCGCTTTCCGAGCAGCAGTATTCCGAAACCCAGACCTGGGAGGACTATCTGACCGATACCACCCTCTCGAACCTCTCCGAAATCTATGCCTACTATGACGAGGCCGTGAAGAATGGCTACACGCTGGACGAATCCGCCCAGGCGGAGATCGAGGAGATCGTGGAAGCCGTCACCGCCGCTGCAAAGCGTGCGAATTATTCCCTGAATAACTACCTTGGCGCCCTGTACGGCAAGGGCGTGAATGAAAAGCTCTACCGCGAGCTGCTGAACGTGGTCAGCGTTGCAACGGAATACGCTGCGGACGTTGAGGCCGGCTTCACCTTCACTGCGGAGGAAACCGAGGCCTATTATGTAGAAAACAGCAGCAAAATCGACTCCGTGTCGGCCCGCCTGTATCCGATTTCCTATGTCACGCCGGATGAGGATGCCGAAGAAGAGGAGATCGAGGATGCCGTTACGTATGAGGACGCCCTGGCTCTGGCAAACGACGGCCTTGCCGCCATTAAAAGCGAGCAGGATTTCGTGGATTATGTGCTGAGCATTGTGCCCGAGGAATCCCAGTCCAAGTATGAAAGCAGCAGCGCAACCCTGTATAACGGTCTTTCTTACAGCTCCTTCAATAACGCGGAACTCTCCGACTGGCTCTTTGACGAGGCCCGCACCGCCGGCGATACCACAGTGATCGAGGGCGAAAGCGAAGTCTATCTGGTCATGTTCGTCTCCCGTTCCGACAACGACTATCCGCTGGTGGATATGCGTCATGTGCTGATTGCCCCGGAAAAGGACGAGGACGGCAATCTCGTGGACGGCGCTGAGGACGCCGCGAAGGCGAAGGCAGAGGAGCTTTATGACGAGTGGGTCGAAAACGGCTCCACCGAGGATTACTTCGAGATTCTTGCAAACACCTATTCCGATGACGGCGACGGCACCACCGGCGGCCTTTACGAGGATATTTACAAGGGCCGTATGGTCGCCCCGATCGACGAGTGGCTCTTCGGACCGCGCAAGACCGGCGACTGTGAGCTGATCGAGACGGATTACGGCTGGCACATCGTCTATTTCGCGGGCGTTGGCGAGAATTACAAGGCTCAGCTTCTGGATACCGCCATGCGCAACGACGCTTACGAGGCCTGGCGCACCGCAGCGCTGGAGGGCCACGAGGCCGTTACCGTGGAGTCCGGCTTCAAGCTTACGAGATAACGGATTTTCCGTCGTTTTACAGAAAAACACCCCCATACGGGCAAAAGCCCGCATGGGGGATTTCTTTTATCCGGCCGCTCCGAAGAAAAACAGCGCCGCCAGAATGAGAATCAGGTCGTCATCGCCGCTCTCGCGCAGGATGAGCCAGGCAATGGCCAGCAGCAGCAGATCGTCCAGCTCAAACTTCGGCATATGGAAGTTCCCGAGAAGGGATTTCAGCGAGCCCAAAAGAGACGGCTCCCCGCCGCAGGAGGTATGTACGGGCGCAGAGGGCGGTGGACAGGGGGCAGGAGGCTCCGGCCTCGGCGGATGATGGGGATGCGGCGGGTCAAAGGGCGATGGTCCCGGCTCCGGACCCGGCGGCGGGAAAGGGTGCTGCGGTCCCGGCCCGTCCGGACGGTGCTGCGGACCGGCCATGGCCGGTACCGGCTTAAAATCGTCGTCGATATGCAGGGAATAGCGGTTATACATGGAAGATCCCTCCTAAGGAGCGCAGCGCGCCGCGAACGCCGTATGCCATATCCACAAGACGGCACAGCCGGTCGATCCGTTCGCAGCGTTCGGGCCGCAGATAGGGCTTCAGGGCAAGCAGAAGCTGCATTTTCCGGTTATCGGACGGCATACCGCCGCCCATAGCGCCAAGCATTCCCAAAAAATCCCCGCCGCCCATCCCCGGAAGCAGGGCGGCAAGCTCGCCCGCGGAGCCGCCGCCGTCCGACGCTTCCCCGGCAGAGCTGCCGGGGGAGGACGGCGCGGCAGGGAACGGCACGGACGTCCCTTCGGGCGGCGGAGAGGCGTCGGCGCCGCCCGTGCCGTTTTCGGGCAGGGAATTCATCAGGTTTGCAATGACACGTCCGAGCTCATCCATAAAAACGCCTCCCTAACGTTTGCCGTTATTCATTGCCTCGGCCATGCGCCGGGCAAGCATCGCGCCTTCGCGCGTGCCAAGCAGCGAGGCCATGGCGGCGCGCGCCGTGGCTTCGTCGCCGCGCAGCGCAGCCTGTGCCGCCGTTTTGATCGTGTCTGCGCCGCCGGAGGCAAGCAGCGTCAAAAGACGGCGGCCGTCCTCTGTTTTCAAAAGCGCACTGACCCGATCCAGCGCGCCGGCGGCGGACTGTCCCTGCCGTCCGGCAAGCAGTGCGCGCGCCAGGGCTTCCAAATCAGTATTTGCCATATCGTTTACTCCTTCCGTCATGCCATGCGGATAGGACATCATATGCGGCGGCGGGCCGGTTTGTGCGGCCGCGCCCCCCGCGCGGGAAAGAAAAATCTGCCGCCGGTACTTGCATATCTCGCCAGACTCCTGTAAACTGATACTATCCTAATTTGAAAAGCAAAGGAGAGATCCTCATGAAACAGGTACTGAAGTATTTGCAGCTCCCGGACGTGATGCAGCACAGCGACGGTTCCGCCGTAACGGCGCAGAGCTGGCCGCAGCGCCGCGCAGAAATTCTGACCCTTTTGCAGAGCGAAATGTATGGCAAGCTGCCGCCCGATCCCACCGCCATCCGCGAGGTGAAGCGCGAGGATCTCGGCCTTTTGGAGCATGGCGCGGCGCGTTCGGAAACGATCACGCTGGAGCTGACCTATCCGACGGGCACTTTCACCTTCCCCTTCACGCTTTCCCTGCCGGTGGACTGTGAAACCCCCGCCTGTATTATCACAATCGGTATGAAATACGACCCGCGCTATCTCGCCGCGCCGCCTGCGGAGGTTTTCCGTCAGGGCTTCGCCGTGGCGCATCTGTGGTGCGCCAGCATCACGGCGGACGGCCCGGGCTATGACGACGGCCTCCCCGCCGTGCTGTATCCGCAGGGACATCAGCCGGACGACGCGGGCAAGCTGCTCATCTGGGGCCGCTGCATGAGCTATATCCGCACCTATCTGGAGCAGCGCGGCGGCTTTGACCTGCCGAACACGGTGTTCGCCGGCTGTTCCCGCTTCGGCAAAACGGCGCTCGCCGGCGGATTGTTCGACGAACGCATCCGCCATGTGGCGTCGGTCTGCTCCGGCACCTCCGGCACGGCGATTCTGCGCGGCAAGGTCGGCGAAACGGTGGAGAACATCACAAATTACGCGCCGCACTGGTTCTGCGACAAGTTCGCCGCCTATGCCGGCCGCGAGGACGACCTGCCCTTTGACGCGCACTTCATCGTGGCGGCGTTTGCGCCGCGCAATTTGATTATCACCGGCGCGCTGGAGGATTTCTGGTGCGATCCGTATTGGGAGCTTCTCGCCTGCGTGGCAGGCAGCCCGGCGCACGAGCTTCTGGGCATGCCCGGCTTCCTGTATGAAGGGCCGCATCCTGTGCCGGGCTACCGCTATCCCGTGCCGGGCGATTTCTTCCACGAGGGCAACATTGCCTATGCCATGCGCGCAGGCGGCCACGGCTTCTTCCAGGAGGACTGGCAGCGCATTGTGGAATTTGTGTCGGAGCGGAAGGCATAATCCTTCCTGCGGCGCACAGGCCGGGATTCTTTGAAACAGTGAGGAAGCATGATGCTGCATAATATCGAACCGGAACAGTATCACTGCGAATATACGCCGCGCGCCGCGGCGCCCGCGGACTATCTGATGGCGTTCCGAAAAAACGAAATTCTGCTGAAAAATGTGGAAAACGGACAGCTGCCGCAGGTCGCGGACCTTCCGGATGTGCGTCCGGAGGCACTGCGCTATCTCTTTTCCATCTCCGGGCGCGGATTTTTCCTCGCCCCGGACGGGACACCTGAGACGGACACGCTCTCCTATCGCCACACGCGCGCGCTGCGCACCGTCACACCGCTGTGGATGGCGTTTGCGGGCGTGACGGCATACCATCTCGCGGTTTGGTACGGGCGCACCCGTTTCTGCGGCGCCTGCGGCCACGAAATGGCGCACAAGGAGGACGAACGTGCCATGGTTTGCCCCGTGTGCGGCAATATCCGCTATCCCGATATGTCCGTCGCGATCATCGTCGGCGTGCGCAATGGGGAAAAGCTATTGCTGACCCGCTATGCGGGCCGCACGTTTTCCGATTATGCCCTGATCGCGGGTTTCTGCGAGATCGGCGAATCGCTGGAGGATACCGTCCGCCGCGAGGTGATGGAGGAAACGGGCGTCCGCGTGAAAAACATCCGGTATTACGATAACCAGCCCTGGGGGTACTCGCAATCCCTGCTGGTCGGCTTTTTCGCCGATTTGGACGGGGATGACACCATCCGCGTGGACCACAACGAGCTTTCCGAGGCCCTGTGGGTGCCGCGCGCCGAGGTGCAGGATCGCAGCCGGGACGTCAGCATGACCGCCAAGATGATGGATGCCTTCCGAAGAGGACTGATATAACGCAAAACCGCCGCGAAAACGAACTGTTTCCGCGGCGGTTTCTTTGCAGCTTATTTCAAAAGGAAGCGGTTTTTTTCAAATTCGATCACGCCGTCGCGCCGCAGGCGGGAAAGCTCCGCTGACAGCGCGCTGCGTTCGACCGAGAGGTAATCGGCAAGCTGCTGGCGGTTGAACGCGATGGTGAAATCGCGGCAGCGCTGCCGCTGGGCCTCGGCGGAGAGGAAGGACAGCACCTTTTCCCGCGTGGTACGCTGGCCCATGTGCCGCAGCTTCTCGCTCAGCCGGAGGTTTTTCCCGGCCAGCTCCGACAACAGATTCCGCACCATCCGGCTGTGATGCGCACAGGCGGAGGGGCAGGTCGTGAGGATGCGGTTCACCGCAAGCCAGAGCACGGTGCAGTCCTCCTCGGCGCAAACGGCGGCGTGCAGCACGGCTCCCGGTGAACAGGCAAACGCCTCGGCAAAGGCCTCCGGCGGGGAGATTTTGGCCAGAATGTTCCGGTTGCCCCAGAAATCCTCCTGCACGATGAGCGCACTGCCCGACAACAGCAGGCCGACGGAATCCGGCGCGTCCCCGGCGCGGAGCAGATAGGTGTTTTTGGCAAACTGCTCCTCTCTGGCGCCCAGACAGGTCAGGACGGCAGCAATCTCGTCCGGCCCTATGCCGGCAAACAGGGGGGAGCACTGCAGTTTTTGGAATAGTTCCCTCATTTTTTTGCTCCTTGCGTTGGATTTCCAACAGACTTATGGACAGGATTTTAGTATACTATGCGCAGAAAGTCAAGGAGGGAAACAGATGAAACGCAGAATTATAGAAATTGATGAAGAAAAGTGCACGGGCTGCGGCGCCTGCGCAGCGGCCTGTCACGAGGGCGCCATTGCCATGGTGGACGGCAAGGCCAGGCTGATGCGCGACGATTACTGCGACGGGCTGGGCGACTGTCTACCCGCCTGCCCGGTGGACGCCATTCATTTTGTGGAACGCGAGGCCGCTGCCTATGACGCCGCGGCAGTCGCACAGAACCAGGCGAAAAAGGCGGCGCCGCTGCCCTGCGGCTGTCCCGGCAGCATGGCAAAGCGGATTTCGCGGAAAAATGAGCCGCAGGAGCGTCCGGCGGCGGACGGGGCCCGGCATGAAAAGCCGGTTTCGCGTCTTTCCCAGTGGCCGGTGCAGATCAAGCTGGTCAATCCCGGCGCGGCGTATTTTGACGGTGCGAAGCTGTTGGTCGCCGCGGACTGTACGGCGTATGCCTATGCGGCGTTTCACGAGGATTTCATCCGCGGCCGCGTGACGCTGGTGGGCTGTCCCAAGCTGGACGCCGTGGATTACGCCGAAAAACTGACGGAGATCCTGCGCCGCAACGACATTCGGAGCGTGACCGTGGTGCGCATGGAGGTGCCGTGCTGCGGCGGGCTGGAGCAGGCCGTGAAAACGGCGCTGCAAAACTGCGGCAAGCTGATTCCGTGGCAGGTTACGGTGATTTCGACCGACGGCGAAGTGTTGGAATAAAAAAACCGCGCCTCCGGGCGCGGTTTCAATGGAAAAGGCCGGCTTGATGCCGGCCTTTTCTGCGTTTTCGGGGTTATGCGCGCGGCGTTTTTTCCCCCGGCACAAAGAAGCGCGCGGGATCAACGCCCTCGTGCGCGAGCAGCCACTGTTTGGCCGCAATTCCGCCGGCATAACCGGTCAGGCTGCCGTCTGCACCCACCACGCGGTGGCAGGGGATGAGGATCGCAATCGGATTATGCCCGACTGCGCCGCCGACCGCCTGCGCCGAAACAGGGGACGCCCCGCGGCGCGCGGCCAGCTTCGCCGCGATGCCGCCATAGGTCGTGACTTCGCCATAGGGAATCTCACCAAGCAGCTGCCAGACCTCCCGGCGGAACGCGCTGCCCTCCGGCGCCAGCGGAAGCTCCGTCAGGGCGGGGCGCTTTCCCGCGAAATAGCGGTCCAGCCACTGCGCCGTCTGCCGCAGCAGCGGCGTTTCCCGCGCCGCCGTCTCCGCCGGAAGCGTCGCAGCGAAGTATTTCTGCCCCTCGAGCCACAATCCGGTCAGCGCGTCCTCCCGTCCGGCCAGCAAAATCCGCCCGACAGGCGAGTTGTAATGCAGCGTGTACGTCATGGCAAACTTCCTTTCCCCGGCAGCCGTGTGCCGGTAAGCATTTTCCCTATTATATCACATACCGCAAAGCCGCCCGTCCGGAGGCAGGCGCACCGGCATCGCTCTTTTTTCGGAAAATTCATCAGAAAATGACAAACTTTCTTTTTTTCTGATTGTGGAAAACCCGCGCGCGTTATATAATCAAAGTATCCTGTCCATAAAGGAGGATTTCCTGTGAAATATTATCGCGGCTGCGATCTGACCGCATTTGTAAAGAGTATGACGCTGGAGCAGAAAATTGATCTTCAGGCTACCGCGACTTCCATTATGACAAAAGCCATGCCCGAACTCGGCTTGCCTGCCATGTGCATTGCCGACGGTGCCACCGGCATCAGTTATTTGCAGGTGTATCTCGACCGGCTTCAGGCCATTACAAAGGAAATTCCGAAAACCAGCATTTTAAACCCGGAAATTCAGGAAGAATTAAACGAAAACATCGAGGAAGCCGTCCTGCGTAACTACAACGAAATTTATCAGCGCGGCGATGACGGCAGCATCAAGTATCAGCTGTCCAAAACCCTGGTGGAAATGATGCCGAACGGCAAGGATCCGACCACCTTCCCCTCCGGCGTTGTGCTCGGCTCCACCTGGAACCCGGACAGAGTCTTCGCCTGCGGCGCAAACGTTGCAAAAGAAATGGCCATGTACGGCGTGGATGTGATCCTAGGGCCGAATGTGGATATCCAGCGCGACCCGCTGTGCGGACGCGGCTATGAATGTTATTCCGAGGATCCCTATCTCGTCGGAACGATTGCCGCGGCATTCATCCGGGGTGTGCAGTCTGCCGGAGTTGCCGCCTGCGCCAAGCACTTCGCCGTGAATAACCAGGAAACGAACCGCCAGCGGATCAACACGCTTGTTTCCGAACGCGCGCTGCGCGAGATTTATCTCAAGGGCTTTGAGGCATCCGTGAAGGATGGCAAAACGAAAAGCATCATGATGGCATATAACAAGGTCAACGGCGAACACTGTGCCGAGAATGCCTGGCTGATGAAGGATATCCTGCGCGGCGAGTGGGGTTTTGAGGGCTGCGTGGTCTCCGACTGGGGCGCCGCCCGGGATGAAGCCCGCTCCATCACCGCCGGTTTGGACATGGTACTGCCCCAGCGCCGCTGCGACCTGCAAAAAGCCATCGAGGACGGGCAGCTTTCCATGGAGGATCTCGACCGCGGCGTTTTAAACATTCTGAAAATGTATGAGGATCTCAACGGCATGACCGGCCGCCCCGATCCGGACAGCTATGACGATGCCAAGGCCGTGCAATGCGTCTATGATTGCATCGTGGACGGCGCCGTTCTGCTGAAAAATGATGGCGTACTGCCGCTTTCCCGTTCGACCCGCACGGCCGTCTGGGGACGGCGCTCCCGCGAGTTGATCGACTGCGGCGGCGGCAGCACGCAGGTATTCACCAAAAAGACCAGTCAGGTTTACGATCGGATCCAAACGCTCGTCGGCGCGGGCAACTATACCTTTGAAACGCTGGACGAGGGGACACAGGCGCTGGTCTACACCGTCGCCTATCCCGGTCACGAGCATACGGACAATCTGAGCCTGCAAATCGAACACGCGGACCGCAAAAAGATCCGCACGGTGCTTGCGGACGCCAAAGCGCGCGGCATCAAGACCATTGTGGCGCTGAACACCGCGGGCCCGGTGGATATGCGCGACTGGATCGACTGTGCCGACGCCGTTTTGTGCGTGTATCTGCCCGGCTGCGAGGGCGGCAATGCCATCGCGGACATTCTGTTCGGCGAGGCAGTCCCCGGCGGCCGTCTGGCGCAGACCTTCCCGTATCGCTATGAGGACACGCCGTCCTGCCTGAATTTCCCGGGCTATAACGGCATTGTGAATTACGGCGAGGATATTTTTGTCGGCTACCGTTATTATGATAAAAAGAAGATTGCCGCCGCGTATCCGTTTGGTTTTGGCCTGAGCTATTCCAGCTTTACGATTTCGGCGGACTGCACTCCGCTGGTCATGCCGGACGACGCCAGCGCTGCCGTCACGGTCCCGGTCACCGTAAAAAACACCGGATCGTACCGCGACAGCGAGGTCGTTCAACTGTATGTCGGGCAGAACCGCCCGCACGTTTTAAAGCCGGTTCGTGAGCTGAAAGCCTTTGCAAAGGTGTATCTTGCGCCGGGCGAGGAGAAAACCGTCAACATTTCGATCAAACGCAGCGATTTACAGTATTTCGACGCCGATCACGGCGGATGGTGCGTGGATCCGGGCGAATATACGGTATATGTCGGACGGTCCAGCGTTGATTTTGTCGCGGAGATCGCCATGACGGTGGAAGGACCGAACATTTACGGCATCGGCGCCCATTCGACGATCAACGAAATTGCCGGAATCGACTGCGCGCTTGCGTGCATGACGGAGATTGTGCCGGATTTCATGGAGAGACTGCCGGTTTTCCTGCGCGATTTTGACGGTGAATCGCTGGCTGAAGTGTATGACAGCATTATGTCGGAGTATTACATCAATCCGATTCAGGGCATGAGCCGTTTCGAGGGCGCCTGCCGGAAAATGAACAGTCTGTACGCCGCGCAGTAACTGCATCATACGAAACCGGGCCGGAAAGGGAAGTGTTTCCCCCTCCGGCCCGGTTTTTTGCATTTTACTCTGAACTAAATGAAGCAGGAAGTGGATCTCGTTTTTCGAAGATCAATCGATCGGCACTCTCAATCCCCATCCGGTATCTATACTCGTATATTTCCCAAGCGTGCTGATACCTCCTCCGTTTGGATCAACAATGAGAATATCGCTAAGAGATAAATTATTATAATCGGCACCATCGCGAATGCCAACTGCCGTCACCACATGATCACATCCTGCCCCATTTACGCCGATGATCATCGGTGTACCATTGCTGATACAGTTATATGCACATTTCAGTGCCTCTTTCTGTGTATAGGTGTTGCCGAAATATGTACGTTTATTTTCCTTATATCTTTTGCAGTATTCCCAGCTGGTCCCGGCTGTAGACCATTTTACATCATTGGGGCTCAAAGCAGAATCGTGATAAATGGAATATGCAGTACACATTGCTGTTGCAGTGCATCCACGGTTTTGCCCTTTTTTGTTCAAAAAACGCGAATAATCTTTCTGGTTAAAACAGTATTCGTTTTTGAAATGTGGAGTCACATTATATGGGATTCTATTATAGAAGTAAGTATTCTCGTCAAACACATTCTCCCCGCTGTTGCCATTTCCTTTGACATTGAAACTAAACTCGCCACTGTATTGTGTTCCATCTGTTGCTGTAATAACCGGCATAATATAATAGGTTCCTTCCTTTGCAAACCGATATTGAAAATAATACCATCTGAAATAACCGAGCGGATCATACGAGTCGACGAGGTTGTAATTACTCTGGCTGGGCTCTTTAATATATATCTCATAACAGTCAAAATAGAAATCGTTTGTTGCTGCCATATTGATGTAATAGGACTCACCCTTGATGAGTTCTGATACGCCTTCGGGAAGCGGATAGAAACTCCGATTACCTTTGCACGGGCTTTTGGAAATATTCATTTCGATAGTAGACTATGCAGCAAACGCTGTCCCGGAAAATAATGCCAGGCAGCCGATCATCATCGCCAGAACCAAAAGCGTGCTAATCAGTCTGGTACATTTAACATCCCGAGTAAAAATAGTATTTTCCATAAACATCCTCCTGTCTTTCCGTATCCGTTGTGGTATACAATCTTGGTTTATGAGAAATTGTGAATTTGAACAGCTGGACATATTTACTTTCTGCATCGTCTGCAGAATAAAAATATGCAATCAGGGGGCTCTGCACACACTCATATAATCACCTCATATGTTCTTGATGCCTTTTACACGTATGTTCCTTCCGCTTTTGTGTATTCAGTGTAGCACTCAGGGAGAAAGCGTCCGTAATATGGATTTTACTCCCATTAGAAACAGGAACCCTTCATACCGCTGTAATCGAAGTATTTGAATCTGTAATAGTCCGATATAGTGCCACATTACTTATAACAATCTCAAAAATCCGTAAAATATATCTTCCAAACTCTTTCTATTTATGCGATAATAAGGGTATACTTTAGAAATATTTGTAATACTAGGAAAATCAAAAAGTAAGTAAAAATTGTGTATGTCATATTAAAGTTCCTCTTCGTATGATATCCTGTCAAATGAGTATGAAAAGAGCAGTTCCTGCACTTCTGTTATAGATATGTACCGCCACTTTTATAAAACTATCCTTTTACAACAGAAGATATTTGCTGTAAAAGGATAGACAAATCACTGAAAACCGATACTACGGTACCACAGAAGACAGGGTGTATACTATACTCGGGAACACTCAGGAGGCAACGATATGAGTCATGAAACAGCTGTCTCCTATTTTTAAGCAAGGGGATGCTATCATTGTGAGCTATTTACTTGAATATGCATGCATTAGCCATATCGGAAAATGTCGTGCCAATAATCAGGATAATTTCGTCTGTATGAATATTGGTCTAGAGAGTAACAACAGAGGAACGAAAGAGACTGTTTGTAATCAAGTTTTTGTCAAATCACCCTGTGTGTTTGGCGTGTTCGATGGTATGGGTGGTGAATATAACGGAGAAATAGCAGCTTATCTTGCCAGCAAACGGGCAATAACATTCGATTTTTCTTCTGAAAGGCCGATAGATAATTTACTTGATTTTTGTAAAAGTGCAAACGAAGACATTTGCAGATATACAGAAGAAAATCAAATACCTTTTGCGGGCACAACAGCTGCAGTACTGTTATTTGACAAAAAACGGATTTATCTGTGCAATATTGGCGACAGCAAAATATATCGTTATTCTGAAAACATACTGGTTCAATTGTCCGAAGATCACCTTGGCGTTGCTGTATTTGGTTTAAAACCTCCGCTTACGCAAAATTTAGGGATTCCGGAAAGTGAGTTAATTATATCTCCCTATACAGCAAGCATGTCCTACCATACTGGTGATAAATATCTGATTTGCTCCGATGGTTTATCGGATATGGTGCCAACCGATACAATAGCAAGCATCCTTAAGAATGCATCACCGTTTGAGGCAGCAGAACACTTGACCATCGAGGCATTGAATCACGGCGGAAAAGATAATATAACGCTTATTGTTATTGAAATACGGTGTTCAAAAAATCCATTGAGCTGGTTTTTGGGGAAATAAGCCCAATGCTCGAGGTTGGGAAACGTCCTTTTAAAAGTTGTAAGCAGTTTGTATAGAACATAGCATTAAGCCATAATCCACACATGGAGGATAAGAATATGTCAATCGAAAAGATGACTCAAATATGGCCAGAATGGACTGTTGAAAAACTACTGGGCAGAGGATCTTTCGGTGAAGTATACAAGGTTGTACGCAAAGATCCCGAACACCATCTTGAAAGCTATGCGGCGATTAAAGTGATTTCTATTCCTCAGAATCAGTCTGAAGTTGACACTTTACGTTCAGAAGGGCTTGATCTAAATGGATCACGCACTTATCTGCAAAGAATTGTGAATGATTTTATCGGTGAAATCCAACTGATGGAATCTCTGAAAGGAATGCAAAACATTGTAAGTGTTGAAGATTACAAAGTCGTGGAAAAGACAAACGAGATCGGGTGGGACATTCTTATTCGTATGGAACTGTTAACCCCCTTCAACACGTATATCAGTGATAAGAAACTCTCTGAATCTGAGGTTATTAAACTTGGTATTGATATTTGCTCTGCCCTTGAAATCTGCAACAGGCGGAATATAATTCATCGCGATATCAAACCGGAAAATATTTTCATTAACGATTTCGGTTACTTCAAACTTGGTGATTTTGGGATCGCACGTAAACTCGAAAATATGACGAGTGGGCTTTCTCAAAAAGGCACTTTCAACTACATGGCTCCAGAAGTGGCAAACAGTTCATATTACGACGCAAGAGCAGATATATACTCTCTTGGCCTTGTTCTATTCAAACTATTAAATAGGAACCGCCTGCCATTTCTGGACTCAGACAAACAACTGTTGAATCCCAACGACAGGCGAGTTGCAGTAGAGCGCCGGATCCGTGGAGATCCTCTTCCATCTCCTTGGGAAGCGTCAGAGGAAATGGCAAAAGTCATTCTTCGCGCATGTGCATTTAATCCAAATCAACGCTTTGCAACCGCAACAGACATGAAAAATGCGCTGTTGAATATCAATAGCCGTACTGTCCAGCCACATACAGATCCTGTACCTCCCTCGAATAACAGTCATGTGTATCCCGAACAAACTGCCGCGGTAAGGCGGCCAAAACCACCCGAAACACCGCAGCCTGATCCCGAACGGACCGCCGCGGTAAGGCGGTCAAAATCGCCCGAAACACCGCAGCCTGATCCCGAACAGACCGCCGCAGCAAGGCGGTCAAAATCACCTGAAACACCGCAGCCTGATCCCGAACGGACCGCCGCGGTGAAACCAACTGCCTCGACGAATACTCAGAACCCGAGGAAAAGGGAAACAAAAAAAACAAGGATTATCGCTGCACTAATTGCATTTCTCCTTTTCATTGGAATTGGCGTATTTGTAATTTCCAAGTTTTTTGATAACGCAAGCAATACACTTCAAACAGAGGACGTTCACGAGAACGATACGGATATTACTACCGAAAATAGAGTTCCAGATGTTTTAGGCTTGACCGAAACCGAAGCACGCAGTTCACTCGAATCTCTTGGGCTTTCTGTTTCCGTTGAACTGACGCCGGCAGATGGCGCACACGCAGGCACGGTTTTATTTATGGATCAAACTTCAGATAACTCTGTAAAACTGCTTGTTGGGGATTTGACAGATTTTACATTCATCGAGAATGAAGATGGTCTTACGCTGACCGGAGGCCCAACTGCACCGATATTGAACTTGCCGGATACCATCAATTGTATACCGATTACCGCCATAGGTGCCTATGTTTTTGCTGAGGACGTTGACCGTGCTCAAGGGATTTATCAGGTACATTTCCCCAAAAACCTGAAGCGTATCGAAGAAGGCGCATTCTGTTCTTGCTTGACATTAAGCAAAGTCGATCTTCCCGACAGTGTTACAATAATTGAAGATAGTGCCTTTTGGGGATGTTCAGCAATCAGCGAATTTCATATCTCGGAAAATATAGTGAGCATCGGAGATTATGCCTTCCAGTACTGCTATGGCCTTCCTGAAATAATTTTGCCGGAGAGTTGTCGTTCTATTGGTTTACAGGCCTTTGAAGGATGTATTGCAGTAAAAAGAATCGATCTGCCCGTTGGTTTAACAGAGATTGGAGCCGGAGCATTCTCCGGATGCTTCCAGGCAACGTTGTATGTGACAGAAGGCAGTCTCGCACAACAGTATGCGGAAAAAGGTGATATTCCTTATGAAGTGCAGTAGGAAAGTTTTGTTGGAGCTGTAAATGATTCTATTACTGCTTGATTTGGCAAAAGAAAGTCCTTGTAGTGTCTCGAACTCTTAATCTCTGCGTTCTGACAACTGTTTATTAAATAACACAAAATGAGGTATTGTCTATGAAAAAAATACGTACAGCTTTGGCGATGTTATTGGCAATTTCAGTTCTCCTGACAGGTATGGTTGTGTATGCACAAGGGGGTTCACACATTGAACTATATGCATCGAACCAAAATATTACAAATGGAACTTTCCGTATAAACCGTATTGGCGACACCTTATCCTTGCAGGGTTTCTTGTATAATGATGAAGAATTATGGGATGTAGACTTTTTTTGGACAAGTTCAAATAGTAAAGGATTGAACAATCTCTATGTTTTCACAGTAATGCTACAACCGGAGGTCTATCCATGCCACTTAATGAAACCGTCCGTGTTCATCCCGCCTCACAAAACTCACAATTCATCTATATTTTTGATGCTATGAACGCTCCTAAGGAGATCGAGTTATTATCCTTTGAGAAATCAGAATTGACCTTTGGCAGAGCAACCTCCAATGATATTGTTTTATCCTCTCATCTTGTTTCCAGACAACATGGCGTCTTCTCGCTTGAAAACCGCCAGTGGAAAATCTATGACCACAATAGTACCAATGGCATCATACATAAGAATGAAGAAGTCTCCGAGGTCATGATCGAGGAAGACGACTTTGTCCGTATCGACGACGGCATTGAATCGGTATCAGATGGGGTTTTAATGATCTTTCCATCCAAAGACTACGCAAGAACATGGGAATCCATACCCCTATCTGACGCACAAACAACATTGGATATTATTGCACCGATGTCAGGAGCATACATTGAGCGAGCAGGAGAACATTTTTACTTGGATCTGTCGTGTACGCCGTCTGATGTTTATTGTAATCATCGAAAAGTACACAAACGCGTGGAGCTTCATGAAAAGGATGTGATTTCAACAACTGGTTATCGTATGGTGTTTACTTCTGGAGTTATTTATTTCAATAAGCTTCTGCCGGTTTTGAATGAACTGCGCGAACAAGGCAAGGTTTTTGAAAAAGGAACTGCCCAATCCATACAAATGAGAAAAGATCCCGGAGAAACTTTTGTCAGTTCTTTTGCTGTCCCGGATAATTGCCTATCAAAAGGCACCTGCGAACAACCTGTTATTGCGCCGTCAAATCCGCTGCCACAGGAGGAAGGGAATAGATCTGTAAATTTTACAGAAAGTCATTCAAAAAATGGTGGCATTCGAAAATTCCTGGCATCGACAGGAGGCTATTATGTCATAGTTATCGTAATGGCTCTTGCTGTTTGGGGGATCGCCGTCGCACTGTGGACTTCTCAGGGCGAATTAGCATTGATCGTAATGTTGGCATGTTCAATTTTCGGTTGGAAAGCACTTAACCGAATTCAACCGGCAATGTTTATATGGATGTCCTGGATAGGGTGGCTCATTTATTTCAGCGTCAAATTCATTTTATCTGCTATAATCGGGTTATTTGTTGCGCCATTTAAACTCGCCAAATGGATTGCCGGAGTGATCCATACATCAATACAGTAATGATTCAGGAGACGTTACATGATGAATTTGGAAAAAACAACACTTTACGCGCCACCAACAACCCCAGCTTTAGGACGACAAGTGACGATTTTCGACGCTGATAAAGCGCCGTATACTATCGAGCTGTCCACATTTCACAAAAGCACTGTGACATTCGGGCGCAAGTCGGATAATGATATTGCTTTGGAATCTCCATTGGTTTCGCGGGAAAATCACGGTATGTTTATTCTGTCAAATGGAACATGGACAATTTTTGACAATGGCAGTACAAACGGTTTAATTTATAACGACGAACAAATTCATCAACGAATTCTGTCGGACGGCGATTTTTTCCGTATTGACGATGGCATAGAAACAATCTCTGAAGGCGTTCTTCTTGTGATTTCTGCCACAGGATCACAGAACAAGTGGAATACCATACAGACTCGAAGCAACATCAGTATTGGAAGAAGCAATGATTGCAGCATAACGTTACCACACATTAGCGTTTCTCAACTTCATGCCACCATTGAAAGAGAAGGAAACAGCTTCTTTATCATCGATCAGGGCAGTACAAACGGCGTTATTGTGAATGGCAGAAGAATTTTTTCCAAAACACTGCTTCATGAAAAAGATGTTATTGTTATAACTAACTCTAAATTGATTTTTACAACAAAATCCATCTATTATTGCTGCTATCAAAACGGCATAACTGTCGACGCATCTGATGTGGTTATTGTTCGCAAACAAAAGCAAAAAAAGCATATCACATGTGACCATGTAAATCTTAATATCCATCCTGGAGAACTCGTTTCCATTATTGGCGGCTCTGGAGCCGGAAAATCTACGATTTTGAACGCTATGTGCGGGTATTTGGAACCGGCAAGCGGTTCAGTTTGCATAAACGGTATTGATTTATATAAAAATTTCGATTCGCTAAAAAAACTGGTCGGATATGTCCCACAGTCTGATATCGTTTACGACAATTTAACTCTTTACGATATGTTATCTTATACAGCAAAATTAAGATTACCGACAGATGCAACGGAAGAAGATCGCGAACGGGCAATCTCGCGTGCGATAACCACCGTGGAATTGACAGATAAAAAAGAAAGTCTGATAAAAAATCTGAGTGGCGGACAGAGAAAAAGAGCAAGTATTGCAGTTGAACTTTTGTCTGACCCAAATCTGCTTTTTTTAGATGAACCAGCTTCCGGTCTTGACCCCGGTACCGAAAGGAACCTGATGAACTCGCTCCGTTCCATGGCAGACAACGGGAAAACCGTAATTCTTGTTACACACAGCACGCTTCAATTAAAGCAGTGTGACAAAATTGTATTTATGGGACGAGGTGGAAAACTGTGTTTCTGCGGTTCTTACGAGGAAGCACTGGAATTCTTTTGTGTTACAGACATTGTCGATGTTTATAACCTGATTACTGAGCATCCAAAGGAATGGGATGAAAAGTATCGTGAAAAAGCAAATATTCAAGCCCGTACGCAAGTCAGATCCCTGCCAGCTTCTTTGATGAAAAAAGAGGGCATTTGCCATCAGCTTGGCGTTTTATGTGCACGTTATTTGAAATTAATTCTAAATGACAGGCAAAGACTCTTGCTGTTGCTTGTCCAGGCACCAATCCTTGCAATTTTAATTTCATTTGTAGCCAATGGCAAGCAATTTGAACAATATGAAATGACCAAGAGTCTTCTGTTTGCACTCTCCTGCTCTGCATTTTGGATTGGCATGCTCAATGCGATTCAGGAGGTCTGTAAAGAACGGACTATATTGCGGAGAGAATATATGACGGGCTTACGCCTAGAATCTTATGTTTTTTCCAAAATTATCATTCTCGGTTTATTAAGTGTTGTACAAGCTTTTCTTGTTACTATCGTGTTCGCATTAAGAATAGGTCTTCCGGAAACAAGCGTCATTTTTCCTCCTTTCTTTGAATTGTTCATAACAACATTTCTGACCGCAATTTCATCGGCTGCTATGGGCCTTTTTGTTTCATCCCTGTTTACAAATCCAGATCGGGCAATGACTGTTGCGCCGATTCTTCTGATGCCGCAGATACTCTTTTCCGGTCTGATCTTCAAACTGGATGGTGCAACCGAAATCATATCATGGGCTGCTGTTTGTCGCTGGAGTATGGAAGGATATGGAACTACTGCAGATTTGAATAATCTCCAGCTCAGACTTCAGCAGGAAGGCGTTATGATCCCCCACGAAGCAGAATCATTTTTCACGTTTTCTTTTGAGCATATCTTGACAACTTGGGGTATACTTGCACTGTTTACCATTATATTTCTGATTCTTGCGAGGATTATGCTCAGTTCGATTAAAAAGGACAGGGGTTGACAGATGGAGAATCTATACGAATGTGATGATCTGAATTTCACAAATAATGATTTAAATGTGTTGTATGATACCGTCGATAACAGCATGTTTTTAACCATGGATTCTTCGTTGATTTATACCGCACTGCAAAAAAAGCTTGTGCAAAGGCCCTTTTGCGACTATCTGAAGCGCTACATTTGCAGAAAAGCTGGACTTGAATGCAATTGGAAAGATATTCCCTTAAATGATTATCGAAGAATCATTATCGATGCATTTGAAGAAAACAATACGCCTGCATCGTTTGTACCGACAACTGCGAAATTAAGCGCACTGTCAAAAAACTGGTTAACGCAGTCAACTGTTAAGAGACAAGTGGTTTTTTTGCTTGGTTTTGGTCTTCGCATGAGTACGGAAGATGTCTCTGCTTTTTTAATCAAAGCTTTACATGAGCAGGATATCAATCCGAAAAATCCTTTTGAATTGATATGTTGGTATTGCTATCAACATCATTACGGATACGCAGAGTATAGACAGTTAAAAGAGTCGTTTGAAAAAATTCCACCCAAACGGCATCGGATACAACAGATTTACAGCGAAGGTACTGTCAGTATTCGTAATTCCTATACGAACATACATGATGATTCCGTTTTTCTGTCAAGGCTGGCCCAAATGAAAACTATGGATAATACGCCTCTTTTCAGCTATACAGCACGGCAGCAATTCGAAAAATTATATTTTCAAACACAAACAATCATTGCTGATTATTTCAATCGTAATGAAGAAGAACGATTGAAGTGGCAGATTTCAGAATATCTGCGCGCAAATGCGTATAATACAAAGCTCAGTGACGCAGATAAGGCTATCCATATCGAAAAAATGCGTTCAGGCATCCGCGTTTATTCTGAGGAGGATATCTCTGCAGGCGATGTCGAAAAGGTGATTTGCTCTGCAATTCCAATGGACAGAAATGGAAACCTTGGTAAGAGCAGTTTTTCTTCGTTGAATGCCCAGTTTAAAGGCCGTAGATTCAGCAGACAACATATAACCGAAATTTTACAGCATAATATCGACGTTGATCGCTTTGACCTGATTACTTTGAATTTTTTCATCTATTCTCAAAAAACAACGGAATTACCAGACCCCAAAACCCGATTCTTAAAGTTTTGTGATGATACAAACGCAATACTTCGAGACTGCTCTATGGGGGAAATTCTAACTACCAATCCATATGAATGTTTTCTTATGATGTGTATGCTATCCGAAGATCCACTTGGCACCTATGCGGATGTTATAGAAATGTCTTATGATTCATCCGACAGATGAAAACAGGAAAAATCTTTTTACAGGGCAACACAGCGCATCTTACCATCAAGGAAAGAAGTATTTCCTTTTTGTATTAGTGCCGTCAAGTGTTACGCGCAAATTGGTTTACAGGCTTTGGTTGAATAAAGTCTGTCAGCAATCGAGGCGTCTTCCGGAGCCGCCTCCAAGCACTTCATATTCCTGGACTTTTAGTTGCCCCACTGGGTAGTGATCCACATGATGCGGCCGGGTACAAACCAGCATGCGGGCAGAGCCGACGGTTGTGTGGAGATATCCATGGAAGTACATCAGGAATTCCTGCGGACGCTTTGTGCCTCGTCCCGGCTGGTACAAGGGTGAGCCCATGATAAATTTTTGGTCATGATATGAATAATGGTCTCCGGCGTGGCAAAGCTGCCGGAGATGATGTTCCTCTCCCGGGGCACCTTGACGACAAGCGTCTCAATATTGTCCTGATTGCAACTCCGGCAGGCGGGGGCGTAGTAGACTTTCTCTTTGACAACCGACCTGGCGGATTGATCTCCAGCGTGTGAACCACGTCTTCCGCTTTTCGTCATGCTCTGGCCGCATTCCAGAACACACCAGATCCTCCCCTCCAGGCGGTGTTCTACCTGCCTGGTGAGCATTCCTTCCGGGGTGTTTTCAAAGGGGTATATTCATGTTTTTTTGTGCTGCTTGTGGGCGGCAACAGACATAACCATTTCATCCGATGCCTTGGACACTTCGGCCTCGTTGAACAGGAAGCTCAGCTGTTTCATGACTGACTCGTCACTCTTTTCCGAGGATGCGCCGTACTACTTATGCCGGGTGTTGGGGGCCGGCGAGAACAGCCAAATTGGGTCCATCGGAAACAGCCAAATTTAGCAACAAGCCAGATTTTATAGGTTGATTTTTAGAGGGTCGGCGCCTCGGAAGAGTCCGGGGCCTTCACTCTGCTGGTCTGCAGGGCGATGGTCTCCAGCTTCCTTCCGCGGAAACTTTCTCCCTTGATATAGAATACGGTGGCATCATCAAAGACTCGGTCCAGAGAACAAAGCAAGGCATCGTCCTCGTTGAAGTTGCTTCGCCAGAGGGACGGGTTCTTGTTGTTGGTGAACACAATATTGAAGTTGCCTTCCTTGTTGTAGCGCCGGTCGATCAAATCGCAGAACAGCCGTGTGTTCTCCTTGTCGAACTCGCAGTGTCCAACCTCATCGATAATCAGACAGAATGGGCGAACAAGGCCGGTAAGCACTGCCGCCTCTTTTCCGGCCCGTCTGGCGGCGGTAAAGCGGTCGCGAAGCTCAGACATTTTGATGAAGTAAGTCTTCATTCCGCGCTTGCAGCACTCAAAGCCAAAGGCCTGCGCCAGGTGAGCCTTGCCGGTTCCGGCGGGGTCAATGAAAGCCAGATTCTTGTGCGTGTAGATGGCAGACAGCGATGGCAGGCTTTTCAGCCGTTCCGCATCCTTGCTCTTGATCACAGAGAAATCGAAATTATCGAAGGTCTTCGGATCCTTCAGCGGCAGGCGGCTCATCTTCAGAGAGAGCGTTCTCTTCAGCCAGAGCGGCAAACTCCGCGGAGGAAAAGTCCAGCTTCAGAGTCTCGCAGCTTTTCTCCACGATCTCAAACACAGATTCATTCATCCCAGGCCACCTCCTTGTCGAAGTTGAACTTCTCGAAAGAGAGGTCGGAAACCGGTTCCTCCAGCATCCTGATTTGGCTCTTCACCGGGGCGGTTGGGAACTCTTCCGGCTGCAGGGCATTTGCATACTGATCCGTACAGAAACGATCACGCTTGCTCCAGGTTACATCATGTGTGGTTAGGAGATGCTCATGTCGGCGGAGTAGATATAGATCGTATCGCCATCCCGCATGATTCTCGCCGTAGCACCACGGTAAGTATACGGAACGCCAAATCTGCGGCCTTCATAGTTGAGAAAGCCATCGAAAGAGATCTTTCGTTCCGGACACAGGTGGAAGCAAAGTGAGGGATTTTCTTTTAACTCACGGATGTTGCCGATGCATTGGGAAAAGTGGACCTCCTGGGGAACGCCGTCGGTGGCCTTATTGGTAAATGCCGTTCTGTTCATTGCACCACGCAAGTGCTGCAAAATTCAAATCAGTCACATTCCAGAATGTCCGGCCAGCCAGGAAGTTTTCCTTTACGAAACGAACCAGACGCTCCACCTTGCCTTTGGTGAAAGGATGCCTGGGCTTGCATAGCTTGGTGCGGAATCCAATGGTTTTCATAAAGGCCTCGTAATCCTTTTGCCACACGGGCTGGCCATCATAGTCCCTCTTCAAAACAACGCTTTTCATATTATCCGTTAAGATATACTGAGGGATCCCCATGTAACGGAAGGCGTGGATCATGCCGATGAAAAGATTCTCCTGCTTGGCGTCGGGAAAGAACTCCACATAGCGCTGACCGCAGTGGTGGCAGATCATCGCAAAGCAGGCGGCGCTGTATTCTGTACCCGTATGATCCAGGACTTTTGTGAAATCCCTGTCCATCTGGTATGCCTCTCCAGGCTCCGTGATATAGCGCCGGCCGCGGTTGCCTTGTGGAGCAATCAGCTGCCGCTTTGCGGGGATCAAATGACGATGGCTGGCTATGTACCGTTTCACTGTGGTCTGGCTTCCGCTATACCCTTCCGCCGCCAGACGCCGAAAGTAAACGGCAGAGTTGCTGACTCCATCTTGAAGAATCTTGTCCAGAAAGCCGGTATGGCCACTAAGCACAGCGATCGATGGTCTATGCCCAGTCAGGCCATGGGGCATATCTCTGAATCCGTTTTCTTTTAGCCGTCTGAGCTTGGCGCGGGAGAGGCCGGTCCTGCGTCCCAGCTCAGCGAGATTGATTTGCTCCAACGAGAAATTCTTTCCCTGCTCGGCTTTCATTTCTTCTATGACTTGTGCTATAATGGGGGCCAAGCTATTACTTGATGTTTCTTTCATTGCGCTCCTTTCCTGGGTTGTTGGCATTTTCCAGTTTAAAGGATTTGAAAGAAAATGTAATAGCTTTTTTATTGGCCTAATTTTGGCGATTTCCAGTGGGCTCAAAATGGCGATTTCTGCCGGCCGCCAACACAGGCAAGTGGTATTGCTGTGCAGTCAGACTTCTGGACTTGCTTTCGCTCCGGGGCTACTGAAAGCTGCCGGACTCCAGCCACTTGTAACAGGTCTGCTCAGATGCCGTTTGCCTTGCACCAGGCTTTTGTATTCTGACCATTGTTCCTGCACTCCGAAACCTGCCCGGCTCACAGTGCCAACTTGTTCATAAAAACACCCCGTATCCCGGACAGTATACGCGAGTCGTGTATACTGTCCGGGATACGGGGGTATTGTTTCATGTTGTTTATCTTGATGCAAGTCGCTGGTAGGATTTCCGCTTACCCGGCGGCGGAGCAGTTATTGTTTCCTTGCCCAAATAATCGCCCGGTTCGTTGTTTCTCCAATCGGGCTGCGGGCATAATCGCCGTATTCTTCCTCTATCACCAGTCCGGACGCGGCAAGCCAGTCATGGATTTCCTCCAGCGAGGCAAAATGCTTGACATTCGGGATATCCCGCCGGATCACGCTGCCGTCCGGAAGCGTCAGCTCATACCGGCGCACAAAGTGAGCCAGCCTTTTCTCCCGGTCAAACGTGTTGTCCCGCAAAACCATCCGGCCGGTGTTGCCCTGTGTGTCCCGGCCTTCCCAAATGAGCTTCTCGCCAGGGTTTTCAAACCAGTCCTCGGGGTACAGGGTATAACTGTAATCAATATAAAGATGCCCGCCCGGGGCAAGCGCTTTCGCCGCCTTCCGGATCGCCAGAGACTGCGCTTCGGCATAATCCAGGTCCGTGACAATATTGAAAAGAAAATTTGCCGCCAGCATGACCACATCATATCCGCTGCCCCAGTCCTCCGACATGGCGTCCGCTTTCCGCCAGCTGATTTGCCGGAGGCCTTTTGCCTTGTCCGGTATTTTGCTCAGCATAAACTCATCAAAATCCAGCCCGGTTACCACGTGGCCCGCCTTCGCCAGCGGAACAAGCATCCGCCCGTTTCCACAGGCAATTTCCAGGATCCGTTTGGACGGGGCGCCAATGACCGAGCACGCAAATTCTGCGTCGGTAAGATCCGTTTCCTGCTCGTCATACATATCGGCGGCCCAACTTGCAAAAATCTGTTCTTCGTTTAACAATTCTTTTCCCTCCGTTTTTTTCGGGAGGGTTACCGTATTGTCGCCCTCCCATTTTGTTTGGTCTGAAGCATCGTTGTTTTCCTCATAAAAATCATCCTTTCCGGTTCCTTTCTTCTATGATCACGCAAAAATGCGGTATCATCCCATCTCGGCCGCTCCGCGGCGTATTACGGCAGTGTCTCCACGGCAATGGTCAGCGCTTTCACAATCGTTTCCTCCGGCATACTGGGGGCCTTTTCTTTTGCCTGTTCGGGCAAAAACGGCACATGAATAAAGCCTGCAAGGGTTTTGGTCCCGCGGCACGCATGCAGCAGGGAATACAGGACATCGTTGCACACAAAGGTGCCTGCCGAATACGACAGCGCACAGGGGATTCCCGCCTGACGCACCGCGCCGGCAATCTCCCGGACCGGGAGCGTTGCAAAATAGGCGGCCGGGCCGCCCTCCACAACGGGCTGGTTGACCGGCTGGTTCCCGGCATTATCCGCAATGGCGGCTTCCCGCAGGTTGATCGCCACCACCTCCGGCGTGATGCTGCTGCGTCCTCCGGCCTGCCCGATGCAAAGCACCGCATCCGGCTGAAGCTCCCGCATGGCGGCCTGCACGCTTTGGAATGCTTCTCCAAATACCGTCGGAATCTGAAGCTTTGTCAGTTCGTATTTCCCGATTTGTGTGTCCAGCCGCCGCACTGCCTCCCAGGACGGATTGACGGATTCCCCGCCAAAGGGATCAAATCCGGTAATCAAAAGTTTTTTCATCGCTCCATCTCCTTTACAATATTCTATCAGTTCTGTGTAAAAATAGCAATACTGCGCGGAAAAACTGCGGTTTTGTTCCATATTCCGGCTGTTTTTCCCACCTTGTTGATTTCGTGGGCGCGGGATATTATAATAAACATAGTGCGGTTTGCGAAAACGAAGGCAAAACGAGCGGGAATACGGAATTTCCCGGAAAAACGACAGGCAGGAGGAAGTGCGATGAATTGCCAGGATCCCTGTTATGCAAAATACCTGCAAATTCTGCGGGAAGAGCTTCAGCCCGCGATGGGCTGCACGGAGCCGATCGCCATTGCCTATGCGGCAGCGAAGGTCCGGTCGGTCCTCGGCGCGCTGCCGGACCGGCTGGACGTGGCGGTCAGCGGAAACATCATCAAAAATGTCAAAAGCGTCGTCATCCCGCACACGGGCGGACTGCGGGGCATTCCCGCGGCCGTAGCGGCAGGCGTCGTGGCGGGGGATCCTGCAGGGGAACTGGAGGTCATCTCCCATGTGACGGAACGCGATATTGCTGCCACGGAGTGCTATTTGAAAGAAACGCCGATTGCGGTGCGCTGTGCGGATACGCCGCATATCTTTGATATTCAGATCACCGCATTTTGCGGCGGGGATTCCGCCTTCGTCCGGATCGTGGACTATCACACCAACATTGCCTGTATCCGCCGCAACGGGGAAACCCTGCTGCAAAAGGACTGTGTGCAAAGCGAGGAGGGCCTGACAGACCGCACCTGCCTGTCCATCGAAGGCATCGTGGAATTCGCCGGCTGCGTCCGTCCGGAAGATGTCCGGGAAGTGCTGGAACGCCAGATTCGCTATAACATGGCGATTGCCGAGGAGGGTCTGCGCGGAAATTACGGCGCAAACATCGGAAAAACGATCCTGCAAAACCGGGAGAACGACATCAACTATCAAATGCGCGCCTGGGCTGCGGCGGCCAGCGACGCCAGAATGAACGGCTGCGAATTGCCGGTGGTCATCAACTCAGGCAGCGGCAATCAGGGCATCACTGCCAGCGTCCCGGTGATCGTCTATGCGCGGGAGACCGGAAAAACGGAGGAAGAACTCCTGCGGGCGCTTTGCGTCTCCAATCTGGTGACCATTCACCTGAAAACCGGAATCGGAAGGCTTTCCGCCTATTGCGGCGCCGTCAGCGCCGGGGTCGGCGCCGGCGCCGGCCTTGCTTATCTCAAAGGCGGCCGGCTTGAGACCATTGCGCACACCGTTGTCAATGCGGTGGCGGTCACTTCCGGCATCATCTGCGACGGTGCAAAGGCCAGCTGCGCCGCCAAAATTGCCGCGTCGGTGGATGCGGGCCTGCTCGGCCTTGCCATGTATGAAAGCGGGAACCAGTTCTTCGGCGGGGACGGCATTATCAAAAAAGGCGTGGAAAATACCATTACAACGGTTGGCAGGCTGGCCAGAATCGGCATGGAACAGACCGATAAAGAGATCATCCATCTGATGATGGAATCCTGAAAACCGCGCCCCGGCGGACGGTCTGCGCAGGGACACGGAAAGCGGTCTGCCGTAATTGAAAATACTTTTGCGCATTTTCCTCTTTCTGAAACGAAAATATCACACTCTTGCGCATTCCCTCTTTCCAAATCGCAAAACATCTGCCATAATAAGCGATACAGGATTCAAGAGAAAGGAGCTCTTGTTTATGAGCGATCAGACTGCGAGAATCAGAAAAGTATTTGCAGAAAACGGGGGAATCCTGCGCATGGTCCCCAATTTCATTCCGCGGCCTTTCGGTACGGCCGGCCGTCGTATGCGCCTGCATCCGGACGACTATTTTGCCTTCGGTATGGAGCGCGGCGCGATTAAGGAGCGCTGGTTCTCCTCCGTGGTGGAAGCCCAGAATGGCCCGCTTACCACAAAAAACGAAGGTATGAGCTATGTTTCCTGCTCCGATGATCCGGAGGATAAGATCCTCTTTGCCGATTTCATCAGGGAGCTGGGCGCAGACCTCATCGGCGGGGATGTTTATGCCAAATACGGCACCTGGCCCATGTTTGCCAAGTTTTTCGACTATAACGAGGCGCTGTTCTTCCATATGCACCTCAAGTCCGAAGATGCCGCCAAGGTTGGCCGCAACGCCAAGCCCGAGGCTTATTTCTTCCCGGCGCAGTATAATCCCCACGAAGGCACGATGCCGGCTACCTATTTCGGCTTTAAACCCGGCGTTACGAAGGAAGACGTCAAAAAGCGCCTTGAACGGTTCGATACCGCCGATAACCACATCACCGACCTGTCCGTTGCCTATCGCATGACGCTGGGAACCGGCTGGTATACCGCCCCCGGCGTACTGCACGCCCCGGCATCCCTTCTGACCTACGAACCGCAGTGGAACAGCGATGTAAACGCCGTATTCGAAAACTTCACAGGCGGTCAGGTCTATGGCCGCAATTCTCTGGTCGAAAATGTGCCGGAAGATAAGCAGAACGACCTCGATTACATCGTAAACATGGCCGATTGGGAAGCCAATCTCGATCCTGCGTACGAAAAGCACTATTTCCGTCCGCCGATCGTCAATCATGCGAGCGATGCCTATATAGAGAAGCAGATTGTCTATGAAACCGAAGGCCATTTCAGCGCCAAGGAACTCACCATCCTGCCCGGCCAGAGTGCAACCGTCGCCGATGACGGTGCATTTGGCTGCGTTGTCATCGAAGGTCACGGCACCATGAACGGCACAGCCGTCGAAAGCCCCAATATGCTCCGCTACGGTCAGCTCAGCGACGACGAATTCTTCGTTGCTGCCGACGTTGCCGCGCGCGGGATTACCTACGTCAATCACAGCAAGACCTCTCCGCTGGTCATGCTGAAGCATTTTGCCAAATAAAGCGCCGCAAGCCCCCGCAGTTATAAAACTGCGGGGGCTTTTTGTTCTCCCGCGCGCCGCTGCGGGGCCGGCGGACAAAAGACGCCATCCTTTCTGCAAGCAGAAAAATTCTCTGCACACGCGCGCGGCGCCATATATCTTGTTGTAATTTACCAGATATCTGTTATAGTATTAGTATTATACTGTAAACTCTGACGAGCAAAGGAAGAGAAAGGAGCCATTACATGAGTAAACTCACGATCAACGGGTCCATGTTTAAGCGTGCCGGCGCATGGTTTGGCATTTTCAAGCGCATCACCTTCTATGGCGGCAACAGTCTGGTTCTCGCTTCGCTGCACGGCAACGCGGCCAGAACAAACGACCGGGGAAGAATTATTGACATTGTCCCGATCTATCAGGGCAGAAAGATCGACTTTGAAGTTGAAATGGAGCCCGCGGAGCTGACCGTTGTGACCCGGTACGGCAACATCCGCTTCACCTTTGCCGATACAACCAAAATGCTGATCGAAGGCGATCCGGGCCTGGGTCTGCGCTTCAGCAAAACCATGGATAAGCATGAGACTGTCCATCCGCGCCGTGACGGCGCGTGGGAAGGCGTGTTCAAATCCACCACAAACTTCATCTTCAAGGGCCTTGACGGTTCCGGCATTGATTTCGACGGCGGCCGCGGCTATTGGAATTATGAGAAGATGTCCAGCGATGTTGTTGCCGGCTTCACACAGCCGAACGCAGAGGGCAAGTTCACTCTCGTGCTGGAAGAATTCAGATACGGCGGCTATGTCCGCGACGAATATCCGACCTATGCCGAGGCAAAAGCCTCCATGCAGGCGGAATGGGATGCGTTTTATGCCAATATGCCCGCTTTCCCGGGCGAGCTGGAAGAAGATCGCTTTGCCGTGCAGTATATGCTCTGGTCGCTGCTGACCGGCCCGTCCGGCAACGCAAAGCATATCCAGATCATGATGTTCGCCGGCGCGATGGGTTCCCAGTGGCAGATGTGCCAGAACGCCGTCGCCCTGATGCAGAATCCCGAAATCGCGCTGAGCCTGCTGCTCGGTCCATTCGATCAGATGAGTGCGGAAGGCCAGCTTGCCGATATTCAGGACGATATCAACTGCGAGTGTCAGCGCATCAAGCCTGCCGTGCATGGCTGGGCGGTGCTGCAATTCATGCGCCGGTATCAGCTTCTGGAGCTTTGGCCGCGTGAGAAAGTGGAAGAACTCTACAAAGGCTGCGCCAAGTGGAGCAGCTGGGTGCTGAAATACCGTGACGAGGACGGCAGCGGTCTGCCGGTCGTGTTCCACGGCGACGAATCCGGCGTGGACGACACCTCGCTCTTCGCCGATCATCTCGTCCTGCTCACGCCGGATACGGCTTCCTATGTCACGCTGCTCTATGAAGGCACGGCAAAGCTCGCCGCACTGCTGGGCCATGACGACGAGGCCGCCTATTGGGATGCGCAGTCAAAAAAGCTGCTGCATACGCTGATCGAGCAGATGTGGGATGGCGAAAAGTTTGTGGCGCTGACTCCTTTCAAGCATGAAAAGGTCTTTTCCTCCTCTGTTGCGCACTATCTGCCGGCTATGCTCGGCGATCGTCTGCCGGCCGAAATCCTCGATAAACTCGTCGATGATCTCAATGATCCGGAAACTTTCAATTCTCCGTACGGCATCCCGACCGAGAATATGCAGAGCATCTTCCTTACGAAGGACGCCTTCGGACGCGGTGCAATCCTGCCGTCTGTCATGATTTTCCTGTGCACCGGTCTGTGGGATTCCCATCGCCATGCGGACGCCCGCAGATTCATAGAAACTTACTGCAATGCCATCCGCAAGAACGAGTTCCCGCTTCTGGCCAGCCCCATTGATGGTCACGACATCTATTCCGGCACCTGGCCGCGCTGTGCCTATACGATCCTCTGCGGATTGCTTGCAGAAGAAAAGTGAGGGAGACTGCTTATGTTTTTTACAAAATATGCCGATCTTTCGGCGGAATATATCCTCTCGGCGCTTGGCGCCCTGCCCTGCCCGTCGAGCGTCAGCCCGCTCTTTGCGGGCCTCGCGGGTGACGGACTGACCGCGCACTTCGACAGCGGCGTGACGCTGACGCTTGCTGCATCTGACGAAACAACGCTGACCATTCAGGAAAACGATGGTGCCCCGATCACCGCGGCATACAAGGCGATGAAGCTGCGGGAAGCACTATTGCTGCACGTGATGATCCCGGGCGCCCTGCGCGGCTGGAACCTTGTAATTGACACAAAGACCCGCGCAGCCACCGCATTTGAGATCTGGTTCGGCGGCGATGCCCCCATCCCCTTCCGTGAGATGCAGCGCGAGATCCATCGCGGCTACATCACCTGTGCAAAAAGTGCAGAACCTGTTGCCTTGCGCCAGCTGCCAACGAACCGCCTCGAAAACAAGGGGATTTACTGGAAGGACGACTGCGGCTGCGAAGAACTGGACTTTTATCCCAGTGTCTGCTGCGCCAGCTTTGTGGAGCTGAACCGTCCGCGCGGCGGTTTGACCATCGTAAATCCTGCAGATTATCTGAAAATCAGCGATAATCTCTATATTTTCTCGCGCACGGAGTGCGAATTCTCCGGTACCTTCGTGCTGGAGGTTCTTGATCTCTATAAGGTCGAGAAAATCGGCCTGCGCATCGGGTTTGATGAAAAGGATGTTTTGGACTATCGCATGTACAAGGCATGCGGAAAGATCACCGGACAAGGTGCAACACTGGAGAAGCTGAATGATTATGGCGAAGCGCCGTTTGCCGAGCGTATGGCTGCCATGCCGAAGAAAAAAGGCATGCGCATGGTCTATCGTCCCAGCCAGCTGCATCCGCCGCGCGGTCTGACAATCGAGGACGTGCGCGAAATGGTCAGCAAGAACGGCGCTCACACCTTCGACCTGGCCGGCGGCTTTGAAGGCGAACATCCGAACCTGATGGAACTGACGGAATTAATGGTCGGCAAGGAATTCACGGTTCGCTTTGACGAAGGCACTGCTTGGGAGTATCGCGTGCGCTCCAAAACGGAGCTTGCATGGCGCGTTCCGGGCGAGGAGACATGGCACGAAGAGATGTATCACGGCTTCGAGATTGCAGATGAGCTCGTTGCCTTCAGCCATTTCCATACGGGCGATCCCTATATGCGCTGCGTCTGCATCTGCATCGACTTCAAAAATCGCCTGTCCACCTGCGTTGACGCCTGGCTGGGCAACTCCTTCGCACCGTATCAGGCCGCGCACCGCGCGATCTTCGGCGTGCTGGAAATGGACGGTGTTGAGCCGCCGCGCCGTCAGCGTCAGGGCTTCACCACCGACCTGGTCGGCAAGATGATTGCATGGAACTATAATTCGAGCGTCTCGTCCATGCACGTCTATTCTTCGCCGCACAGCTACAGCTGGACAATCTATTCCGAATCCGGCGCCGGCGGCCCGATGTGGAGTTCCCCGTGCCTCTACGTCAAACTGCGTGAAGACGCCTACCTCATGAGCTGGACCGAGGACGGCAACAACGGTTCACAGGGCATCCTGATCTATAATCCGAATCTGATGCACGACGCCGGTTTCTTCTATCAGTTTGAAACCGACTATATCAAGCTGCATTCCTTCGGCGCCTATGCGCGCAAGATCGGGGAGCTGGATATTCTGCCGTATTTTGAGAACAAGAACAGATAAAAAAGAAGAACGCGCATCTGACCCATATCGTTGAGTTGGAAATATAAAAAAACACGCCCGTACACAAGTCAAAAGTGTACGGGCGCTTTTTTTGACACGTGACGCGAACCTCTGCGGCAAAACCGCCTTTGAAAAAGTAGGTGTTCGTATAGTGTCTGTTTGGTGGAGCGTCCGCAACCACAGACGAACACTCCGCCAAATCAGAGTTTTGAGAGTCAAAGTAGTCATCCATCTCATCCAGCATGATGTCATCAATCTCAACAGCTTGTCCGCTGCCGTTGAGGATCAGTCTGAACTTGTCATCATAGAGATAGATTTTATTCAGGAAGATGTTGATGACGGCACGACGGTTAAGCGGATCATTGAAGTTGCTCTTTTGAAGAACGGAGAGAAAGTGCGTGACCTCCTGCGCTGAGATGATGCGCTCCTTCTTGCTTTCAAGAGCGAGCTGCGCCTCCAGCTCCGCCTTTTCTTCCTGCCGCTTGTTGATGCGTTCCATGATCGTATCAACACCCTGGCCCTTTTCCAGAGCCTGCCACAGGTTCTCGATGGCAGCGTCTGTTTCCTGAATCGTAGCCTTGATACGCTTCACGGCGGAGCTGTCATATTCGTTCTTGAATACAGCCTCGATCGCCTCAGCAATTCTCTGGATATTGCTGTCCGTCAGCATCTGCCGGCAAGCCGCAACGACCATATCCTCAATTCGCGTCTTATCAACAACCTTCTTCTGGCACAGGTGCTTCTTGGCATTCTTGCAGGCATAGTTGTGATACGCCTTGCCGGATTTGCCGGTACCGCCATAGCCGGTCATCATTTCGCGGCAGTAACCGCAGAACAGCTTGGTGGTCAGCAGATATTCTTCCTTGCCTCGGCTTCTTGCCGGGGCAGCTTTGTTTTTGTCCAGCATTTTCTGTACCCGCTCAAAGACGTCATCGCTGACAATGCGCGGCATACCACCCGGCGTTTCTTCGCCCTTATAGAGATAAGTACCGATATAGCGTTTGTTCCGCAAAAGCCGGTGCAGGCTGTTCTTATTGAAGTCACGTCCGAGAGAGGTTTTGATCTGCCGTGCGTTCAAATCTTTGATGATATCCGCAACGGTTTCGCCTCTGCCGTAACGCTCAAAGATCTCACGAACAATGACTGCTTCATCTTCGTCAACATAGAAGGTGTGATCCGGAGCAACCTTGAAACCAAGACCAGGTTTGCTGCCGTTGGACAAACATTTCTGTGCGTTGATTGCCATGCCGCGATGAATCTTCTGCGACAGTTCGGCGGAGTAGTATTCTGCCATACTCTCCAGGATGCCTTCGACCAAGATACCGGATGCATCGTCGGAGATATTTTCTCTTGCAGAGATCACACGGACACCGTTCTTCTTGGGCTTGGCCTTATTGATGGCGCTGTCATAGCGGTTTCGAGCAAAGCGATCAAGCTGATAGACAAGAACTGCATCAAAAGTATGGCGGTCGCTGTCCGCAATCATTCGCTGAAACTCGGCACGGTTATCATTGGTGCCGCTCTGGGCGCGGTCAATGTACTCGTCAATAACAGTGTATCCATTATCTGCGGCGAATTTATAGCAGGTCTTGAGCTGGCCTTCAATGGATTGCTCCCGCTGGCTATGGCTGGAGAAGCGGGCGTAGATGACAGCGTTCATTCTTCATCCACCTCCCCGAGCAGCTGAACAAGGGTCTGCTTCAATTTGGCATTCATGGGAGATTTGGGATCAAAACACATTTCCACAAAGTTGGCCATGTCGGCAGGATAACCGTTTTTTGGCTTGTACTCATACAGCTTGCCCTGCGGATTGTCGGTGCGGCCAAAGATGTAATCGAGCGACACATCAAAGTAATCCGCAATCCTCACAAGCAGCTCCAGCGGCGGCGATGCCTCTCCCTTTTCGTAGCGAACGACACTGGATTGACCCAGATCGAATATCTGAGCGAATTTCATTTGCGAGTAATTCATACTCTCACGCAGCGCACGAATTCGCTCTCCACATACATTCATGGCAACACCTCCTCGCTGAAGATATTATACGCCAATATCAGGATAATTTCAATCCTAAATCAACATAATCTCGTGACAAAGATTAGTCATGCAGCATCTCTAGCCAATATGTAATGGTATTTGGCAAAATTTTGGAGTTGTTTTTCATAAAGCTTTCCAGTTCTTCTCTGCTGATGCACAGAATTTGCGAATGTGTTTTCTGTCCATAATCTTCAGATGTCGTAAACAGAAACACTTTGTCTTCGGCATTTGCCAATGAGGAAATATAGTCCTCTACATGAAGCGCTACGTTTCTCTTAACTTGCGGATAAGCAAGATGTGATCCGTCCCGATATGTAAGCACAGCTTCAAATTTTGCTGTACTCAATTTCAGTGTCGAAGAATAAATATAATACCCTTTGCTTTGGAGATATAAGAACACCAGGCATTCCAGTTCTTCGGAGCCGATCATGTTCCAAAATGCACTCATATCCAACGCAGGCAATTCGTACTTTTCGTCCTGCGGTTCGGAGAAGGTATTCCAAATCATTTTGCTGATTTCATCTACTTCATAGACATGCTGTGCGGATCTGCTGGCACAGAAGCTGTTTACAACTTTACCGGGTACTCTTTCTTCCTTCCCAATTTTAACCCATTTGGCAGATACAAAATTTCCGATATCGTGCCGTCGGTGCTCATCGGTGACAACCCTATCTTTCCAAAGCAGGTCACCAACTCTGCACAAATAATATTCTGAGGCATCGCCGCCTACTCTCGTCCAAACCAAATCTCCCGGTTTCATTTCTCGAATTGCGTTGACTGCCCGCAAAGCGCTGGACTCGCCGCCTTTGTATGCCTCGATGGCGTAGACTTCATTTCTGAGCGTTGCATAATCGTCGGTATGACCTTCGACCAAATACCAGCCGACGCCGATGATCTGATTACTTTTGCAGAACTCCAAAAGGTCTTTGTAGGAAATCCCTTTGGCGCTATCAGGTTTTAATTGCACTCGCCATGTTGCCATATTATTCGCCCCTTTTTACTTTGATTCTTCAGCAAACCAACCTGCGTTTTCCGTATGAATCGGAATGATTTCGGTAGGCTGAACTTTCTCAATCAGCGCTCGAATTGTATCAGGATCGGCATGACCGCTCGTGTGGAGAGAAACCACTTTAAGTCCCATTTCCTCACACTCCGCGATGAAGCGGCTCATTGCCGGCTGCTGCTGATATCCGCTCCACATGGAGTACACGAGCAAGCCGCCTTCAAAGCTCATCAGTTTTGCCAAGCCTTTCAGATACCGCAGCATGGAACTGCGAACGCACATGACGAATGGTGTTTTTGCCATCCGTTCTTTCCCCATGCGCCGGTATTTCACTAAAGCATCATGTCTTTGGGGATCAGTGAGAAAAGCATACACATCATCGAATGACGGATTAGGGATCCTGCCGCCGATAGCAGATGTGACATCAGCCATATAGACTTCCTGCAGAAACACCCGGCCGCTCCGTTTGGCGGCTCGGTACATGGTAACAATCCTGTCTATGTTAGTGGAGGACTGGAGCACGAAAATCGGACCGGTTGCTCTTCTGAACTCTATGACGGCCTGTTCTTCAAGATCAGACTCCTTAAGCGGTAATTGAGTTTTTCTTGAAAGAGTCGTTCCTTCGCAAATCAGCTTGTCCACCTTGTCGGGCAAAGCGCCGAGCAGTCGATCGAAAGACTTTCTGCCATTGGAGCGAAAGTCCCCGGTATAGAGAATCTTTTCACCGTCTGCTTCGCACAGGAGCATATAACTGTCAAAAGCGGAATGATCACAGAGGAACGGTGTGACGGTGATGTTTCCAACCACAATTGGCTGCAGATGGCGAAGGAAGCCGCTGGGTGTGATAGATTCAAGTCCCTTATAATCATCTGCTGCTTTGACAATGCGATAACTTGCCTCCCCGATATACAAAGGGATTCTGTTGTCAATGTAGTAAGCCAATCCAAGGTGATCACCATGATAATGGGAAATGAACACAGCATCAAAAGATGGATTATCAAACAATCCATCAATTTCCGGCAATGTCACTTCTTTCTGATCCAGTTCAAGGCCAACATCAAGAAGTATCCTTGTGTTTTCGGCAGTAACTTCGATGATATTGCCGCCGATTTGATTCTGACCGCGATGGATGATTACGTTCATCAGCTTATCCCCTCAGAACTTCTTCAATTTCCTTGGAGATCGAAGGGAGAATCGCAACAAAGTATTGAATAATCTCATCACGCGAATCTGCGTGGACAGTTTTGTTGTTAAGCCAGAAACCGCAAGTGTTATCCAAATAGGTAAAGCCATATGTCTGCGTGGAGTACCATTCCTGCATGCGCTCAACAAACTTGCTTCGGTCTGTCTTATCGGCAGGATAGATGTTTACGCTCAGAGAGGATTCCTTGTTCTGCAGGCTGGTAGCAACTTTGAACTCAAAGTTCACATTGCCAAATGGAGTCTGAATTGTACGCCAGCCGCCGGCGAAATGTTTCTTCCATTCGGGGTTATTGTTGGTTCGTGTCTGATAAATTTTCAGAGGCCCATTGTTGTAAGATCCCTGTACAGCTACAAGGATATCCTTAATGATATCGCGGTTATAGTAGCGGTAGTGGCTTTCCAGATTGGTGTCTGTGGTGGATGCAGTAGAAGTATTGGCAGTGATCGTGGAGAAGCGGAGAATGTTGATGAAGGAGCTGACTTCCGCTTCGGTGAGCTGACCATCACCATCCTGATCGAGTACACTCATAAACACTGTCATAAAGTCTACGGCATTGATAATATCGATATGGGTACACGTCGATTGAGCTTCAAAACAGGAGTGCGTATTCCTATTGTGAGTGAGAGAAATCGACAAAAAAGAATGTGCCGAGATTCAGCGCGCCGTCAATATGTAAGCGCATCTCGTATTACTGTTTTGAAATACAAAAGTCATTCCTTTCGCTTCGGTCACACCGGAAAAGAAGAGAAGGATTCTATCAGTAATTGTTTTATCTTTATTTTGTTGTATCTATATTTAATTGCGTTGGATTGTCCTACATAGGAAAACCCAACATAGGGTTTCCCAATCTTGGATAACTCCATTCTGGTGATACAAAAGACCCTCCTCAATGTGCTTGAGACGGGTCAATGATGTTAGTCCAACGGCCTATACTCTGTAACGGCCTTCAGATACGCTTCTGGATCGCCGTTCAGTACCAAATCCGCATATGCGACCGGGTCATTGTAAATCAGATAATCCAGCTCCGACCGTTCGTACATATTGCGAGCTACTTCATTCTCCACTGCGGTGGTATCGATGGAGTACATGCTCCCATCTGAGTACCGCAACTCCACGCACCCGGTATCCATATTGAACGCACAGCTTAGTAGTTTTTTCATGAGTATATCCTCCTATTTTTAGTGGTGATTTGAAGCCTTGACAGGCATTTTGAAAGTCCGTATAATATTTTCACAACCAAAGACTGCTAAGACACCACGCAGATACTTGACCGGTATCTGCGTTTTCTTATCCCTTTGCTGACAGTATCGGCAAAATCAAATATCGAAGGAGGAGCCCAATGTCCGACCGAAGCAAATTCGACATTGAGCTGCCGCAGTCGATCATCGATTCCTTTGCAAGACATTTGGTTTCGGAAATCCGAAAGTATTACGACAGTGAGGAAGGCCAGGCGGCATTCGAGGAATGGCTGAAGCAGC
>JAHAYX010000053.1 GCA_018384365.1 Clostridiaceae bacterium
CTTTCAGTCCGGCCAGTACAGCGGCTTACAGCCGCAGAGTAAACCACCGGCTTAGCCGGTAGTCATGATTCTGTTTGTAGGCTTACTCTTCAAAATCCAATCACGTGAGCGTTTCGAGCATCAATCTCCCACCGAGCCGGAACCCGTATGCAAATAGCTCACGCTCGAAAATGCCGTACATTTCGTTATGGACAATATTGTTGACGGAAATTATAAGCTGAGTTTGATAGAAATCATGTGGTGAATACCACCTTTTTATCCCTTCTGTTTCACAATCTAATGTTAGCGCCCATTACAGTACTCTTATTCGATCTTTCGGGACAAACGCCAATCTTTTCTTTTGCCGCATAGGCGTTTTTCGGTCGACTGAAAAAGCCTCCCGCTTGGGAGGCATTCTTTTTGCGGTATTTGCATGATGCGGCAGGCTGAAAAAACGGGCTTGCTCCTGTCGCGGAATACGGGAGACGGATCATCCGTTTTGGATCTCAAGGCTTCTGTCGGTTATCAGAGGATAGCAGATCAGATTCTCCGCATCCAGATCTTCCCGATTCATATCCACACCGACGATTCCGTGATTGTCATAGGTTTTGTAATAGTAAATACCCCGATCGGCATTACAGCACGACGTGTAAATGGAGATCTCATACTCCCCGTTTTCCAAATGACAGCAGCCCCTTTGCTGATCCACCGATCCCAGTATGTGGAAAAACTGGCTGACGGAGGACTTTTCATCATCATCGGATCTGGAATTCATTTTGACAAACGCCACTCTGACAAATCTGGACTGCGAGGACAAGTCGCCCGGAAGCCCCAGCGCGCCCATGCCGCGGCTGTACGTTTTGAGATCCAGCTTGTCCGAAAAGGTGTTTTTCGGGGAATCGGCAGACAAATGCATATAGTTTTGCAATTGGAACATCTGATACGGGAAGGGCGGATTGTTTGTCAGCACACCAACGGGATTGTCGTAAACAAAAACGCCTTCTTTGACACTTTCCAACGTGACGGAACCGGTACGGTCGGAAATGATCCAATGAAGCTGTGCAAGCGGCATATCGTCACAGAACGGCTCGTTCCAGAAGTTGATCTTTTCGATCATCGCCCGCGCCTCTTTGAGATCGGCGCACTGACTCAATATCCAGGGAATCAGTTCAAACTGGGCAATGTTGTCTTTTCCGCTCTTTTTGGCGTGATAGCAGGCGTTGCCCACAAAATTCAGCCCGGCAATGCACAGTCCCTTTTCGTTCACCGCATCGTAATACAGCGGATAATCACCCGCCACGTGCGCCATGCCGATAAAAGCATAATGCGTTTTGATGCACCCCTTGTCTCTGAAGCAAAACGGAAAATTGCGCGGTGTGATCGTCACAGTTTCCCCGTAGGAAAATTCGTAATCCAAAGTGCGCCCGAAATAAAAATCCTTTGTTTGATATGTGGCAGCCGTGCACATAAAATGACCTCCTTTTGCATCCGAACGAATTGTTATTTTGATTTTCTGTATCTATAATGTACTGCTTTTGCACAAATATGAGCGCTCCCAATCCGGTGCGCTCAACGCACGGAACCCCGATATGGTTGCAAAACGGCTGTTCCGTCAATGTAATGCGGTGAAAACAACGAGGGAGCGCCTTTCGGTACTACCTCGTTTTTGGAGCGGATTACGGCGATCGAACCCGCCACCGCAACCATGGCAAGGTTACGCTCTACCAAATGAGCTAAATCCGCCTATCACGATAACAGTATAACACGATTTTGCAAAAATTCAAGTCTTTTTTGCACATTTCTCAACAAAGCCAGCCGCATATTTTTGAAAATGCCGTCTTGCTCTTGCAAAGTTTGCACCCGATGTGTATAATGAGAAAAAACAGGGCAACGAAACGCCGCACGGACCCACGCCGAACAAGGAGGCCATCATGCCCGATATCCACTGCCATATCCTGCCCGCCATTGATGACGGTGCCACCAATCTTGAAGTGTCGCTTGCCATGGCGCGGCTATCCGCCGCCTCGGGGGTGGACACCATCATCGCCACGCCCCATTTCGGATGCGATGACGTCAATGCGAAGTCCCGCGAAATTATGGCGGACAGCGCCGTGGTCAGCTAGCAGCTTTTTGCTATTCCCGAAAATATCAGCGTCAGAGAGGATCCCGATGGTATCGAATACGAAATCCATCTCCTTGCGGCACCAGATACCGGTATCGCAAAGATCAAGCTGAACGGCTGGGAGGAAGCGCTGATCGAGGAAGAATCAAAGCGCACAGACTTCGTATGCTGGCTGAGAAACCCCTCCAGAGCAGCATGGGCGCTTTGCCTACCTTACGATATTGGCGGCGAGAAGAAATCCTTCTACCCTGACTTCCTGATCGTGCGCAGCGACCCGGCAGTTGACTATGTGGTGGATATTTTGGAACCCCATGGCAACCAGTACGCGGATAATTTGTCGAAGGCAAAAGCGTTGGCAGAATATACCAAAGTAGAAGATCGTCTCGGCAGAATTCAGTTGATCCACAAGACAACGGATGATGGCGGCACCAGCAAATTCATTCGCTTGGATCTCACGGACATGGCAGTACGTGATAAAGTTCTGCGTGCCTTCTCCAATGACGAACTGTATCACATTTTTGAAACCGACGGCATAATCGAATAATGTAATGACCGGCAGAGGGAGAAATCCTTCTGCCGGTTTTGTGTTCTGTTTGCTAATTCTCGGTTGTTTCGCTGGACTTTCACGATTCTTTCTGGCTTAATTGTCCTGCCATAAAGGCAGGAGGCAATGCATATGACAATCGAACAGGCACAGAGAGGCTTCGATGAGCTGATCGCGAAGAACGGATTCGCTCTCGCAGGACACACCAGCGATACCGGCAACCCCATCTACCACAGGGT
>JAHAYX010000058.1 GCA_018384365.1 Clostridiaceae bacterium
AGCGACTGTATGCCGCCTTTTCGCAGCCAGTTTGCAATGGCAAGCATCCGGCGGTTGATGAGCCGCACCACGCCGTTTTTATCGAAGAAGCAGGCCGCGATAGGCAGACTGTCGAAGCTTTCTTTGATCCTGTCCATACGCCTTTACCCCCCTCTATCTCTCCAGCATCCGCGTCACATATTGCAGTCCGTCCTCATCCTGCTCCCATTCCAGGCCCGGAAACCGCGCGCGCAGGGCGCAGAGCGGCTCCGCCGCTGAAACGCAGAGGGTAACCTCTACCTGCTTTCCAACCTCTATGGAAGTCAGCAACGCACGCAGCGATTCCAGCCCCATCTCCACGACCGCCTCAAACAGGTCATAGATCTGCGTCGCCTGTTCAACGGTAAGCTGGCCTTCCCCCTTGACGATCGTCTTGCAGTCGGCGCCATAGACACTGATGTTTTCGGAGGATTCATTAAGGCACAGCCGAAGCTCCTGCACGCTGATTGCACCGCGCTGCACGCCGACAAAAATCAGGTTGCTTCTGCGCTTGATATAGGTCCCTATAATGATGATCTGTCCGAGCAGGCGTATGGCTCTGTCCGAATCCTCGGTCCTTTGCAGTTCGGCCAGAAGATCCCTAAGCATCGCAATCTGCCGGGCGGTCTGCGCCTCCATCATGTCATACAGGCGGTTTTCCTCCGTCAGCTTCAGCCATCTTGCGCGCTGTGCATTCTCCGCCGCCAGAACGTCGCCGGTATCACGCAGCTCATCCCTTGTCAGCTCCAGCTCCTTTCGGATCTGATTCAGCGCAGAGATGTCCTCCTTCCAGAACACCCAGCCGCTGCGGAGCCGGTGCCGCTTCAAAAGCGTATCGTCGTCCAATTGTACGGTATCCTGCTGCATATGCCGCAGTTCGCTTTGCGGCAACGGCTTCTGCATTGCAATCGAAGCATATTTGGTGCATAACGCATGATCCGTGATCTGAACCGGCAGACTCGTCGCCTCAAAAAGCTCGTCGTATCCAAGATTGGACTGGATCAGCCCGCACTGGATGCAGCATTCAAAGATGCTTGCAAAGATCAGGCACTGAGACACCGTCATATCGCCCGCAAGCACCCATACCCAATAGACCTTTTTGACATAAGCATAAGCATAGGCCAGCGAAAGCGCGAAGGGGACCAGCGGCAGCCAGCGAATACTCCTGCTGTGCGGGACCCGGCAGCTCCTCACCATCAAAACAAGCGAGAACGCCGCACACAGGGCCTCCCAGCCCAGCACGAAGTAATAGCCTTTCTCATACCGATACTCCCCATCCGACAAAACGCCGGATGGGAAGGAAAACACCTGCCTGTGCAGATCATTGGTCAGAACGAGCAGAAGCAGAAGCAGTGTAGGGATATACAAAAGCTTTGTCCATCGCGGCAGGCGAAAAGCCTCGTCCTTCCCCAACGACTGGGAAACAAAGACCGACAGCATGGGAATAAACAGCATTGGAAAATAGTAGAAATACCACAGCCGGCGCTCCGCGTCCGTATTGCCAATTGAAAACTTGATCGAGCGCAGCAGAATCCACAGTACCATCAGCGCTGATATCGCCAGCAGATAGCGCCGTACCTGCACCTGCACGATGCGGAGCCAAAGGGTATAGCACCACGCGCTGAACAAAAACACATAGATCCCGCTTCGCAGATGATTGACTATCGGAGCGTGTAAAATATGCCGGCTGGCATATCGGAGCAGCATGGCAAGCACAATGAGCCCCAGCGCGGCCAGCGCACACAAAAGGCTGATTTTTGTTGCTTTGCTCATGCTGTACTCCTTCCGCCTCCGCAGAATAAAATATTATTATAAGTATACCATGCATAGAGAAAAAGGCAACACGGGTTTGACCTGTTTGCAGAGAGGAAAGGAGCGGAAATGGCTTTTGAATAAAAAATATTGCAAAACCTATCTAATCGGCGGGGGCGGGAAGGAGAGACAGCTGTTAAAATATATATGGTACATTCAAAATAGGAGAAAGGCGGTGGGAAAGCACATATGCGAAGAATTGTGCTGGATATGAAGGGCGGGCTCCTGGCGGAGGCAGTCATGCAATCGCTTGCGAGATACGACCCGGATTTTCTCGTCTACCGTTCTTCAAAACCGGAGGAAACGCTTGCCTTGTGCCGAACCTGCCGTGCCAACGTGTTGGTGATGGAGGTCATCCGGCAGGGCACATGGAAGCTGAGCGAACGGCTAAGGCTATGCAGTGCCGTAAAGCAGCTCGGCTGGGTCTGCAAGACCCTGCTTCTGGTAGATGAGAACGCGGACGAACTGCTTGCCTCCGAGGTACGGCAGGCGGTGAAGGATCAGTTGGTAGACAATTTTATTTATGCGTCGGTATCGCCGACTTACCTCGCCGGTGTGATCGACACGCTTTAGAAAGGAGTGGTTATATTGCAGGTCGTTATACAGAAAATTCCTGAGAATTTGCAGGAATTTGAAACACTCGCCGCCAAAGGGCGGCAGCCGGAGCACATATGCGCACTATTCCTGTGTGCGCTATCACTGTTTGACAGGGATAAAGATGCGGGCACTGCCGCAATGGATCTTCTGCGCGGCCCTAAGCCAATGTCGCCGTATGACTGCCAGTTCCTGCGCGACCGGCTGCGCGGCAAAGCCTATCTGCCGCTTGCATATTTTGAAGGCGCAGCGCCGGAAAACGGTTATCAGCCGCGCGTGCCGTACACGCTGAACGTGCTATCAGACCCAAGGCCTCAGGATATGGAGCCGGGCTATATGCGCGTATTCCTTAAAACGGCGGGCGCGGATTCGCCGCGGCCTATGAAGCTGCGGCAGAAGGCCTCTACCGGCGAATGGTTCCTATGGGAATACTCCAGCATTCTCAGCGGCATCCGTATCCCCGCGGCGGAAGACCCATGGGCATGATTATGGCGGGGCAGGTGGGCGGTATGAGCGCACAGGCTCTCCGGAGTTTTTGCCATGAGTGCACAGACCCGTTCGACAACAGGGGACAGAAGTGAGAAGAGCGTTGAAAATTACACTGATCGTTGTATCGGCGGTTGCGCTTATCGCGCTGGCAGGCGTATGGCTGTATCGGTATTTTATCGATAGCCGTATCCGGGACGGAGGCAGAATGGAAAATCCGGATGCGTACAGAGCAGGTAAGGACTTGATCGAATTCACTTGGCAGCAAAATCATATGAATTCCTGCAGATGCTTTTCGCTGAAGTTTTACCGGGAGAACGATATGCCTCTGCTGACCGGACGTTTTTTGAGCCGGGAGAACGGCGAAGCGAGGGAAAGCGGGACGGATGCGTTTTCCAACCCGGTTCCCTGGCAGCTTACATGGGTACAGTGGTTTGATCTTCAGAATATGCTGGCAGAGTCGAATCTGCCCGAGTACCGAAAGCCGTCCCCCGATGTCCAGGACGAGACAGACAGCGAAATCCTGCTCATTTGGCGCACCGATGACGGGAGCGAGACCCAAAAGCTCAGCGGCGGCCATGCAGAAGCGCTGGAGACCTTGGTGCTGGATATTGCCGAGGAAGCATATGCTGCGTCAAAGCTTGAGCCGAAGCAGTATGCGGTGCGTGAAACAGCGGCGCTGATCGGAATTTACTGGGATCAAAACGCACCGTCGGCGCGTGACTGCTTCAGCTTCCTTCTCGATGAGCAAACGCTGCTGTCCGGGCCGGAAAAGCAAGTTTATTTCTCTTATCGGTATCAGGATAGCGACGGTAATACCGTTTTCAGAAAGAATACCGCCATAGAGCCGGAGAGGGCGCAGAAATGGTTCGGCAGCATTGCCAAGGAGCTTAGAATGCTGGATCTTCCGGCATACCGGCCCGGTGCGCATATGCATGGCACAACGGATAGCTGCATCACCGCAACATGGGCGGACGGAGATACACCGTTTATCAATTGCTATGATGCGCAGGCCGCGCAGGCCGTATACGCTCTGCTGGCGGAATTTGCCGAAGAGACGGAGGCATGGGTATTCTCAAGACCCGTTCCGGAAAACGGGTGGAGGTGCCCATCGTGCGGAATGCCGAACGGCAGTAATGTATTTTGCGCAGAGTGCGGAACCGGCCGCCCTGCGGAATAAGAAACAATAAAAAACAAATAACAAGGAGAAGAGGAGAATTTATCATGGAAGGTCATAAGTTTTTGAAGGTCACTGGGATTCTGATGATTATCGCCGCGGTATTTTCCATCATTGCGGGCGTGTTTGTCGGCGGACTGGGAGCGCTGGCGGCAGGATTCGGCGCGGCATCAGGACTGACGTTTGCCTATTGGGCGGCGCTGTTCCTGACATTGGTCGGCGGAATTTGCCAGCTGATTGCCGGAATCAAGGGCGTCAAGCACAGCAAGCGCAGCGAAAAAGCAGGCAAGCTCATCATATGGGGCGCGATCGTAGCCGGGTTCAGCGTTTTGAGCATCGTTATGAATCTGGTCAACGGCGGCGAGTTTAATGTCATAAGCGTTCTGACGGGAATAGCTGTTCCGGCATTATACATCTACGGCGCGATACTCAATTCCAAGGCGGACGAACAGGCCGCCGCATAATAAAGAGCGATACGCGTATGGGATTGTTTGATAAGAAATATTGCGATATTTGCGGGGAAAAGATCGGCTTGCTCGGTAACCGCAAGCTGGAAAACGGAAATCTCTGCAAAAACTGTGCCAAAAAGCTCTCCCCGTGGTTCTCCGACCGGCGCAACAGCACTGTTGATGAGATCAAGGCGCAGCTTGCCTACCGGGAAGAAAACCAGGGAAAGGTCGCGGCATTCCACACGACCAGAACGCTCGGCACGGACACCAAGGTGCTTTTTGACGAGGACGCGGGGAAATTTATGGTGACACGGGCCAGAAATCTCGTGGAGGCCAACCCGGATGTTTTGGACTTTGCAGACGTGACAGGCTGCAATCTTGATATTGATGAGAGACGCTCGGAGCTCAAGCGCGAGGATAAGGATGGCAAGGAGATTAGCTACAATCCGCCGCGCTATGAATACTCCTATGATTTCTACATCACCATATTCGTCAACAACCCCTACTTTGACGAAATGCGCTTCAAGATCAACTCCGACTCCGTGGACGTCACTCCGCCGCCCGCAATGCGCCCGGGCATGGCAACACGGTACGATCCGGAGAGCAATGTAGAGTACCGCAATTGCAAAAAGCTCGGCGAGGAGATACGGCAGATGCTGACGCAGGTCCGCAAGGATGTGCGTGAAAGGATTGAGCAGGCGGCCGCACCCAAAGCGGCAATCACCTGCCCGTATTGCTGCGCAACCACCACGCCCGATGCAAGCGGCCGCTGTGAATACTGCGGCGGCGCGCTGAACGGCTGAACCATATATCAAATGAATAAACGGAAAGAAGGACTTAAAAAATGAGAAAGTATGTAGCATTACTCCTGAGCGTGGTTACGCTCCTGACGCTTGCCGCCTGCGGCAGCAAAGATGCGCTGGCCGGCACATGGTCTGCCGAGCTTGGCGCAGACGGCGTAATCACATGGACATTCAACGGGAAAGGCGAATGCACCATGGAAAATGCTTATATGAAGCAGAAGGGCACCTATACCATTGACGGCGACCAGCTTACGGTGATGCTGGAGGCATGGAGCGAGCCGTCTACCTACACGTTCTCCGTGGATGGCGACAGCCTTACCATGAATGAGAACTCCGGCTACGGCATCAGCGGCGTTTTTACGAAAAAATAAGCCGCATAAAAAACAATACTTATCCTTTGCGGCAAGTTCACCGATAAAAACGGTAATTACATCCAGCGCGCAAAGAAATAACCGGAACAAAAGGCTTCAGGTATGCACCCCTGTTTTTCTGCCGGAATTACATGAAATTTCATGGTAATCAGCAGCTCTGTGCATACCTGAAGGAGAATGGGAGGGAATTATGAAACAGACGAAGACCAAACTTCTATGCCTGCTTATTGCGGCGCTGATGCTGCTCAGCCTTGCCGCCTGCGGCAAGGAGACGGCGACAGAGCCCAATTTGATCAAGTTGGGCGATCGTGAACTGCTCTACAAGGGCGCATGCATAATGGAAGATTCAAACGGAAACGATGCTGTGGTTCTTACGCTGGACTTTACAAACAACGGTAAGGAAAATGCCTCGTATCTTTGGAGCGTTGATGAAACGGTTATGCAGAACGGCGTAGAGCTGGAGGTTGCATCTATCATTACCAACTACGATACGTTTGAGACCGTGATAGACAACCAGTTTAAGGAAGTTGCTCCCGGCGCAACGCTGGAGGTGAAAACAGCCTTCGTGCTTAGTGATACTACCAGCGAGATCAAGGCCACCTTTGAAGAGCTGCTCGGCAGTAAAAACGGCACGATCACCATCGATCCGTCCACGCTCAAGCGGGAAACGGCCGCCAATACGGAGCCGGAGGCCACGCTGCCTGCCGCCGCCGCGACCGGCGACGCACTGCTTGATTGGTGGAACGGAGAATGGTACGGCTGGTGGCAAATGACCGGCTGCTCGGGCTATTATGAGAACATGGAGGGCCGGTGTTGGGATGTCTGCGGCGTGATCGATATCAGCACGGACTATACGGGCACCGTCACGCTGTGGGATGAGGACTACACCAGATCCGAGCCCATGGCTTTGGCTTCCGTCAGCCTGAATGAAGCCGGAACCGGCGAGCACGGCACGCTGATGTCCGAGGGCGGCTGGTTCACAAATGTGGCGCTGGAGCATTCAGACTGGATCGTTGATCCCGGAATCAAAACAGACGGCATGATGGAACGGGAAAACATTATCTGCATAGACGGCTGGTATGAAGACGGCGATGATGAATATCACTATGAAATCTATCTGCGTCCGTGGGGACTCCGCTGGGATGATGCGGGAGAGGACTCTCTGCCCAACTCCTATGAGGATTGGTATCTGCCTTTGATCGAGGCCGGCAAGCCTATGCCGGACGCCATCGGTGCGGACGCCGTCGGAGGCGACGCTCCTGCGGGCAGCGACAACACCGGCGCTGCGACCACGGATCCGGGCCAGACAGCATCCGGCGGCGACGGCATAGTGACCGAGGAGCAGGTGCAGAAGGGCTACGTCTGGATGAACGAGGTCAACAGGAATATTTTCGATGCAACTTACGATGATATTGTTGCTTACTTCGGCGTGGAAGGTCAGTTCGTCAAGGAAGAGTACAGCGACCATATGAAGGCGAACTACCGCTACTACAAATGGATATCCAAGGACGATGACACCCATTTCATCTACGTCAACTTTATGGAAAAGAGTCCGGGCGTTTATACGGTAAGCGCCTACAATACCAGCGGCTTCTCCGGCACAGAAGCCATAGAAAAGTATCTGGACATCGTGAAGGCCGAGGCCGCCGAAGCGAACAAAGCCGCCTCTGCGAACGCCGAGATGAAGGACTTCTCCGTGGAAATCGCCCAGTTTGCAAAAGACGATGTTAAGGTCAAGATCATGACGAAGATCCCGGTATCCGGCTGGTCGTTCGATGACGGAAAGCGCAGCCTGGTGGAAAACGACGATCCCTCAGCGTTTGGCGCGGGCGCCATTCAGTTTGAGGTAAGAGAGAACGTTGAAAAATTTGATTCCAACAAGGACAGCTTCGAAAACTACAAGGATATCGAGGACCGCGTGATCGGCGGCATCACCTTCCGCGGCCGCACCTATGAGCGCATCGGCTACGAATGGATTCAGTATATCGCGCAGCTTGACGACAGC
>JAHAYX010000062.1 GCA_018384365.1 Clostridiaceae bacterium
ACCGCAAAATGCTGATTGACACCTTTATCAACGCGATATTCCTGTATGACGATAAAATGCTGATAACCTTTAACTACAAGGACGGCACAAAAACCATTACATTCGGCGAGGCTAAAGAAGCCGCTGAGAAAGCGGCTTCTGGTTCGGATTTGGATTGCTCAACTGCACCAAAATAAAAACCCAGCTTTCAGCTTGAAAGTTGGGTTTTTTCATATGCAGAGCCACTTTTTTCGATTTAATATCTTTTCATCTCTTCTAAAAAATTAGACTAAAAACAGCATTTTCAATCAAAAATGCAAACTGAAAATGCAAACTAAAACGACAGGCAAAGCATTGCCCCCGGCCGGATTGGCCGGGGGCTTTTTATACTGCCTTCTCGTCTTATTTTCCTTTTGCCTTCTGGTATGCTTCTCGGATATCTTTTGTGTTTCCGTATGGGTTCGTTTTCCATCCCACGTCGAAAAGCTGACACAGTGCGGCTTTCTGGTTTTGCGTCAGGTTCTTCATACTGTCCAGTGCTTTCCGCAGTTCCTTCTGTGAGATTGTCCCGTTTTGGTCAGCGTCATAACCGGAGCTTACCTTTTTCACAACCTCAAGATACAGTTCCGGCGTCACGCTGTACGATGCGGCTGCCGTAAATTTTGCAATGGTCGTCTTTTCATTCTCCCGGCTGCGTCCTGCCACACGCGGATCACCTCGTCCGCCAGCGCCGTTTCCCCGGTTTCGCGCAGGCTCTGCGCCACAGCGGTAATCCGCGCCTCCTGCAGGTTTTCCGGATAGCCTCCATCACGGCCCGCACGGTCTCCTCCGCCTTGGCACGCAGCACGCTTTGTGTATCAGTTTCGTTACGATTGCGTATACTGTTCTTGACATCCGGTGTATTCTGTGTTACCGTGGGTGCGTAAGAAGTACCCGGAGCTTCGGTTTCGGGCGAGGCAGAAGAAGCACCCGCCTCCATAAGTGCGCCGCTTTGCGGAAGAGCCGTAGGAGGAAAGGGGCTTCTTTCTTTTATGTCGTTGACATTGTATACTGTCTTGCTTTCCCCCGATAGTCCTACTGAAATTTTGATTCTGTAGTGTCCTCCGTCAGAATCCTCGAAAAACGCTGTCCAGTAATTAAAGCCATCCTCCGCAAAGTCGTTCTCGTGCTTATTGCCCACGTCACTTTTGTAACCGTCGTATTCTGCGACCAGCATCAATTCATCGATATGGCCCGCCGCTTCCGCTTTGATACGGAAGGTTTCGGCGGGCATTTTTCGTGTTCGCGGTAGAAAAACACACTATCTTGTGATAAAATAGTAAACAGAAGCAACAACTGTGCATTTTCGGCGATGAACTGTTCCATGTGGAAAGACACTTCAGCGGATCATCCTTCTGACATTGATTCTTTTCATCATTGCTTTGAGTTTCATTGGATTATGGTGCGTAAATGGAGGAGTTATGGAATCCAAGTATATTTTGAAAGAGGTAGATCTTCGTTCCGAAAGTAAGGAAAAGGATGGTCTTGAATTAGCAATCAGAGAAGGAGATATCATTCTTGATAAACTCCACCAATTCAAAGTACTGCCTGCCGCATTGGATTTTACAAAACCAATCACCCGAAAGAAGGTTTCCAATACTCCGTTCAAACAATCGGAAAGACTTCTCCGAATAAAAGAACTGGGAGAAGATTCCGTAGTGGTTGCCATACTGCATCAGGAAACCTCCTGCGAAGGTGAGGACACACTGGTGACCATAGAGACGGAAGAGCTCGTAACCGTTCAATACGGTGAGAAATTCTCCGTTTACGCAAAAGCGCAAGCTTATGATGCAGCCTTCTCAATTACCTATACATTCATCATTGTAGATGAATCAAAACCGCAGGAGCGGAAAGTACAGAACTTCTGCACCGAATGCGGCAAAAGATTGATACAGGGCGATAAGTTCTGCCGCGAATGCGGCACGCCTGTATTGCAGTAAATGTACAGATACATTCAGAAGAAGCGGGAAGTTTGCGGATAATTGTGCACACGACAAAAGGGGACGGCCGATACCGTCCCTTTTGTCGTATTGCTATTCTTCAGCATGCTCCCGGTCGGGCAAATACGAAGGCCCTGTTACAAAATTCGTTCTTTCACAAGGCTGCCGCAAAACCTTTTCGGCGGGGTACAGGAAAAACCGGCAAAGATCAAGATGCGAATACCGATTTATTACGTTTTGGAATCAGGAATATGGCGGCAACAATGGCTACCATCAGCTCTGCGGTGACAACGGAAAACCAGATCCCGTTGATTTCCCAAACCAGGAAAAATCAGGACAACACCTGTCCAGAACCGGCAAGTACGCAGGAAGGACATCAGCGTGGAGATAAACTATTCTTGTGTGCCGTAAAAAAGAATCCCCATAAATGACTGTACCTGCAAACAGGAAGCTGCTTTTTACTGCATATCCTCCCGCATAGGCAGCAGCAAATGTGCCGTCACACCACCCGCTTCATTTTCCGTGTAGGAAAGGCCATATTCCCGGCCGCAGAGCAGCTTGATCCGTTTCTGCACATTTAAAATGCCGATACTGTTGCCCTCCAGCTTCGCCGGCTGTTTGGAATAAGTCAGAAGCATCTGGTCGATAACGGCTTTCTTGCCCTCGGTAAAACCGCTTCCTGTATCACGAACGAGGATTTCCATCCGATTATCCGATGCTTGTCGGGCGGAGATGCGCACCTCGCCCCGGTAACCCTTGTTCTTCAAACCGTGAAGGAGACTGTTCTCCACAATAGGCTGCAAGATGAAGTTGGGCACCTGCATACCGCCCAATTCCGGGTCAATGTCATATTCACACTGCAGTTCCGGATAACGGTAGCACATCAGCTCCATATAGGCTTCCAGCAGTTCCAGCTCGTCGTCCAGAGATACCATGGGCCTGTCCACCTTCACGCTGAGCCGGAAGAAGTCTACCAGCCGCATGAGCAGATCGGCAACCTTTTTGTCGCCGTCCAGCTGCGCCTGAATACGGATGGTGTCGAGTGTGTTGTAAAGAAAATGGGGATTCACCTGACTTTTTAAATACAGCATGGACATCTTCTGCTCTGTCAGCTCAGCCCGGAGTATATCGGGATTTTCCAGAGTCAGATAAAAGGACATTGTCATCAAAGTAATGCCCATACCGCTGATGAGCCAGGTGTGGTTCAACCCCTGCATCACACAAACAGTCACCTCAATGAGCAGCGCCGCACCGATAGCAAGCTTCTTTTTCCGATCAATCTGCCTCCAGTTTACGACAAAAAGCCCGGCACACAGCAGCAGATAAAAGGCAACGGCTCCATAGGGAACCAGCATATAAAGCCCCGAGGAATAGTTTCCCTCCGGGGTCACCGTATAGGAGATCGGCAACAGGAAATTGCCCAGTTCCGCCACAGCCAGAAAGATTCTGGCTGGCCAGTCCAGCCGCCGGGGCTTTCCGGTCTCCTCCTCCACCAAAATGGCAATATACTGATAAAACAGATAAATCACCAGGACCATGGTGCCCAGAAACAGCCTGTGAACCGCATCGTTCAGAACCCGCGGTACAGTTTCCAAATGGTGCACGGTGTAAACTGTGACGCCGTCCAGTGCCAGATGGAGCAGCACAACGACCAACAGGACCGAAAATGTCCTGTGCAGCAGCGTGGTCTTTCGTCCGGCGGAAAAATAGACACAGGCAACAAAGGCCAGAATGATAAAAAGCGCAATTTCCATTCGCAGCATACAGTTCCCCCCTACTATTATTCTACAATGTTTCTACGGAAAGAGATAGGGCGACAGCCCATCTGTTTGTGTCAAATTTACAGGTTTTCCATATGCATTGTATCAGAAAACCCAGAGACTTTCAGCACTATTCGTGTTTTTCGCAGAAAAAAGCAAGAGGCCGGATGTTACCGGCCTCTTGTTTGATTCCGAATAGGCAGCCGCTCACGGCCCGGTTTTCCGGCTCAGTTTTTCCAAATCGCAATGCTCCCCGAAGTTGTTTCAATATCGATATCGGCGCTGCCGCTGCCGCAAATGTAGGTTCTGCCATCCTTTTGCAGTGCAAAATCGGATTCCACGTCTCCGCTTGTGGTACGGATAGATGCGGCGAAATCCGCATCCGCAGGAAGGCTGAGCGTGACCTTGCCCGAGACGGTATGGAGTTTACACACAGATGGGACAGGAGCAAGTGCGCAAGTGATATTCCCGCTGGCCGTTTTGGCCGAGAACGAATCCACCGAAGCAGCCGTCACATTTATTTTACCGGATGACGATTCAAAATACGCCTCATCCACATGAGCAAGATTGGCATTGATGATTCCGGAAGCGGTATCCATGCTGATTTCGCGGGCCTGCTCCTGCTGGGTCAGCTGCAGATTGCCGGACGCACTCTTGAGACGGATTGTGTTCGCGGTGCAGTAAATATCCATGTCGCCCGATGCAGTCGAAACGCTGAGCGTTTCCGCCGCCAGGTCACGCGCCTCGATTTCGGCAGAGGCGGCCTGTATGACAACATCGTCCAAAGAAAGCGTTTCCGGTACGGTTACAATCAAATCCTTGTGCCATGCATGGAACTGCCGAAAGCCTGTGCCGGAAGCCGCAAACTTGACACGAAGCGTTGTCCCCTCCAGCCACCAATGGACGCGAAGTTCCTCCGGCATTCCGGCTTCCGCCTTCTCCGATACCAGCACAGTGTTTTCCGAATGGGGAACCACACTTACGTTTCCGGTAAGCCAATCAATTTCAATATTTTCCACTTTTTCTGTGATCTCCGCATCGCCGGCGGTATATTGATCCGCATTTGCGTATGTGACCGAGTCAAAGGATGCGCAGCCGCTCAGACAGCACAGTACCGTAAACGCAAGCACGATCAGCATGATGCGTGCGAGTCTTCTTTTCATTTTTGTTTCCTCCCGCAAAACCGATTGAATGGAAAAGTTTGTCCCAAAACGCAGCGACAGGCATTCGGAGTCCTGCTATCGCGTTCCGGGAAACGAAGAAGATCAGAACACAGCCCCAGGCATTCTCCGTTTCTGCCTTATTGTACTCAATTCCGTTATCCCGCGATAGGCGCATTTTGCAGAGGAATGTGTCGGATTTCGAGGAAAGCGCAAGACACTGCACCATGCATTGTTCCATCGTGCCGCATTGCTGTGCCGTTTCTCCTGTTTCCGCTTCGGAGGTTCCGCTTGACGCAAAGCCAGGCGCTCTTTATAATAGATAGTAGAAAATTTTGCAGAAACGGCTCGAAATTTGTCCGTCGCTGCATTGCATCTGCGGAAGGAGGCGAAAGCATGGAGTATCAGACCTTTGCAGAGAGATATGCCCGGAGCAGATCCGCCTGCTTTGTGCTTTATCAGGAATCCGGGGAAATCCGGGTCCGTTATGCCAACGAAAAAGGCCTGGAGCTCACACAGTGCCAGGTAATTCCTGCCCCTGTCACAGTGCGTCTCAATGCGATGCCGGCCAGCTTTTTTACCCGATTGGAAGAAGCCATGGAACAGCCCGGTGTGGACGGCTGGAACCTGTTTCTGGGGGAATCTCACACCGAACTGTCCTTTTGCCTGGTCCCTCTGGAAGAAGGGTTTCGGCTCCTGACCGTCAGCTGTGATAATGTGGCGTCGGAAACGCTCCGGCAAATGCTGGATTCCTCGCGAAAGGAACTGCAAAACGCCGTCGCGCGTGCGGAAGAAGCCAATGCCGCCAAAAGCCGTTTTCTCTCCAACATGAGCCATGACATTCGCACTCCGATGAACGCCATCATCGGCATGACGGATATTGCGCTGTCGCACACCGACGATCCGGCGCATATGATCGATTGCCTGCACAAGGTTCGCCAGGCCTCCGGACATCTGCTGGCCATTATCAACAATGTTTTGGATATGAGCCGGATTGAAAGCGGCAGGCTGGAGCTTCATCAGGGATGTCTGGAACTGGGCCACCTGCTGGGCGAGATCAAAACGATCATTCGCCCCAGCGCACAGCAGAAGGGCCTCGCATTTACCGTAACCGCCCTGGATATCCGCAACGAGCTGTTTCAGGGCGATGAAACACGGATTCAGCAGATTCTTATCAATTTTCTCGGCAACGCCGTCAAATTCACCCCCGAAGGCGGCCGGGTTTCCCTTACCGTCCGCGAAGAACGGGTACCCTGGCAGGACGAAAGTACACTTCATTTCACGATTGCCGATACCGGCGTCGGCATGGACGCCGAATTCATGAAAAAACTCTTCACGCCCTTTGAACGGGCGGAATCCGCCTGGGCCCAGAAAATCGAAGGCACCGGACTGGGTATGTCCATCGCCCGGCAGCTGACCGAAATGATGAACGGCTCCATCGAGGTGGACAGTACCCCCGGCGTGGGTACCACGATTCAGGTTTTTCTCCCTCTCCTTCCGGCCAGGCCGGACGATACCCCGCAGGCCCCGCTTTATATGGGCCAGTGCGTTCTTTTGTGGGACAGAACCGGCCTTTGCGTGCAAATGGAGGATTTTCTGGCCGCTCAGGGATTGTTCTGCCGCACGGATTCCGACCTTCAAAGCCTTCTTTCCGCCGCAGCCGGCATAGAAGCCGGCAATGATCTCTGGGGCATGATTACCGACGGTTCTCTTGCGGATCCCCTGCTGGCAGAAGGCGCAGCAGCAGTCAAAGCCTCGCTGGGGAAGGAATTTCCCCTCCTTCTGCTGACCGAAGAGGACGGCAGTGCGGCTCCGCAGGGCGTGGATGCCGTACTCCACTGGCCCCTTTTCCGGAACGACACGCGGCGCGCGCTCTCCGATCTCTCGAGAAACCGGGAGCCCGTCTTCCGGATTGCAGGCGCAGACACCGCTTCCCACGATTATTCGCAGAAGAAGCTGCTGCTTGTGGAGGACAACGACCTGAACATGGAGATTGCGCAGGAATTCCTTTCGGAAACCGGCGTACAGATCGACACAGCCGGCAACGGCCAGGAGGCCGTGGACCGCTTTGCGCAGTCGGCACCCCATGAATACGCTCTGATCCTGATGGATATCCAGATGCCGGTCATGGACGGTTACGAGGCCACACGCCGTATTCGGGCCATGCAGCGCCCGGACGCGGCCACCGTGGGAATTGTTGCAATGTCCGCAAACGCTTTTGCCGAGGATGTCCGCAAATCCCGGCAGTGCGGTATGAATGAACACCTGTCCAAACCTTTAGACACGACAAAACTCTTTGAAATTCTGGCCCAGTGGCTGTAAACGGAGGAAGAAACATGGAGACCTGGCAGCAGGCATATCTGGATCATATTGCCCGGATCTCTTTCCTGCGGAAAATGCCCTCCGGGAGTTCTCCCGCGGAAATGCAGACGGCGGTCCGGAACTGCCAGGAGGAAATCCGTCTCCTGGCCCTTGAAAATGCCGCTCTGATCCGGGAGCATCTGTTTCCTGTGCTGGAATCCATCGTCCGCGCGGACGATCAGACCATTACGGAGCTGCAGGCTTTCGCCCAGCGTCTGACCGGCAGCGGCAGGCCGGACAGCAATCTGGCGCTGCACATCCATGAATCGCTGCTGACTGCCGCGCGCCGCCGCCATGACCGTGATTTGCTGATCCGGGAGCTTTACGAGTGCGGGCTGTGGTCCTTTTACTTTCTGGATAACTCCCTCGCCGGTACGGCGCCGCCGAAATACCGCAAAAAAATCCGGCTTTATTTTCAGGAAGGTGCTTCCTATCTTCGGGTTTATGACGAGATTGAAAATACCCAGACGCGCGGATATATTCACCGCTGTATGGGAAATATCGCGCTTTCCTATTCGCAGCAGGAGCCTCTGCCGAAGCTGGAAGCCATCAATGCCTCCCTGCGGATCCTGACCGATCCGGCCTATCATGCAAAAACACCGGATCTTCCCTGGGACAGGCTCGTGTATTCCTCCCATCAGGAGCGAACCACACTGCTTCACTATCTGCGCAGCGTGGAAGCCACGCCGGAGATCGCCAGTCAGGTGCTGGAATCCGCCCAAATCGTCCGAAATGTTCAGGAGGAACGTGTCCGGAAGCAGGGCATTCCGTTGGAGCCCCGGTGGCAGTATGTCTATGCCGGCGCCCTGTTTTTCAGCGGCATCACGGACATCCGCACCTATCTGGATACCCTGATCGCAATCAGCAGCAGCGTTCCGGACAACGATTATACCGGAAACGGACTATTCGGCAGCGCATCCATCGTCGCTTTCTTCATGGATGCCCTGAACACCTATGGTTCCTCCGTTCGGGAGGAATACAGTCCACAGCTGACCCGTCTGCTGCGCAAGGCCGTACGCTATATGGAAAATGCCATCCGCAACCCCGACTGCAATGATTTGTACAGTCAGATGGAAAAGCTGATGCAAAGTTTCATCGAAGTTTCCGGCGGTATGTGCTTCCGTGAACTGTTTCACGCGCTGGTCCCGCTGGGCGACCGGGACCTGTACATTCACAGCGTAATCAGCGGGAAACTCTGCCGGTGGCTGGCACAGCTTGTGCGAAAAGAAGCCCCGCAGCTGCTTGCCGGCCTTCCGGAGGAGGAATCGGCCCTGTTGGAGCTGGCGGAGGATGCCGGATTGTTCCACGACGTAGGTTTGCTGCTGTATCCCCGCAATTATATCACCCCCATCCGGCTCCGCCTCCGTCCGGAAGAAGAGCTGCGGCAGCTGCACACCCTTTACGGCTGGAAGCTGCTGCAGGAGCACACCTCCACCCGTCGCTGCGCCTGGGCTGCCTTGGGCCATCATCAGTATTCCGGCTACCCGGAAGAATATCATCGGGAAGAGGATCCCACGCCGGTGCTGACGGATCTGACCGTCCTGGCAGACTATCTCAGCCGCTGTTCCTGCGCTTTTCTGGCGGATCTCTCGCCCTGTCCGTCCGTACAGGAGCGTTTACAGCAAATGCAGGCGGATCAAACCGGCCGGTTCCGTCCCGAATTGGTCAAAATCGTGTGTAAGCACGGCGCGCAACTGCCCGATGTCCTGCAGGAAATTGACCGGGAGTTCTATACCGTCCTGTGGGAACGCTTCTGCCGGGAGTCATGATGTCCGTTCTGCCGGAAATTCCGGTTTCATGCGCGGCAGGGTGCAGCCGTGTGCGGAAAACCTGCCAAATACCGTCAAAACAAAAAAAGAATCCGTGCCGGGTCTTAAAACGCCGGTCCGGATTCTTCTTTTTTCTTTCGTGCGGGAATATGCGCCCACCGTCAGGCGCGTTCTGCTTTGGCGCGTTCTTTGAATTCATACATCATGCGATCCGCTTTTTCGGTTGCTTCGGCAGCGGTCATGTCTGCGGGGCGGAACGCCGCATAGCCCACGGATACATACGGGAGATTCGGGTCCTGCACACGTTTTTCCTCCAGGATCCGGAAAAAGGCCGTGTTCAGTTGTTCCACGGCGTCCAGCTGCCGGTCCAGAATCACGGCAAATTCGTCGCCGCCGATACGGTAACACAGGCCGTATTTCCCGTATGCCTCCTTCAGCGCTGCGCCGACCGCCGCAAGGCATACGTCGCCGTATTGATGCCCGAACGTATCGTTTACCGTTTTAAACGAGTCCACATCCGCCATCAGGATCACCAGACGCTTATTTGCAAGTTTCATGCGGGTATCATAGCTTCTTCTGTTCAAAAGCTGCGTCAGAGTATCAATCCTTTGCAGAATGTCGCAATAATAAATGTAAAACATCACGGTGGCAACTGCAACAGCCAGCCAAACCACTTTTGTCGCACTGTTCAGCACCTGCCAGACAATGCCCAGCACCAGAAAACTTATAATCAGCGTCATACTCAGTTTATTCTGGTTCTGATAGTGTCTGGTAAAACGAACGACCTGAAAAATCAGGAACGCGATGCCCAGGAAATAGGCGATATTGTAAAGTGGGTAAAACGTGCAGTGATGATACACGTTGATGGCATCGACATAAAAAATGATGCCGAACCACATGGATAGGAATTCTAAAACCGCGTGCACCGCCAGCGGAATCACCATGCGGCAGACCGACTTTATCGGTTGGATTGCGTTGCCAAACACAAACGGAATCACAGGCGCAAGAGAAAGCTCCAGAAATTTTGCAAACATATGAAGGAAGCGGGGGGCCGAGGGATCGCCGTTCAGGATCACGCCGCAGTATTCGCAGAGCGCGGCCACGATAATCATCGCCGCGGAGGTGATAACGCCTGTTTTCATTTGCTTGGATAAGGTGTTGTTCTGTGCGGCCAGCACCGCCAGCATCACCATGATGAATGCCGTGAACACAATTACAGCAGTATAATACTGGATCATAGTCTCCTGCACATCCTTGTTAGTGGTTCTCAACCACACAGTTTCAAAGCACGTCCGGCGGCAGCAAAAGCCGGCTTCGCGATTCAAATTCACACCGGGAGAAGGTGTTTCCTTTTCTTTCTATTTGATTTTATTATATTCGTTCTTCTTCACACTTGCAAGTGAATCCGTAAAAAGCAGG
>JAHAYX010000063.1 GCA_018384365.1 Clostridiaceae bacterium
GGTGGTAGTTGGACATGACCGTGTAATCTCTGGTCTTTTCGATGCGGAAAACTGCCATATCCGGCGCCTCCTTTCTCTGGTTTTGAAAAGTGTTGATTTTGGCGCAAAAAAGCCCCTGTCCTGCCTCTCGGACGCTTCCCATGGGAAAACACCTACGCCGCCTTTCAAGCGGCGCTCTGAGAGGAAAAAACAGAGGTTTTCGCACCCTAATTGATACATTTTTCGGGTGGGTATAGGTACGGATATGAAAAAACGCCATAGGGCGGCTGCCTATGGCGTGGGGACAGGAAAAGGGCGCTGATGTGAAAATCAGCGCCCTTCGTGCCTGTCAGTATGAGATTTTTTGACTTCGTACCGTGTTCCCTGCCTTTGAAAACATTGATTTTACTGACTTTCTTATGTTTTCTTATTAGGAGGCGAGGGAAGTTGCCCGGCTTTTGCCGTCCCATATTGCGCAGGGGGTCAGATATTTGTCACAAAGGTCAGCAGGCCCGCGATTGCGAGGAAGCAGTAAATCAGTTTTTTCAGGCGTTCAATATCAATCCGCCCCACAATTTTCAATCCAATGCGCTGGCCGATCACCATTCCGGCAATGCCCGGGATGATAAGCGGCAGCAGCTCCACCGTGATAATTCCGTTTATCGCGCGAGACACAACGTTGCTGATGCCCGTCAGGAAGAAAAACGCCTGAATCGTCGCCAGATATTTCAGCTTGTCCTCCCCGGAAAGCGCCAGGAAATATAAAACCATGGGCGGGCCGCCGATGCCGAAAAAGCCGCCGGCCACACCCGATATCGTCGTACAGACGGCCGCCGAGGCCGGATTGGCCTTCAGGTGGATCCGGTTGGAAAAGAACATAAAATAGGCCGCTACCAGGATCAGAAAGAGCCCGAAATAGGCCTTCAGCCCGCCGACAGCCACCCGCGTGGACAGCCAGACAGCCACGTTGGACACTGTGACATAGATCACAATCGGCAGCCACATTGCATGAAAATCCGCGTGCCGCCGGTATTTCCAGGCCAGCGACCCGCTGAGCCACAGGCTGATGATGGAAGAAAGCGCGGAGGATTGCAGCAGCGGCAAAAACAAGGGGAAAAACAGCATCACAAAAATGCCATAACCAAATCCCGTTGTCGTCTGCACGAGACTGCCGCCGATCGACGCGGCAAACACAGAAACGTAATACCAGATATTCAAAGGTACGATCTTCTCCTCTTTCTGAAATAACCGGTTTTCTCTCTCTGGCAACCGGACTTTTTTATCATACTGCAAAGTCACGGTACTTGCAAGAAAAAATCTCTTTTTCCGACATATCTCACAAAAAAGCACAATTTGCGAGGGAATTCTTCCGTGTTTTTTTGTGCGTATCCCGGTTGACAAAACTTTGCCAAGGGTATAGGGTATACAAAGAGTAAACTGTTTCAAGCAAGGAGTAGCCAAATGTTATCAAAGCGCAAAACTTCATCCATTATGACGGAAGGTGTTATCTGGAAACAGCTTGTCTTTTTTGCCATTCCGCTTCTGATCGGCAATCTGTTCCAACAGCTCTACAATACAGTCGACTCCATCGTCGTCGGAAACTTTGTCAGCAAACAGGCGCTGGCGGCGGTCGGTTCGACAGGTCCGATCATCAATACGCTGGTCGGTTTTTTCATGGGATTGGCAACCGGCTCCAGCGTCGTCATTTCCCAGTACTACGGTGCGCGCGATTACCGCAATCTGCGTCTTGCCGTTCACACAACGCTGATTATGACCTTTGGTCTGTGCATTGTTTTCACATTTGCAGGCATCGCCATTGTTCCGTATATGCTGCGCTTCATGAAAACGCCGGAGGACGTCTTTGCGGAGTCCGCCGCCTATCTGCGCATTTATTTCGCGGGTGTTTCGGGCCTGATGCTCTATAATATCGGTTCCGGCATTCTGCGTGCCATCGGCGACTCCCGCCGCCCGCTCTATTTCCTTTGTTTTTCCTCCGTCATCAATATCGGACTTGACCTTTTATTCGTCCTCGCATTCAAAATGGGCATTGCAGGCGTTGCCTGCGCAACTATCATTTCGCAGTTCTGTTCTGCCGTTCTGGTGCTGATCGTTCTCTCGAACCGCAGCGAGCCCTATGGCATCGTCTGGCGGGAGCTGCGGCTTTCCAAGGCCATCCTCAAGGTCATTGTCCGCGTCGGTCTGCCTGCCGGACTACAGCAGGCCGTCACATCTTTCTCCAATGTGTTCGTGCAGTCGTACATCAACGTATTTGGTTCTTCCTGCATGGCCGGCTGGACCTCCTACGGTAAAATCGACCAGTTTGTCATGCTGCCGATGCAGAGCCTTTCCCTGGCTTCCACAACCTTTGTCGGGCAAAACCTCGGTGCGCATCAGCTCGAGCGGGCAAAGAAGGGAATGCATACCTCCCTTTATATAGCCATCGGCACCACGGTATTCCTTGCCATCCTTTTAAACATTTTTGCGTCCCAGCTGCTGCATCTTTTCAATCAGGATCCGGAAGTTCTGCATTACGGACTGATTTTTGTTCGTTTCATGTCGCCCTTCTATGTGCTGTGCTGCTGGAACCAGATTTATGCCGGCGCGCTGCGCGGCGCAGGCGATTCCAAGGGCCCGATGATCATCCTGCTTTCCAGCTTTGTCGTGTTCCGTCAGATTTATCTGTTCGTCGCCTCGCACCTTTTCGATTCCATCTATGTCACTGCCCTTGCCTATCCGATGGGCTGGCTGCTTTGCAGTGTTCTGGTGTATATCCATTACCGCCGCGGCAAATGGGAGAAGAATTATTCCCTGCTCGTCAGTGAAGAGGAGGCCGCTCCCGCCGGAAAAGCGTAACGCACACCTCAATCATGTCAAAAAAACCGCCGTTCCTGTGTATTGCAGGAGCGGCGGTTTCGCATTTTCCGGCCTTTTTACGCTTGCGCGGCTGCCTTTTGCAGCATATCGCGCAGCACGGCAATTTCCTCCGCTGCGCAGGCCATCGTTTCGTACTTGTTTTCCAGAATGTAATATCCGCAGAACCCTGCGGCCGTGATTGCGCGCAGAGTGTTTGTAAAGCCGGATGTTCCCGTGCCCAGAGGCGCACTGCCCAGGCTGTCGCGGCCGTCCTTCACGTGCAGAAAATCCCCCACGCACGCTGCCGCAGCGGTGAAGATCTCCGCCGCGTCCAGTCCCGCCATGAATGGATAGTTCTGCGAATCAAACAGCAAATGCAGATCCTCACAGCCCACATCCCGGAAAAACGCCGCGAGATGTGCCGCATCCATCACATTTTCCGTATAAATCGTCACGCCCTGCGCCGCGCCGAGCGCGCAAATGTACCGCATAGCCTCCACGGTCCGGGCATAACCCGCCGCGTCCCGGATTTCGTTATCAAAAAAGCTGGGCAGGCAAACGGAGCGCACGCCCATGCACACAGCAGTTTCAACGCCCAACCGCATGGTTTCCCAGGCCGTTTCGCGGCGCGGATCGCCCTCGGCATGGACAAAGCCGTTTTTACACAGGTCGTTGAGCACAATTGAAACGATTTCAACCCCATACTTCCGGGCGTCCGAAAGCAGGCGCGCCTGCAGGGCCTCACCCGTCATGGGATATCCCTCCTCTGCCGCGCCCAGATCCAGTTGGATTGCCTGCAGTCCAAGTGCCGCAGCCGCTTCTATGCAATCCGGCACCGTGCAGGGCAGCGACCATTGTGTCACACCGATTTTCCAGTTCATTCCGCTTCCCTCCTCAGATAAAAAACGCGTATCTATTGCTCCGCCCGGCGAGATTCCAGCGGCTCACCGTACAGGATATCTAAATTCCGCCGCAAAACGCCCGGCCCGCGCCAGGCAAAGGCACGAGTGCCGCAGCGCTGCCGGAATTCCCGGTTTGTCACACCCTCCACCATGTCACGCGTCACGGTCATGGTCAACGCCTCTCGGAATTCCGGAATATCCGTTTCCCGAGGCGCCCGGTTGAAGGGGCAGGCCGTCTGGCAGGCGTCACAGCCCCACAAGCAGCCGTTTTCCTTCAGAAGTGCCTGTTCCCAGCCGGCAAGTTCTCCCTTTTTCTGCGAAATCTGCGACAGACAGCGATTGCTGTCAAACCCATCCTCCCGCAGTGCACCGGACGGACAGGCCGCGCGGCACGCGCCGCAGCCGGGACAGCGCGGCAGGCTTTCCCCTGCATTTCCAACGCCGTCCGGCGCGGAAAAATCTGTCACAACCGTCCCCAAAAACACATAGCTGCCGTACGGCGGCACAATGACCAGCCCATGCTCCCCCAACATCCCGATGCCGGCCAGCAGCGCCGCCGCGCGTTCCGGCACGGGAGAGGCATCCGCAAGCACCGCGCACGCCGCGCCGTGCGCCGCAAGCAGCTCCGCCGCGTGCGCCAGGCGGCGTGTCAGCACAAGGTGGTAATCCATACCCCAGGCATAGCGGGAAAGGCTCCCCTTCGGCGCAGGCAGATCCACATAATAGGGAAAGGCTGCGCAAAGGACGGTCTGCCAGCCCGGCACACGTGCTTCCATCCGTGCGCGCTGCTGCGCCGTCATCACCGGCTCCAGTGCGCTGCGCCGGCAGAGCCCACAGGCCGCCGCCCCCTGCGAAAGCACGGCATCCTGCACGGATTTCCAAAGCAGTTCTTCGGTTTTCAGCGCAATCCCCTCCTTTTGAAAAGCCCCGGCATGGCGCTCCTTCTTGCATCGCGGTGACTCCTGTGTTATACTGTTTTAGATTATTACAAAGCGGATGCAGTGTCAAGGAGGGATATTGTGGCACGTGTCGTTTTAGGCTTGTCGGGCGGCGTGGACAGTGCGGCGTCTGCCATTCTGTTGCAACGGATGGGACATGAGGTCCATGCGCTCTGGATGGATAACGGCGTTGGCTCGCCGGACCGCGCACGCGCGTGCGCCGAAACGCTCGGGCTGCCC
>JAHAYX010000001.1 GCA_018384365.1 Clostridiaceae bacterium
GCTGCCCGTCTACTGCGATGGATACTATGTCTCCGACAAGCCGCTGGGACCGTTCCGGTTTGCGGAAACCAGTCCGTTCTCCTCTGTCCGCGGTGGTTTCTATCAGGGCGCCGGCCACGGCAGTACCTTTGCCGACGAGTATGGCAACTACTGGCACGCCGCGTCCATGATCGGCGCCGCCTCGTTTGCAAGCCGGAAAATGGGCCTGTTCCCCGTCGGCTTCGACAAGGACGGTGTCATGTACTGCGACCAGAATTATGCCGATTATCCGCGCTATCTCCCGGAAGAGGCCGCTGATCCCGGCTCCCTGTTCACCGGTTGGATGCTGCTTTCCTATAAAAAATCTGCGACAGCCTCTTCTTCCATCGAAAACCATCCGACTTGCTACCTGACCGACGAAACCAGCCGCACCTGCTGGGTTGCCTCCCGACGCCGCGAAGGAGAGTGGGTCATCCTCGACCTTGAGAGCGTCGACGACGTCCGCGCGGTCCAGCTGAACTTCTGCGACTATGAACTGAGCGAGCTTTTGAACATCCCCTACTCTCACTTCAGCATGCTGCCCGCGGAAGAGCGCTACATTCGCCACCGTTGGCTGCTGGAAGGCTCCGTCGACGGTGAAAACTGGGAAGTTTTGTGCGACAAGAGGGAAGCCGACACGAACCAGCCCAACGACCTTGTTGTGCTGGAAGAGGGCAAACGTCTGCGCTATCTGCGCGTAACCAGCACGGAGATGCCGTTCTTTGGCAACTTTGCCATGATCGGTCTGCGTGTTTTCGGCCACCGCGACGGCGACAAGCCCGCGAAGGTCACCGGTCTGTCCATTGCCCGCGACCGGGACGATGCCTGCGTCGCCACGCTGAACTGGAACGCTTCCGAAGGCGCCGACGGCTACAATGTTCGCTGGGGAATTGCGCCCGACAAGCTGTATCACTCCACGCTGGTTTATGGCGACAACAAGCTGACCATGCGTTACCTGAATGACGGCGTTCCCTACTTCATGCAGGTTGATGCGTTCAACGGCTGCGGCATTACGGAGGGCGATGTCACCGCCGCGCAGTAATTTGTCATATGACAAGTCCCCACTAACCGGCGAGCATCCGGAAACAGCAGCCGATTGGGTCCCTGCTTTCAATATTGCCGGATCGGATTGAAAAAATGAAACAGCCGATATTCCACTTCTGTGGAATATCGGCTGTTTTTGTGCATTTCCGGGAACCAAAGCACTTTTTGGCTCTGTTTGTCATCGAGGGAAAAGCGTTTACAGGCAATTTTCCCTACTTCGCCATGCAGTGCACGGCACGAATGGCCACGCCTGCCCGGAGAATTCCGATCCGGATATAGCGCCAGTTGCCCTGCACCTCTGCGGTGAGGCTTTGCTCCCCCGCCTCGGCGTGTACAGGGGTGAAACACCGGCCATCCGTGGAGAGAGAAAGCTCCACATCCGCCGCACTGCCCGAGACCAGACGGACAATCACCTGATGGAAGGCTTTATTCCCCTCCAGATCGATCATCGCCCAAGCGGGCTCCGTGGCAGTCCAGGCCGTATCCATCCGCATATCCACAATGCAGCGAACCGCTTCGCGGTTCCCCTGTTCGCTTGTAAATACGGGCCGCTGCGCCGCCAGGTCATACTGCTCGCGGCAGTCGGGCGCACTCATCACACTGGGCGGCGGTTCGGGCAGCCGCAATGCGCGTCCATCCCATTCCATGCCGCCGACCGCTTCCACACACTTCTCGCAGTGCAATTCCCCACAGCTCGCGCGGACAAGGATCTTACCCGCATAGTAAGCGCGCATTTCCGCTGCCCCCATGCCGTCATGGAAGGTATGCTTTCGGGGCGTGAGCAGCTGGCTGCGTCCTTCCGGGAAGCGGCCATCGCCGGAGAGCACTTCCAGCAATACATCACACTCTGTTTTGACCCGGTTTCCGTCCGCATCCAACAGGCGGACAACCAGATGGCAGTCCTCTGTGCCATCGGTGGAAATCACAGTCCTGTCACTGTCTATGCGGATCTTCACGGGCACGCCTTCCACGGATTCCGGCGCGCTTGGGATACCACGCAGGTTTTCCCGATACCAATACCAGGTGCGCAGGGGCAGTCGGCTGTAATCGATCATACCCATCGCGCCCATATCATCGAAAATACTGCCATGATGAAAGCCGCACCAGATGGCTTTGCCGCTGCGCCAGGGGAAATCCTGCGCCGTGTTATCCGTAAAATGCGGTTCAAACACACCCGGCCGCTGGGAAATATAGCTGCCGTATTCCGTGACCATATTGGGGAAGCCGGGATCAAGGAAGAGGCTGGCGCCATCCCCGTTATAACCCGCCACATCGCCGATCAGATCAAAGCCGCCGCGCTGAACGCCGCCCACTGCCGCCACGCGGGATGGGTCCGCCTCATGGGCTGCATCCACCATGCGCCGCAGGAGGGCCTTCGCCTTATCTTTGACGGCCGGGTTGCAGAAGAACACTTCATTGCACATACTCCACGCCAGAATGCTGGGGTGGTTGCGGTTTGTGCGGATCATTTCGCGCAGCTGGGTGAGGCAGGAGGCCTCGAACGCCTCCTGGTGTTCCGCATAGACCGGATAGGCGCTGCTGGTCCAGTATCCCTCCTGCTGGGGACCTCCGGTGCCCCAGTAACACATCTCCGACCAAAACAAAATGCCCTCCTCATCACAGGCGTCCGCGAACGCGGTATGATGCGGATAATGAGAGCCGCGGATAAAATTCATGCCGCATTCCTTGATCATCCGGACGTCACGCCGGATGCCGGCACGGGTGACCGCATCCGACCAGCCTGCATGATCCTGGTGCGCATTTGCGCCCAGCAGGGGATAATGCGCGCCGTTGAGGAAGAAGCCTTCCTTCGCATCAAAGCGAACATCCCGGATACCGAAGGTAGTCGTATGCCGGTCACACACTTCCCCGCAGTCCAGCAGCGTTGTTTCCAATGTATAAAGCGCCGGACTCTCCGGACTCCACAATGCGGGGTGTTCCACGCAGATCTGTTCTTCACAGAACGTTTTCGTTTCGCCGGGCTGCAGTTTCCGGTCGCTCACCCGCTTTGCAATCTGGTTTTCCTGATATCGGATTACGCTTTCCAGCCGGACACAGCAAGGCCTGTCGGAGGCATTGACAATTTCGGTCTGTACACGAAGCATTGCCTGCTCCCGGCTGACATCACTTGCGGTGACAAACGTGCCATACCACGCCACATGGACGGGATCCGTGACAATCAGCGACACATCGCGGTAAATACCGCCCTGAAAAACGTGCTCACCCGCACGGGGCGCAATCACGGGGCTCCATTCATTATTCACCCGGACCATGAGCAGGTTGCGGCCCGGCTTCATCAGGCCGGTCACATCCATGCAGAAAGCCGTATAGCCGCCCTGATGCTCTCCTGCGAAGCTGCCGTTGACATAGACCTGCGCGACCTGGAAAACGCCCTGGAACTCCAGCAGCAGACGTTTTCCCTGCCAGGCTTCCGGCATATCGATCCATTTCCGATAGCAGCCATAGCCCACATAAAATTCGTTTTCCATGTAGTACGGAATGCCAAAGGAATGAGGGATGCCGACATCATACCAGTTTTCATCCGCAAATTGCACCTGACTTGCCTCTGTAAAGTCACCATGCAGGAACTTCCAGTCATTATTCAGCAGAATTTTTTCTCTGACAGTACGATTCATATACACCAACCCAACCTTTTACCCCATGTGGTTTCCTGACAGTACCTCTGCCTGGGGGCAGCTGCCGCGGCACAGCGTTTATTCGCCCGGACACCGCAGGGAAATCCAGGAGAACCCGCTGTTTGGAGTCATAACAGCGCAGTACCTTCACGAAATCAATCTCCATGCTCAGATAGTGGATATTGCGCTATATAATGCCATAATAGCACAAGCCATCCTCTCTGGCAAGCGCTGTCATGCCGTCCGGTGAAACTCCTACGACTGCCGTACAGGAGTACTGAAAAGGATACAAAGCAGCGCAAAGGTTAGCTCTGCGACGTATGCCGCGATCGTTTCGATGTGCAGAAACTTCACAGATTCCTTCCCGGTTGAAAATTTTGTCCCTGGCAGGAATTTGAACCAAAAAGCCTGCAATCACACGATTCTCTCCATTTTCTGTATTGCAAAGCTCGAACTGCTATGCGCATCCGTCGGCTGATAACAAAAGGACAGCAATTCCGAAAGTGCGCAGAGGAATAGGTTTTGCTGAAAACATAGTCCGAAAGTCAATAGCCTCTTCAAAATCGAATGATTTTGAAGAGGCTATTTCCCTTACAGGGTAACCATCTTTACAAATGCTGCTTAATACAAATTTTGATAAGAAAAGTCCTGCCCTTTTGATATGGCTCCGTAAATACAAGCCTGATTATTCAGTTCCGAAAGCAGTATGGCAGGTGGGTAATCCAAAAGACAACTCAGCATATAACGCATAGGCTTTAAAATATGGTCATTCAATTGAATGATATCACCGCCGAAAACGATCAGTCCGATATCCAGCGTCAAAGTAAGATTCGCTATACTGGCGGCAAGAAGCTGTGTATAGGTTTCAATGATCTTGTGGATAAAGGTATCGGTTGTGTCAAGCGCCTTACGAATTACATCAATAGTAACTGCTTTGGGATTGTTCCCAGACAAGGCCCAAAGAGCATCATTTGGATTTTCAGGCATTTCCCGTTGAACTTCCTCGATCAAAGCCTGTATGGATACTTTGGATTCAACGCGTTGGGAATGTAAAAGGGAAGAAGCAGGCGAGAATTCTTTGGTTTATATTTCCTCGGAAGGGGTAAGAGCGCACGATCAGTATGCACAGGACGGCCTTCATGAGTGGAACAAAACCGCACCACCTCAAAAAGGGTTGAAAGAACAGTGTTATTTTCACAAGATAACCGGAAACGGCATAGCCGCTATGTTTCAGCCGTCCTTCCAAAAGAGAATTACTGTTGAGTTCGATACGGGCGAGCTGGATTGTTTCACACAGTGGAAGATGATGGGCTATGCGGATTATGTGATGGGATTTGAACCCGGAAATTGTCTGCCAACCGGGACAGAGGATATGAAAGCGCGTGGATTGTTAAAATGGATTAAGCCGGGTGAGCTCCGGGAATTTCACCTTACCATGCGGATGCTTGAAAATCCTGAAGAATGGATGAAGTTCTCTGATAGGAATTGACAATGAAAGAGAGCGCTGCTAAAAAAGCAGCGTTCTTTTTTTATATTAGTGGGGTGTTTTTCATTTTTGTGGAATTGGAGCTTTTGATTGGGAAAATATACCCCATGTACGGAAGCCATGCGAGTCAAGCCGAAGAAAACCGACAGGCTCGAAGAGTATTGTCCGACGGGAACGCGGCGGACAAGAGACTGGACAGCACTTCCCGCGAGCGCATCCAGAAAAAGCCGGAAATCCAGCGCCGGCGCAGCAAGCCGGACGCGCTTCGCCGCATCATGGATGTTCTCCCGGAGAAGGCCATCCGGATACCGCGCTGAACTCTGCGCATCAGGGGCCGCATAATGCAGGAAATCTGCGGCAATAATAGGGTTAGAAACGGAGGAATATGATGGCAGGAAAACCGTGCAAAACTATACATCCTGAGCTGCAGAAAAAAGCGATTATCGAAGAAATCTGGCTGAAATATTATAATCAGGTGCTGTTTGAGAAGGGCTTGATCACACAGCGGGAATACAGTCTGATGATTCACAGGATTGATGCCAGAACAGCAACGTACCTGTCGAGATAAACGGAAGTATAGCGGCAAGAGGTCTGCGTTTCCACAGTCCTCTTGCTTTTCTTTTTTGAAATCTGTATAATATAGATCATGATTTTACGAAACCAAGGAGGGCATTGATGGATATACACGCCGTGCGGCAGCAGCTCCGCACAAAAAGCATCTATGATATTCCGCTGCGGGTAACCTATTACGCCCGTGTATCCTCGGAATCGGACGAACAGCTCAACTCTCTGGAGAATCAAATCCGATACTATGAGGACCTGATCCGTAAAAACAGGGCATGGACCTTTGTACCCGGCTACATTGACGAGGGACTTTCCGGCATTTCCACAAAGAAGCGTGAGAACTTCAACCGCATGGCAGAGGAAGCCGCAGAAGATCGCTTCGACCTTGTGATCACCAAGGAAATCTCCCGTTTTGCGCGCAACACGCTGGACTCCATTCAGTATACCCGCCAGCTTTTAAGCTATGGCGTGGGCGTCTTTTTCCAGAATGACAACATCAATACGCTGGACGAGGACTCAGAGCTTCGGCTGTCCATCATGTCCAGTATCGCGCAGGATGAACTGCGCAAGCTGTCCTCCCGCGTGAAGTTTGGGCATCAGCAGGCCATCCGGCAAAAAGTGGTGCTGGGCAACAGCCGGATTTTCGGCTACCGCAAAGACCGGAAAAGATTGGTGATTGACGAATCGGAGGCCCCGATGGTGAGGGAACTCTATGAACGGTACGCCACGGGCGAGTATTCCATGAAACAGATCGAAACTCTGTTCTGGGAAAAGGGATACCGCAACCTCAACGGCAACAAGATCGCCCACTCCACCATGGCGAACATGATTGCAAACCCAAAATACAAGGGGTATTACGTTGGAAACAAGGTCAAAGTCGTGGATATGTTCACCAAGAAGCAAAAATTCCTCCCGCCGGAGGAATGGGTGATGTTCAAGGATGAAAGCGGCGAGATCGTACCCGCCATTGTGTCCGAGGAGCTTTGGGACAAGGCAAATGAAATCCTCAAGCGCCGCAGTGAGGATGTGAAAAACCGGCAGGGCATCTGCAATCATGCGAATCTGCTGACCGGAAAGCTCTGGTGTACTCATTGCGGACAGCCCTACTACCGCCGGGAATCCAAAGACAAAAGCGGAAATAAAAACAGCAAATGGCTCTGCTCCGGCAAGATCAAAAACGGTGCGGACTCCTGCGGTTCCTTTGCCATTTACGAGGAAGAAATCAAGCCCGTACTGTACGAGGTATTCCGGGACACCAAAGCGGATGCTGACGCCATGGTTGCGGAGTACGTGCGGATGTACAACGAGCTGACCGCAGGCAGTTCCCTGCCGCAAAAAATCGAAGAGCAGCAGAGGCTCATTGATATGGCCAATCGGAAGAAAAACAAGCTCCTGCAGCTTGCCGCAGAGGACAGCATCACAAACGCCGACTTCAAATCCATGACCGCCGCCTGCAACGAGGAGATCCGGGCGGCGGAAGCGGAGATCGCGGAGCTGGAGCAGTCCGCACTGGAGGGCAAAGAATTCCGGCGTAAGATCGAAGAGATGAAAAAAGTGCTTGTCCACGCTCAGCGGGATGCGGCCAGCGGCGTGATTACGAAGGAGTTTGTGGAAAAATACATCGACAAAATCTTTGTCACGCCCACGAATGATCATACACTCCTGCTGCAAATCAAGATTTTTACCGGTGAAACCACCGAAAAGTACCTCCGCAAGGTCGAACATCGTGCGGGCATCACCACCGGGGAATTGACCGAACAAGCGGAAAAGCAAGGCGCTGCAAGGGGGGCCGCCCCCTGTGTTTCTGCGGGTCACACGTTCAAGAAGATGATCGAGGCTTACGAAAACGGTCTGAAGTAACCCGCTTTTCTTTCAAAAAAGCAGTGCCGGACGGAAATCCGTCCGGCGCTTTTCCATATTCTTTCCCGCAGGACACGAAAAAATACATATGCTCTGTTCCGGTGCCCTGTTATCCGTCAAAATCAGGGGCCCGCGCCGCAACAAAGTTCCCGTTTTGCGGAGGTTCTCCGAATGCGCGGCCAGGGTTGGCTCCGCTTCTGTTCCGATTTGCGGTTTTCTTTTTCTGCGTCAGCCTTTTGGGATTCAGAATCCATTTCCTGCCTTATTTTAATTTTTGTTTGGGACCCTTTTCCGACAGGTTCATATTTTTTTCAAATTTTTTTGAAACCTCTTGCTTTTTTCGTGCTAAAGTGTTAAACTAAAAATACATAAAGGCTATGACCAAAAAGAAGTACGCAGACAGAGGCCTTCAGAGAACTGCCGGACGGTGCAAGGCAGCAGGCGGACATTTGCGGAATACATTTTGAGAGCTGCGCACCCAACGATCTTCGGATCCAGTAGGCTGCGTCGGGTTCGCCCGTTATTGCGATAGGGCATGGGAGTTGTGCCCAATGAGGCCGTTTGCCGTAAGGCGGCGGTAAACTGAGGTGGTACCGCGGAAGAGTCTTTCTTTCGTCCTCTGTTTTATGCAGAGGACGATTTTTTGTGCCATTTTTGTCCTCTGTCAACTCAAAATGACAAGAAAGGAATGAAGGAAATGGTACTGAAAATTTTAATGCTCCTGATCTTCTTTGGCTGCATGGTAGGCGTTGGCCTCTACTGCCGCCGCCACGCCACGGACGTGAACGGATTCGTCCTGGGCGGACGTTCCGTCGGCCCCTGGCTGACTGCATTTGCTTACGGCACCTCCTATTTCTCCGCGGTTATCTTCATCGGCTATGCCGGACAGTTCGGCTGGAAGTATGGTCTTGCTTCCACCTGGATCGGCCTCGGAAACGCTTTCATCGGCTCGCTGCTTGCGTGGGTCCTGCTCGGACGCCGCACGCGTCTGATGACGCAGAAGCTTTCCACCGCCACCATGCCGGAATTCTTCGGTAAGCGCTATCGTTCCAACGCGCTGAAGGTCGGCGCTTCCGCCATCGTCTTTATCTTCCTCATCCCCTACACCGCGTCGCTTTATAACGGCCTGTCCCGTCTGTTCGGCATGGCCTTCCACATTGACTACACGGTCTGCATCATCGCCATGGCAGTGCTGACCGGCATTTACGTCATCGCCGGCGGCTATATGGCAACCGCGATCAACGACTTTATCCAGGGCATCATCATGCTGGCCGGTATTGTCGCAGTCATTGCTTCCGTGCTGGCTTCAAAGGGCGGTTTTATGGCCTCCATTGAGGCGCTGGCACGTGTAGAGGACGCCTCCGCCACCTCCATGCCCGGCGCTTTTGCTTCCTTCTTCGGACCGGATCCCTTCAATCTGCTCTGCGTGGTCATTCTGACCTCTCTCGGCACCTGGGGCCTGCCGCAGATGGTGCAGAAATTTTATGCAATCAAGAGCGAAAAGGCCATCTCCAAGGGTACCATCATTTCCACGCTGTTCGCGATCATCGTCGCGGGCGGATGCTACTTCCTCGGCGGTTTCGGCCGTCTGTTCTCCGACCAGATTGACATTGCCGCGGGCGGCTATGACTCCATCATTCCCACCATGCTCTCGAATCTTCCCGATCTCCTGATCGGCGTTGTGGTGATTCTGGTTCTCTCCGCCTCCATGTCCACGCTTTCCTCGCTGGTGCTTGCCTCCTCCTCCACGCTGACGCTTGACTTCATCAAGGGCACTATTGTCAAGGACATGAGCGAGAAGAAACAGCTTTTCATCATGCGTGCTCTGATCGTTGTCTTTATTGCGATTTCCGCCATCATTGCCGTTGTGCAGTACAAGACAAACGTTACCTTCATTGCACAGCTCATGGGTATTTCCTGGGGCGCACTGGCCGGTGCTTTCCTCGCGCCGTTCATCTATGGCCTCTACTGGAAGCGCACGACGAAGCCCGCCGTATGGGTCAGCTTCATCTTCGGTGCAGGCATCATGGTGCTCAATATGCTGTTCCGTTCGTCCTTCCCGGCTGCTCTGCAGTCGCCGATCAACTGCGGCGCATTTGCCATGATCGCCGGCCTGATCCTCGTGCCGGTCGTCAGCCTGTTTACCAAGGCGCCTGAGCGCGCACTCGTGGACGATATGTTCGAATGCTACAACACGATGGTCACCGTTCCCGCCAAGGAAGCCCTTGGCGAAGAGAAGTAAAGTCCGATTCATCAAAAAAGCTCTGCCGGAATACTCCGGCAGAGCTTTTTCGTTTTACTGCGCCACACCGGCGCAAAATACCGTTTGCGGGCCCTTTGCGCTGCAAAGCTTACTTTACAAAGCGCTCCGCCAGCAAATCGATCGCGTCCAGATACCCCTGCAGGCCACGTCCGCTGATCATGGCGACGCAGGCCGCGCGAATGTACGACACACGCCGGAACTCGTCCCGCGCATCCACATCCGAGATGTGCACCTCGACTGTCGGGATACTGACCGCCTTTACGGCATCGAGCAGCGCCACGCTGGTATGCGTATAGGCGGCGGGGTTGATGACAATGCCGTCACACTTGCCGTATGCGGCCTGGATTTTATCCACAAGATCGCCCTCGTGGTTCGATTGATAACATTCCACGTCGATTCCCCGCGCAGCGCAGTGCTCTTCAATCCTTTTCAGCAGGGCAGCGTAGGTCTCGCGGCCGTAAATATCCGGTTCCCGGATGCCCAGCATATTGATATTCGGGCCGTTTAATACCAGAAGCTTCATCTCACACCTCCAAAACCCGCGCGGCAACCACTTCCGGTGCAGCGTCGTTTACCACAGTCACATCAGACACCCCGGTAAAGAGCGGCAGACGCTCGCGATAGATGTCCTCCAGCTTTCGCGTCTGCGAAATGGGGCGCCCGTCCGTCGGCAGCGCGTCCAGCGCGCGGTCCAGATATACGATGCGGCTGTTCTGGCGCAGTGCGCGGCGGTTTTCCTCACGCAGCAGCACGCCGCCGCCCGTCGCAATCACGCCGCCGCGTTCGCGCGCGGCCTGTGCCACGGCTTTGGCCTCCAGATCGCGGAACGCCGTCTCTCCCTGTGCCGCAAAAATCTCCGGAATACTGCATCCCGCCATCTCCACGACCATATCGTCCGTATCATAGAAGGCACGGCCTGCGCGCTCGGCCGCCAGACGGCCGATGCTCGACTTGCCGCAGCCCGGCATCCCGACCAGCACGAGATTCCGTACCTCACGCGTCAAGGTATCGAGCGTTTCTTCAATCACGGCTTCGCGGATTGTGCGGCCGGAGAAGCGCTCCACGGCAGGCGCGGCCTGGGCAACCAGCATGGGCAGGCCGCCCGTTGCGGGAATGCCCGCATCCTCCGCTGCGAGGATGAGATTGGTTTTGAGCGGATTATAAATCACGTCCAGCACGCCGCAGCACTGTGGAAAACGGGCAATGTCGATCAGCGCACCCTCGTTTTTCGGGTACATACCGACGGGCGTGGTATTGATCAGAATCTCCGCGTCGGCATGGCGGTCCAGATTGTCATAGTTATTTTCGCCGCTGCGCGATACAATTACGACCTCCCGTGCACCCTCGTCCGCCGCAACGCGGCGGGCGGTAAGCGAGGTGCCGCCGCTGCCGAAAATCACCACTTTGCGTCCCGCAAACGAAATGCCCGCGCGGCGCGCCATGTAGGAAAAGCCGAAATAGTCCGTGTTGTCGCCGATCAGCCGTCCCGCGGCGTCGTGGTACAGCGTATTCACGCTGCCGATTGCCCGCGCTGCGGGCGTCAGCTCGTCGCAGAACGGAATGACGGTCTGTTTATAGGGGATGGTGACGTTAAAGCCGCCCATGTCCGGACGGCGGATGAGCGCTTCCAGCCCCTCCTCCGGTGTTTCATAGAGATCATAGGTATAGTCCGCCATGCGCTCATGGATGATTTTTGAATAGCTGTGGCGCAGCGTTTTTCCAAGAAGTCCGTAAATCATATTTCGTTATAACAGCCGAGGAACACAAAGCCCTCGTCCTGGCGGGAGAGTTCCGCAAGCAGGTTCATCACGTCCTCGTTCCAGACGGACGCCTCAAGGTCCAGATAGAACATGAACTCAAAGTCGCGTCCGGGAATGGGCTTGCTCTCCAGCTTCGTCAGGTTCACGCCCAGCGCCGCAAACTTCGAAATCAGGCGATACAGTGCGCCCGGCTTATGCGGTGTGGCGCACATCAGGCTGATGCGGTTCGCGCCGGGATAGATTTCCAGATCGCGGCTGATGCAGATGAAGCGCGTGTAGTTATTTTCGTTGTTCTGCACGTGCTCGCGCAGCAGGGACAGACCGTACAGCTCGCCGCACTCGTGCGAGCAGATGGCCGCCAGGTCGCGGCGATCGGATTCCGCAACGGCTTTGGCCGCGATTGCCGTGTTGTCGTAAATGGTAACCTTGATATTCGGGTGCGCCGCCAGGAAGTCGCTGCACTGACCGATGGCCTGCTCATGGGAGATGATCTCGCGCACGTCCTCGAACTTCACGCCGGGCCGGGCCAGCAGGTTGTGATGGATATGCAGGCGCACGCCGCCGACAATATGGAATTTATAGTTGCGCATCAGCGTATACACGCCGTTTACGGAACCGTTTGAGCTGTTTTCAATCGGCAGCACGCCATATTTGCAAAGTCCCTGGTCAACGGCCTGGAAAACGCCTTCAAAATTGCGGAAATACATAATATTGGCCAGCGAAAAGAGCTTATCGCAGGCCTGCTGCGTGAAGGAACCCTCGACGCCGGGGCAGGCAACAACGCCCTCGCGCGGGAAAAGCTTCGGCGTATTCTCCGCGGCTTCCAGAATCTCGTTTTTGAATGTGGAGTCACGCGTGGTGAACTGGTTCTGGTATGCGCGGCTGAGATCCATCAGCGTGGCATACAAAACTCGTGCATAATTGGAGAGTTCGGGGCCTGCCAGCTCCGATACGTGCAGCAAAACCTCCCGTTCGCGTCCGGGCTGCAGGATCGGCATATCGTGCGCCATTTTATATTCTACGATTTCGCCGCTGAGCTGCATACGGGTTTTGAAAAGTTCGACCAGGGCAGCGTCGGTTTCGTCCATTTTTTGACGAATTTCATTCAGTTCCATGGTGATCAGACTCCTTCTTCCAGTAAATCAAGTATGGTAATCGCGGCGGCAGCCTCCACACAGGGTACCGCGCGCGTGACAATGCAGGGATCGTGCCGTCCGTGCACCGCAAGCTTCGCCGCTTTCCCTTCGACAAGGGATACAGTGTCCTGCTCCTGTGCAATGGAGGGAGTCGGCTTAAAGGCCGCCCGGAAAATCAACGGCATACCGGAGGTGATACCGCCCAACACACCGCCGTGACGGTTGGCCGCAGTGCGTACATGGCCGTCCTCCATGACGAACGGATCGTTGTGCTCGCTGCCTGTCATGCCGGCAGCGGCAAAACCGGCACCGAACTCGATCCCGCGCACGGCGGGGATGCCAAATACCGCCGCCGCAATGCGGTTTTCCACGCCATCGGCCATCGGCGCGCCAAGACCCACGGGAAGTCCCGTCGCGGCACATTCGATCACGCCGCCCACGGAATCCAGCGCCGCGCGGGCTTTTTCGATTTCCGCGAGCATCTGTTCGCCCGCTTCTTCGGAAAGGGTGGCCAGCGGACGTGACGCCGCGCGGGCCAGCGCATCCATATTGGGCGAGACAAAGTCCAGCGGCGCATCACAAACGCCGTGGATCGACGCAATATGCGCGCCGATGCGGATCCCGCGCCGCGCCAGAATCTGAAGTGTAATGCCGCCCGCAATGCACAGCGGCGCAGTGAGGCGTCCGGAAAAATGGCCGCCGCCGCTGATATCGTTATGACCGCCGTACTTGACGTAGGCCGTATAGTCCGCGTGGCCGGGACGCGGCGTATCCATCAGTCCGTGATAGTCCGCGCTGCGCGTGTTGGTATTCTCAATCATGGCCGCAAACGGCGCGCCGTTTGTCACACCGCCGGTCAAACCGGCCAATACCCGCACGGCGTCCCCATCGCGGCGGGGGGTTGTATGCGTGCCCAGTCCCGGTGCACGGCGTGCCATAAAGCGGGACAGTTCGTCCATATCGATGGCTTCACCCGCCGGAAGCCCGTCCACCAAAACGCCGATCGCCGCGCCGTGGGACTCTCCGAAAATACTAACCTTTACTTTAGTTCCAAACTGTGACGCCATCGCAGTTTCCTCCCAATGCTTTCAAATCTTCAAAAAATCCGGGATAGGATTTCCGAACGGCCTCCGCTCCGTGGATCGTGACCGATGCCTCCGAAATGGCCGCGGCAACCGCCGCCGCCATCACAATGCGGTGATCTCCGGCGCCGTCCACGGTTCCGCCCTTCAGCCGTCCCACGCCGCGGATCCGCAGCGCGTCCGGTTCTTCCTGCACGCTGCCGCCGAGCGCGGTCAGCAGTGCAGCCGTTGTGGTCAGGCGGTCGCTTTCCTTATCGCGCAGGCGCGCGGCGTTATAAAGCACCGTTTCTCCTTCCGCCGCGCAGGCAGTCACCGCAAGGATCGGCAAAAGATCCGGAATCTGATCCACATCAATCCGCTGCGCGGTCAAATGTCCGGGCGATACCGTGACGCAGCCGTCCTGCTGCGTGATCTGCGCACCGAAGCGCGCCAGCAGCGGCGCGATCTCGCAGTCGCGCTGGGCTGTGGCAGCATCCAGTCCCGTCACCGTCACCGTTTTCCCCAACGCACCCGCCGCGAGGAAAAAGGCGGCGTTCGACCAGTCGCCCTCCAGCACGGCATTGCCCGGGGAGCGGTAGCACTGGCCGCCGGGAATTGCAAAGCCCGTTTCCGTTTCCTGCACCGTAATGCCGAAGCGGCGCACGGTACGCAGTGTCATTTCAATGTATCCGCGCGAGGAGCACGGCCCGATAATCCGAATATGGCAGTCGCCGCCCGTCAGGGGAAGCGCAAACAGCAGTCCGCTGATATACTGCGAGCTTTCATTGCCGATGATGGCATATTCACCCGGCGTCAGCCGTCCGGACAGGGAGATCGGCAGATGCTCTGCCGACGGCGTACAGCCGTTTTGACGCATCGCGTCGAGGAGCGCCGATACACGCCGCTCCGGAAGACGTCCGTGTCCGGTAAACACCGCGCCGCAGCCAAGCGCTGCGGCAACGGGAAGCAGGAATCGCAGGGTCGACCCGCTCTCGCCGCAGTCGAGCGACGGCGAGTCCGGCGTTTTGCCCGGCGTGACCGTCACGCCGCCGTCCTGCGTTCGCATAAACGACGTACCCAGCGCCGCAAGGCAGGACATCGTCGCGTCAATGTCGTTTGATGGCGTAAACGGCGCGAAAACCGTTGGTTTATCGGCCAGTGCCGCACAGATGAGGTTGCGGTGTGCGTCGGATTTTGAGGAAATGGCACGTATCGTACCGCCTGGCGCACCGGGCGCTATGGTTACCGTACTCATGCGCGCTCCTCCATGCCCTGTGCGAAAAACGATTCCAGCGCAGTGACCGGCACCGCGTGCAGCACGCACTCGCCCATCCGTTTCGGCACAACAAGCGTGATGCTGTCGCCCTTGCGCTTCTTGTCCGCAAGAGCTGCCGCGGTAAGTTCCGCCGGGCTGTAAGCCGCTGCGGTCGGAAGTCCGGCCTTTTGCAGCACAGCCTCCAGCCGCACTGCCGTATCGTCCTCACAGATGCCCGCCGCCGTGGCCGCACGCGCCATCAGCAGCATTCCGATTGCCACGGCGTGGCCGTGGCTGATGCCATACTTGCTGCACGCCTCGATGGCGTGGCCCGGCGTGTGGCCGAAGTTTAGAAGCTGGCGAAGGCCCGTATCGTGTTCGTCCTGCGCGACGATATCTCCCTTGATCTCCACGCAGCGCGTCACGATCTCCTCGATATCCGGTACGGCGGCTGCCTCAAAGCGGCAAAACAGCGACGCATCACAGATCACGCCGTACTTGATGCTCTCGGAAAGCCCGTCGCGGTAAATTTCGGGTGTCAGCGTCCCGAAGGTATCCGTGTCACAGAGCACCTGAACCGGCTGATAAAACGCACCCACGATATTTTTGCGCCCGGCAAAGTCAATGGCGGTCTTGCCGCCCACGGAGGAATCCACGGCCGCAAGCAGCGTCGTCGGCAGCTGCACATACCGCACGCCGCGCAGATACAGCGACGCGGCAAGGCCTGTCATATCGCCCGTCACGCCGCCGCCCAGTGCCACGACCAGATCGCTGCGCGTCAGGCCTGCGTCTGCCAGTGCCGTGAGGATGCCCGTCAGCGTTTCCATGTTTTTGCTGGGTTCGCCTGCCGGAAACACATGGCGCGTGACGGTATAGCCCGCTGCCGCCATGCTTTTTTCCACTTTTGCCGCATAAAGCGGCGCAACGTTGGAATCCGTCACCAACACGGTGCGGCACGGAGCCACCGTTTTCTGAATAAGCGCGCCCGCCCGGTCCAGCAGGCCGCTGCCCACTAAAACATCATACGGCGCGCCGGCATTGATTCTGACTGTTTTCATTCCCTGTCCTCCAGCGCTTCCTTGCGTTCTCTGCCCTCACGCAGCAGACGGCGCAGCCCTTCGCTGTCGCCGCCGCGGATGGCCATGGCATATTCCAAAAGCCGCGCGGCCAGTCCTTCCACTTCCTCCGCCAGATAATCCGGGTTATCCAGGAAAAGTTCCGTCCACATATCCTCGTTCAGCCAGGCAACACGCGTCATATCGCGGAAGCTTCCGGCCGAAAAGCCGCGGTGCCGCTGTGCCGCCGGGGTTTTGACGTAGGCGCTCGACAGCACGTGCGCAAGCTGCGAGGTATAGGCAATCATATAATCGTGCTCCTCCGCGGTGGATATGGCGATATTTCCAAACCCCGCGTCCATGACCACACGCCGCACGGTTTCCAGCACCTCCGGCGCCGTGTCGCTGTGCGGCACCAGGATCATGGAAGCATTCTGGAAAAGATCGCCGCGGCTGTATTCCCAGCCGACGCGGGCCAGACCTGCCATGGGGTGTCCGCCAATGTAGTGAAATCCATGTGCTTCGGCAACGGGCAGGATTCCGGCCTCCACCACGCGCTTCACGCCGCACAGATCCACAACGATTGCGCCCTTTTGGAACTGCTCCGCGTGCTCCCGCACGTAATCCACCGCGCGCTGCGGGAACAGGCCCAGCAGGATCAGTTCACACGTGCCAATGGTCTTTTCATCCAGTGCGGCGGTGAGTACATGGGAGTTCAAGGCCTCCTCCATCACGTCCTGACGCAAATCCGCGCCATAGATCGTGTGTTTGGCAGAAAGCGCCTTGGCCATGGAGCCGCCGATCAGGCCCAGTCCGACAATTCCGATTTTCATGCTTCCGCCCCGCCGTGTACTACGGATACAATCCGGTCGACATCCTTTTTCAGATCAAGGAATGCCTCCGGCGTCAGGGACTGCGGACCGTCGCAAAGTGCGTGTGCGGGGTCGTTGTGCACTTCGATAATCAGGCCGTCCGCGCCGGCAGCAGCCGCTGCAAGGGACATGGGCTTGACAAACTTTGCAATGCCCGTTCCGTGGCTCGGGTCGAGAATGACAGGCAGATGCGTGCGGGATTTCAGTACCGGGATGGCCGACACGTCCAGCGTATTGCGCGTATAGGTTTCAAAGGTGCGGATGCCGCGTTCGCAGAGGATCACGCGTTCGTTGCCGCCCGCCATGATGTATTCCGCACTCATCAGCAGTTCCTCCAGCGTGCTGGAAAGACCGCGCTTTAAGAGAATCGGCTTGTCCACATGGCCCATTTCCTTCAACAGTTCGAAGTTTTGCATATTACGCGCGCCGACCTGGATCACATCGACCTCGTCAAAGTATTTCAGCTGGGAAAGGTCCATGATTTCCGTCACGATCGGCAGTCCGGAGGCCTTCTTTGCCTCAACCAGCAGGCGGATGCCCTCCGCGCCGAGTCCCTGGAAGGAATACGGCGAGGTGCGCGGTTTGAAAGCGCCGCCGCGCAGCATACCGGCGCCCGCTTTTGCCACGGCATTCGCCACATCGCAGATCTGTTCCTCTGTCTCAACCGAGCAGGGGCCCGCAATGCACAGGAAATTGCCGCCGCCGATTTTGGCATTGCCCACTTCAATCACGGTGTCGTCCGGATGGAATTTGCGGTTTGCATTTTTATAGGGTTCCTGAATCCGCTGCACATTTTCCACAATATCGAGCGCCTTGATCATATCAATGTCCAGGCGCGACGTATCACCGATCAGACCAAGAATCGTCTGGAGTGAGCCTTCGGAAACATGGACATCCACGCCCATACCGCGGAACCAGGAGATCAGCTGGCTGACCTGTTCTTTTCTGACGCTTGCTTTGAGCTGTACAATCATGGTTACTTACTTCCTTTCGTTTGAAACCAACTAAAAAAGCCCCGCAGCGAGTATGCTGCGAGGCTTCATTCATGGCGTTTTTTCTTACACACCAGCCGGAGCTTCTTCATTTGCAGACATACTCGAATAGGCCTTGCCCATAAAGTAAGCAAAGCCAAAATAATAGGTAAAGTATGAAACTGCAAGAAGATTTTGATTCATAACAATCTCCGTCCGGTCATTTTACTTCTTTAGCATACCACATCAAAATCTGTTTGTAAATAGAAAATTTTCATAATTGATTTTTCCCCTGCTGCCGTATTCCTTGTCTATTTGCAAAAAAACATGTATAATATACCCTGTAATCCGTTATACGAAGGAACCAAACGGATATTTTCGTTATAGGAGAGATCATATGATCCGCGAACTTCTTCCACAGGACTTAGAGAGCCTGCTCAAGCTTTATACGCATCTGCACGCCAACCCCATACCAGACCCATCACCGTCGCTTGATGCACTGTGGCAGGAGATCATGACAGACCCCCGGCATCACATCATCGGCGCCTGGGAAAACGGGCATCTTGCGGCATCCTGTGTATGCATTGTTGTGCCAAACTTGACGCACGGGCAAAGGCCCTATGCACTAATCGAAAATGTCGTGACCGATCCCGCATACCGCAGACGCGGCCTTGCAACGGCGTGTCTTGACGCCGCGTGCGGCATCGCACACGCTGCGGATTGTTATAAGGTAATGCTGCTGACGGGTTCCAAACAGGAATCCACCCTTCGGTTCTATGAAAAAGCCGGCTTTAACCGCCAGGATAAAACCGCGTTTATCCGCTGGCTGTGATAAATGTTTGCACCTGCCGGTCTTCCCATGCCGGGATACCCGCGGCGTTTGTCCGTACAGTTTGTGAGCAAAGGAGATGCTTATGCAGTCAACAATTGTAGAAGCCCGCATCGAGATTCCGATGGGCAGCCAGAACAAATACGAAATCGACCACAAAACCGGCAAGATCAAGCTCGACCGCGTGCTCTATTCCGCAGCCTTTTACCCCGTGGAATACGGCTTCCTTGAGGACACGCTGAGTATGGACGGCGACGCGCTGGACATCCTTGTCCTGACCTCTGCGCCCACCTTCCCGGGATGTTATATCGACTCGCGCATCATCGGCGGCATGGACATGATCGACAGCGGTGAATTCGACGTCAAGATTCTCGCCGTGAACGTCGGTGATCCCCGGTACGAGCATGTCAAAACGCTCGATGATCTGCCGCCGCACCTGCTGCGTGAGCTTCAGAACTTTTTCTCTACCTATAAGACGCTTCAGGGCAAGGAAACGGTAGTCAAACGCTTTTTTGATATTGAAACAGCGCTCGCAATTTTAGAAGAGTCGCGCGTGCGGTATCAGAAGAGCCTTCATGAAATGCAAACCGAAAAAGAGGAAACCCTATGACCATACGTTTATTTGACAAAGACAGCCATATGCGCGAATTTGACGCCGCAGTGTGTTCGTGCGAGCCGGGGAAAAACGGCACCTATCTCGTCACGCTCGACCGGACGGCCTTTTTCCCGGAGGCAGGCGGCCAGCCCGCCGACACCGGCGTGCTTGGCGCCGCACACGTGCTGGACGCACATGAGCGCGGCGGCGAAATTGTACACACAGTCGACGCACCGCTGACACCCGGCGAGACCGTGCACGGCGCGCTTGACTGGGAGCCGCGCCTGCGCCGTATGCAGAACCATTCCGGCGAGCATATCGTGTCTGGATTGATCTACCGCGACTATGGCTTTGCAAACGTGGGCTTCCACATTGGCAGCCGGGATGTGACGCTCGACTTCGACGGTGTGATCGAGCGTGAGGAGCTGCGGCGCATTGAGTATCTGGCCAATGTTGCCGTTGCGGAAAACGTGGCGGTCACGGCGGAATATCCCGCGCCGGAAACGCTCGCCACGCTGCATTACCGCAGCAAACTGGATTTGACCGAAAACGTGCGTATCGTCACGATTGCGGGCTACGACTGCTGCGCCTGCTGTGCGCCGCACGTGAAGCGCACGGGCGAGATCGGCATGATTAAGTTGCTGGACTATATTCATTATAAAGGCGGCATCCGCATCCATATGCAGTGCGGTCTGGACGCCGTGGATGATTTTAACGAGAAATATGACAACGTCGCGCAGATCGCAGCCTCGCTCTCTGTGAAGCAATGCGATGCGGCGGCAGCCGTCGCGCGGCTTTCCGACGCCATGGCAGCACAGAAGCAGACCATCGCAGAGCTGAAACGCGAGCTTGTGCGGGCAAAACTGGCGCTTGTCGCGCCGTCGGAGGCAGGGCTTCTGCTGTTTGAGCCGTCGCTCGACATGGATGGACTGCGCGCGCTTGCCGAAGGCGCGTCGCGCGTGCGCGGCGGCGTCTGCGCCGTATTTGCAGGACGCGACGGCGCGGGGTATCAGTACGCGGCGGCCGCGCAGGGGCAGGAGATGCGTGCCTTTGCAAAGGAACTCAATACTGCGCTGGCAGGACGCGGCGGCGGCAGCGCAGCCCTGATTCAGGGCAGTGCCGCGGCAGGTGCCGAAGCCATCCGTACATTTTTCCGGGCGCACGGTGCGGACATCTGACAGGTATCACGTACATTCGTATAATCGACCGGTTTTACGAGATCCTGCGCAGCGTGGTTTGAAAGGATGACAGCACGTGCGGCCGAAAAAGCCGAACTGCCCTTTATAAATAAGAAAAGGACGCTCCTGCTTCCGGCAGGGGCGTCCTTCTTTTGACACTGCATAGATCGAACGTCACGATTTCTTTTTGAATTTGTCAAACAGGCGTTTCACAAGGCCGTTTGGTTTGTCCCGCATTTTGGGTTTGGACGGCAGCATAACACGTTCGCCGGTTTCGGGATCGATTTCCTGCACACCGGCATACGCCGTGGACTCGACCGGCAGCGATTTGCGCTGGAGCGAACGCTTGCACAGCGCCGCGATCAGGCTCAGCAGCAGCGCGAACAGCGGTACGCCGATAATCATGCCCATAAATCCGAACAGGCCGCTGAAGAAAAGAATCGAAAACATCACCCAAAAGCTCGAAAGGCCGACCGACCCGCCAATGATACGCGGTCCCAGCACGTTGCCGTCAAACTGCTGCAGAACAATCACAAAAATCACAAAATAAAGGCACTGCATGGGACTCACCGTGAGGATCAGCAGAGCGCTGGGGACTGCGCCGATGAACGGACCGAAAAACGGGATGATATTGGTCACACCGATGATGACGCTGACCAGCATAGCATACGGCATATTGACAACCGACATGAAGAAATAACTGATGAATCCGATAATCAGAGAATCCAGCAGCTTGCCGGTGATAAATCCACTGAACGTTCTATGCACAAAACGGACGTTATCCAGAAATACATTGGCCGTTTTCACGCTGAATACGCTGTATACCAGCTTTTTCGACTGCGCTGCAAACAAATTCTTGCTCACCAGCATATAAATCGCGGCAATCAAGCCGATCAGTGCATTTTTCAGGAAAGTAAAGGTCCCGGTCAGCGTGCCGATAATGCCGTTTGAAAGGCCATTGACCACCTTCGTAACATGCGGCAGCAGATAGGTTTCGGCCCAGGTATTGAGATTGCCCACATAGCGCTCGATGATATCCGTCACCGTTGCTTCGATCTCAGGATTGTCGTGCAGCAGCTTTTCCGCCCAATTCATAATACGTTTTCCGGTTTCCGGCGCGCTTCGCACGATGGAAACGATGCTTTGACCCAATTCCGGCAGAACCAGGAAGCCGAATCCGATTACCAGCGCCAAAAAGAACACCATAGTCAGAATCACGGATATTGCATTGTTCACGACACGCAGTCTGCGCGCGGCCTTTTCGGACCTTTCTTTTTTAAAGAACAGCTTGTGAAACAGGTTCAGCAGGAAATTATAGACCGGCAGCAGCAGGTATGCCAGCACAAAGCCATACAGAAACGGCGTCAGGATCCGCCAGATCATCAGGCAGAAATCCTTGATCACTTCAAACTTGAATATTGCAAAGACAAGAAGGATGCTGGCAGCCGCCACGCAAAACGCGATTACGCCGATCAGGATATATCGATTCCGGGTTTCATGGTCCATGCAGGTCGTGTCCTTTCGTGTTTTTCTTATTGTAACACATTCACCGGACGCACGACAACACTGTTTTTTGCTTTTTCTTGTGTATTATAGATAGTTTCATACAGGGATTCCTGCCGGTTATTCTGTAACATGAATAAACTTTGCGAATTTCTCAAATTAGGGCTTGCATATTATTCGTAGGTGTGTATAATAAATACATCAACTGATTCACGCGTCCGCGTGATCACAATATATTGGGAGGAACCAAAAAATGAAAAAGTTCAGTAAGATTTTAGCGCTTGTTTTAGCGGCTGTTATGATGCTCGTCCTGTTCGCCGGCTGCCAGTCCGGTGACGAAGCCGCAAACGGCGGCGACGAAAAGAAAGTCCTGACCGTTGCGCTTTCCCCGGACTTCTCTCCGATGGAATTTGTTGACACTTCCAAGTCCGGCCAGGATCAGTATGTTGGCTTTGACGTGATGCTTGCCAAGTTCATCGCAGAAGAGCTCGGTATGGAGCTTGAGATCAAGGCCATGTCCTTCGATGCCTGCCAGACCGCCGTTCAGCTCGGCAGCGTGGATATGTCCATCTCCGGTTATTCCTGGACCGCAGAGCGCGCCGAAAACTATCTCCTTTCCGATTACTACTATGCCGGTGAAAACGAGACCGAGCAGACCCTGATTGTTCCGGCTGACAAGGCTGGTACCTATACCTCCATCGACGATTTTGCAGGCCTTATCGTCGCAGCCCAGGCCGCTTCCCTGCAGATGAACCTCTGCAATGAACAGCTGCCGGAAGACTGCACCATTAAAGAGTTCAAGGCCATTGACGACGCCGTTCTTGCTCTGAAGACCGGTAAGGTTGACGCAGTGGCAGTTGCCATCGGCAACGGCGAAGCAATCATCGCGAGCAACCCCGATATCGGCATGGCGGGCGTGAACTTCGCGGTTGACGAGGCTTCCGAGAACAACCTCATCCTCCTCAACAAGGAAGACACCGAACTGCTCGAGAAGGTCAATGCAGCTCTGGCAAAGGCTTATGAGTCCGGTCTGTACGGCGAGTGGTATGCAGAAGCCAAGGAGCTTGCCGGTATTGAAACCGCTTCCGAGGTTTCCTACGACGACGACGGCAACGTTGCCGAATAACAACCAGTAAGTAATCCTGCCCTTACGGCAAACGTATATGGCCGGCGACTAACCGCCGGCCATGTCGGCTATCATTACATAAGTGGAGGCTGAACAGTGTCATTCATTACTTTTTGTGAGAATATCGCAAAGATCCTGTCCAAGTACTGGCAGGTCTTTCTGATAGAGGGCGTCAGCTATACCTTATTGCTGTCCGCCATCACCGTTTTCTTCGGCGCCATCCTGGGTTCTCTGCTGGCTCTGGGCAAAATGTCCCGTCTCAAGCTCCTGCGCGGCGTGATCACCGGTTTTGTGGAAATCATCCGCGGTACGCCAATCCTCCTGCAGCTTTATTTCGGTTATTTCATCATCCCGATGGCAGTGCCGTTTCTGAATTTGACGGACTTCCAGGCCATCTCCATCGCCCTGATTATCAACAGCGCAGCCTATGTATCGGAGGTCATCCGTTCCGGCATCCAGGCCGTTGATCACGGCCAGGTGGAAGCGGCGCGCAGCCTTGGCCTGAACGGCCGCCAGACGATGCTGCACATCATCCTGCCGCAGGCCATCAAAAACATTCTCCCGGCGCTCGGAAACGAATTCATTATGATTATCAAAGAGACCTCCCTTGCCTCTACCTTCTTCATCGGCGACCTCATGACCTCTTATCTGAAGGTCAAAGGCGCAACATGGCTCAACCTGGAGTGCCTGTTGATCGTCGGCGTTATTTACTTTGTCATTACATTCACGCTCAGCAAGGTTGTTGCTGCATTTGAAAGGAGGATGAGGGCCGGTGAATAAAGAACCTATGATCCGTACCGTGGGACTGCATAAAAGCTTTGGCTCGCTCCATGTGTTAAAGGGTGTCAGTGAACACGTTCTGCCGCAGGAGGTCGTTTCCATCATTGGCCCGTCCGGCAGCGGCAAGAGCACCTTCCTGCGCTGCCTGAATATGCTCGAAGTGCCGGAAGAAGGCCAGATCTTCTTTGAAGGCGTTGAAATCACCGACAAAAAGGTGGACGTGAACATCCACCGTCAGAAGATGGGCATGGTGTTCCAGCTTTTCAACGTTTTTCCGCACCTTACCGTACGTGAGAATATCACGCTTGCCCCCGTCATGCTGAAGAAAAAGTCCAAGCAGGAAGCAAACGACATGGCGATGGAGCTTTTAAACCGCGTCGGACTGGCAGACAAGGCGGACAATAAGCCCGGCCGTCTCTCCGGCGGACAGAAACAGCGTCTTGCCATCGTGCGTGCGCTCGCCATGGAGCCGGATGTTATGCTGTTTGACGAGCCGACCTCCGCGCTCGACCCCGAAATGGTCGGTGAAGTGCTTGACGTTATCAAAAACCTCGTGAAAAGCGGCATGACCTCCGTCATCGTCACGCATGAAATGGGCTTTGCAAAAGAAGTTTCCGACCGCGTGCTCTTTATGGACGACGGCATGGTCATCGAATCCGGCACGCCTTCCGAAATCTTTAATACGCCGCAGAATCCGCGTACCAAGGATTTCCTCAGCAAGGTGCTGATCTGAATATGGAAAGAAAAGCAGCGAAACGCTGCTTTTCTTTCCACCTTTTACACATGATTAGGCAAAGGAGGCATTTTTATGCAAAAGAAGGATGCGCTGCATCTCATTGACGAACAACAGGACATCTTTATCGGTGTAAGCGATCAGATCTGGAAATATGCAGAGCTCTCTCTGCTCGAATATCAGTCCATGGAACTCTACTGCAAGGTGCTGGCAGAGCACGGCTTCACAGTGGAAAAGGGCCTGTGCAAGGTTCCGACGGCCTTTTCCGGTACTTTCGGCAGCGGGAAGCCGGTCATCGGCATTCTGGGCGAGTTTGACGCCCTCTCCGGTCTTTCGCAGAAGTGCGGCGTGGCGCAGCGCGAAGAGCTGGTTCCCGGCGGCAGCGGACATGGCTGCGGACACAATATGCTGGGCGCAGGTTCCCTTGCCGCGGCCTTTGCCGTGAAGGAATATCTCGAAAAAACCGGCAAATCCGGCACGGTCATTTTCTTCGGCTGCCCCGGCGAAGAAGGCGGCGCAGGCAAAGCCTTTATGGCGCGCGAGCACGCCTGGGAGAAGCTCGACGCCGCGCTTTCGTGGCATCCGTTCCCCTATAACCAGGTCACTTCCGGTTCCTGCATTTCCTGCATCCAGGTGGAATACAAGTTCACCGGCATCGCCGCGCATGCGGCAGGCAATCCCGAGCAGGGCCGCAGCGCGCTGGACGCCGTGCAGCTGATGAACATCGGCGTGGAATTCCTGCGTGAGCATATGCAGGATTCCGCACGGATTCACTATGCCATCACGGACGCCGGCGGAAACTCCCCGAACGTTGTGCAGCCTACCGCGCAGGTTTTGTATATGGTGCGTGCACACAAGGTGCGCGAGGCCATGAAGCTGCAGGCACGCGTGGATAAGATCGCCGAGGCGGCCGCCATGATGACGGAAACCAAGCTCACCCGCCGCTTTATCGATGGCACGGCGAATACGGTTTCCAACGAGCGTTTGGAAAAACTGCTTTATAAGAACTTCCAGGAGGTCGGCGTGCCGGTCTTTACCGAGGAGGAAAAGGCTTTTGCCCAGCAGCTTGTCGACTCCTATGAAATGAAAACGGACGGCACCCTCGTAGACGAATTGGAGGAAGGGCTCAGTCCCGAGGAATTTGAACAGGTTCTGGAAAAGAGCAACGGCGGCAAGGCCCCGCTTCTCGATTTCCTGATTCCCTACCGCCACAGCAAGCGTGTGGAAAAGGGTTCCACCGACGTCGGCGACGTGAGCTGGCAGACTCCGACCGCACAGATCAGCACTTCCTGCTTTGCTGCGGGCGCGCCCGGTCATTCCTGGCAGAATGTTGCAATCGGTGCAACTTCCATCGGCCACAAGGGCCTGCTGTGCGCCGGTAAGGTACTCGCAGCGGCGGCAATCGACCTGATCGACGATCCGGCCATTCTTGCGGAAGCCCGTGCGGAATTCACCAAAAAAACCGCGGAAGGCTACGTCTGTCCCATTCCGGACGACGCAGTGCCCACCCCCGTTGGCGATAAAATGTAAGCATTTTCAAGACCCCGCTCAAAAGCTTTTGGACGGGGTCTTGCTTTTTCCCCATATTTTGCATACACTGTTCTTAATCAAGTCGAATTTTGTCGTTTTTTGCGTCATTCGGCCGCTTACACCGCGTCCGAGGGCATCTCATACAGGATCCTGTCCCGGACATCGCGCACTGCACGGCAGATTGCATACGCAGGTATGCACAACAGCAGCCAAAGGAAAAAGAACTGCGGACAAATCTGTCCCAGCAGGTTCCATGCATGGCGAGAATAATCCCATACCGACCAGCCCAGCCACAGATTGACGATGCAGCCCGTTAAAAATTCCACGGCGGTGATAATCCCGGCGCCCGCTATGCAGCGGGTCAGGAAGGACCTCCGCTGCAGACGGTCGCGGCACTTTCCCAGCGCGCAGAGACTCACGCCGCCGGCTATGGCCATGCTCCAATGGGTGTAGCCGCGCCAGAGAATTTCCAGCGTACAGTATACAGAGGCTCCCAAGGCGAAAAGCGTCAGTTTTTCCAGCAGAACGACTCCCCGATTTGTCATTTCACTCATCTCCACAGCGATTATGCACGAAAACGGAATCTCTATACCTGACAGGAGGCCCCTTATGACATCTGCCGTGCTTCTTTTTTTACTGCTTCTCTCGCTCTCCGCTATTCTGGTATGGCAGTTGACCGCATGGCTGGCCGGAAGGTTTTTTCGTCTGCGCAGGACGGCGTTTCAGTTGCTGTGCATAACGTCTGCCGCAGTCTTTTTTGCGGCAGGCTGTATCGCGGTGCTTTTTTCCCTGAACAGTCTGCGCCGCACCGAATACGCACGGGGACTCGCCGACGGCGCCGCATCCGTTCAGACAGAACCGACTGCATCACAGGAGGAAATCCTGCGCAGCTGGAAAGCCGGATACGGCGAGGGCTATACAGACGGCTATACTGCCGCTGCGGCAGCCGGGGAAGCCCGGCGTACGCCGGCGGACGCGGATCCAGCATCCTCCGTCCCGGACAGTGCACCGCAGCAGGATGCACCGGCGGAAGAAAAGGCCGATGCAGGCGCCGTGCCTGCCAAAAACGCGCCTGACGCGGCGCCGGATACAGATACAGATACGAATGCGCAGACGTCTGCCGCATCGCCGGACTCCTCCGATACGGCGGCGGAAGCGGACTCCGTCCGCTTTTACTATACGCCGGGCGGCAGCGTACTGCACCGTGACCGGAGCTGCTCCTATCTGGCGCGCGCGAAGGAGGTGCTGACCTGCACCGAAGCGGATGCGCCGGATCTTCCTCCCTGTTCCCGCTGCGGATGAGCGCGCAAAGCGTTGGCTTTCTTTCACAGAACTGTCATTTTATAAGAAATGTAAATGAATCATCTGCAAATTATTTCTGAAATTTCCGGCTATTCCGGCGGATTCTTTTTCTTTTTTCAAAAATTGTTCAAAGTTTGTTGAAAAAGTTATTGACGGAATTTTGAATTCTGTTATAATAATTCTTGTATTCAATTGCACCGTTTTGCCGACGAAACCACGCTGTTCTTTTTTGGGCTTCGCAGCCGGATTTGCAGCAATACCCCCTGTAACGCAGCATCAGATACGTTTTGCAGGGGCTTTTTTCTTGCATTTCGGTATGCGCCGCCGGGGAAAGCAAACAAGCGGGCGTGCCGGCACGCGGCAAATTAAAAAAATGGAGGATGGGTCAACATGGACAAGTTCTTTAAGATCAAAGAACGGAATTCCACCGTGCGCACGGAGATCGTTGGCGGTATCGTCACGTTCTTTGCAATGGCGTACATCATCTTTGTCAACCCCAGCTATCTTTCCCAGACCGGCATGAACTATCACGCAGTTCTGCTTGCAACCTGCATTTCTTCCGCCATCGGCTGCTTCCTGACTGCGTTCCTGGCAAACGTCCCGTTTGCACAGGCTCCCGGTATGGGCCTGAATGCCTTCTTCACCTACACGATCTGCTTTGGCATGGGCTATACCTGGCAGCAGGGCCTTGCCATCGTATTCATCTCCGGCCTTCTTTTCCTGATTCTCACGCTCAGCCCCCTGCGTTCCAAGCTGATTGCGTCTGTCCCGGCTTTCCTGAAAAATGCGATTTCCGCCGGTATCGGCCTCTTTATCGCATTTATCGGTCTGCTGAATGCTGACATCGTCAAGCTCGTCGGCGATACCGTTGTGGACGGCGTTGTCGTTGCGACCGACTATTCCGACATGGGCAACATTCTCTCCGGCACCCCGCTGCTTGCCCTCATCGGCCTGATCATCACGGCGCTGCTCCTTGTCTGGAAAGTCAAGGGCGCCATCTTTATCGGCATTGTGGCAACCACGATCATCGGCATCCCGATGGGCCTGACCACCTTTGCCTGGGAATCCAACAGCTTCTCCGCTCTCGGCGAAACCTTCTGCAAGCTGAACTTCACCGGCCTGCTCGCGGTGGACGGTGGGATTATGGCCCTGATCACGGCGGTCATCAGCTTCTTTGTGGTTGACTGCTTTGACACGGCCGGCACCCTCATCGGCACCGCCTCCAATGCCGGTATGCTGAATGAAAAGGGCGAACTGCCCGGCGGCGACCGCGCCATGATCGCAGACGCAATTGCCACCTGCACCGGCGCAGCGCTGGGTACCTCCACTGTCACCACCTACGTCGAATCCTCGACGGGTATCGCAGAAGGCGCACGCACCGGCCTCCACTCCGTGGTTGTCGGCCTGCTCTTCCTGCTTGCCTGCTTTGTCGCACCGATTGCCGGCATCATCCCGACTGCCGCAACCGCTCCGGCGCTCATCATTGTCGGCGTTTACATGCTCGCCGGCGCAGCGAAAGTCAACTGGTCCGATCTGGAGGAGGCCATTCCGGCTTTCCTGACGATCGCCATGATGCCGTTTGCTTACAGCATTTCCGATGGTATCGGCCTTGGTTTCATCACCTATTCCATCCTGAAGATCTGCCGCGGCAAGGCAAAAGAAGTGCCGATCCTGGTGTACATCATTTCGGCAGTCTTTATCGTCATGTATCTGCTGACTTATCTATAAGATATCCGCTGAAACAGAAGAAAAACCGGCGTATGGAAATCCATACGCCGGTTTTTTATGCCAAAAAGATTGGGACACCGCTTCAAATCACGGCAATTGCTTCGATTTCCACAAGCGCGTCCTTCGGCAGCGCCGCAACGGCCACAGCCGAACGTGCCGGACAATTTTCGCGGAAATAGCTGCCGTAAACCTCGTTCATTGCCGCGAAATCTCCCATATTCCGTAAAAACACGGTGGCTTTTACCACGTTTTGCAGCGATCCGCCCGCTGCTTCCAGCACGGCTTTGATATTTTCCAGCGACTGCCTTGTCTGCGTTTTGATATCGCTGCCGGCGAAAATGCCGGTTTTCGGATCCACCGGTATCTGACCGGAGACAAACACAAGCTTCCCGGACGCCGCAACGGCCTGGAAATACGGTCCAATCGCTTTCGGGGCAAGATCAGTATGAATCATTTCTTTCATGGCAGTCATTCCTCTCTGGTTCTATCTGAAAATTCTTGGAATATCGTTTTCCCTATCATACCATTCCCCCGCCTTTTTGTAAAGCAACCGCGACGGCAAATTCCGCGTAATTCCGGCGAAAAACTGCGCTTTCTGCGGGAACCTTCCGGAAAGAGTCTTGCAAATGAAGAAAACTGTGCTATACTATAAAGTATCAAGTTATGTTCGTCAACCGCGGATTTTGCCGCAGGTTCCGCCGCGCTGCGGCCCGGACCGCAGCGATTCCGCAGAAACGCACACAGAACGCGCAGTTTCTTCGCGTTTCCGTTTTTACAGGAGTTACATGGGCAGAATAATTGCAGTGGCAAACCAAAAAGGCGGCGTGGGGAAAACCACAACCGCAGTCAATACGGCGGCGGCGCTGGCACTTGCGGGCCGCCGGGTCTTACTCTGCGATTTTGACCCGCAGGCAAATGCCTCTTCCGGAATGGGCATTGAAAAAGCGGCGGTTTCCCGCAGTGTTTACGACGGCCTGACGGGCAGCACTTCCGCGCGGGAGCTGATCCTGCAAACGCGCTTCTGCGATGTGCTGCCCTCTTCCATTGCGCTGGCAGGGGCGGAAATCGAGTTGGTGGACCTCCCGGCGCGCGAACACGCGCTGAAAAAACTGCTGACCCCCGTTTCCTTCGATTACGATTTTATCCTGATCGACTGCCCTCCGTCACTGGGGCTTCTGACCTTGAATGCACTCTGTGCGGCGGACACGGTGCTGGCGCCGATCCAGTGTGAGTATTATGCGCTTGAGGGTCTCTCCCAGCTGATGCAGACCGTGCGCAGCGTGAAACGCTCGCTGAATCCCCCGCTTGCCATCGAAGGCATCCTGCTGACCATGTTTGACAGCCGGACCAACCTCTCACAGCAGGTCGTGCGCGAGGTGAAAAAGCACTTCCCGCGCCAGGTTTTCCCGGTTGTGATCCCGCGCAATGTGCGTCTGAGCGAAGCACCCAGCCACGGTGTTCCCGTCATGTACTACGACCGCAGTTCCAAGGGCGCAAAATGCTATGAAAAGCTCGCGGAATGTATCATACAGAACTGATTTCAAATAAACGATGATTGTGAGGTGGAAATATGAGCGCAAAAGGCCTGGGCCGCGGACTCTCCGCGCTCTTCGGGGACGATCCTGTCGTGGAAGATGTGTCGTCATCCGGTTCCACCCTGCGCATTTCCGATATTGAACCAAATCCCGGCCAGCCCCGGCGCCATTTCGACCCGGAGGCACTGCAAACGCTGGCAGAATCCATCCGCGAAAACGGGCTTTTGCAGCCGGTCGTCGTCCGCAGAGGGGAAAACGGCCTGTATCAGATCATTGCCGGTGAGCGGCGGTGGCGTGCCTGCCGTCTGGCAGGGTTGACGGAGATTCCCGCCGTCATTCTCGATGCCGATGATCTGCGTGCGGCACAGCTTGCGCTGATTGAGAATCTGCAGCGCGAGGACCTCAATCCCATTGAAGAAGCCAGCGGTTATCAAACGCTGATTGAAACGTTTGGCCTTACCCAGGAGGAAGCGGCGCAGCGCGTGGGGCGTTCCCGTCCGGCCGTTGCCAACTCTCTCCGCCTGCTCGCTCTTTCGCAGGATCTGCGCGCGATGGTGGAGCAGGGCAGGCTTTCCGCAGGGCACGCGCGTGCCCTTCTCGCAATCCCCGATGAAAACCTCCGCCGGGAAGCAGCAGAATATGCTGTGGAACAGGGGCTTACCGTCCGGGAACTGGAGCGGTATGTCAAAAAACTGACCGCACCGGAGGCCGCGGCTTCCGCCGGACAGGATTCTTCCGCGCAGTTGTATGTCCATGCCGTTTCCCAGCGGCTTTCCCAATCTCTCGGCCGCCGCATCACGCTGAAACCGGGCCGGAAGAAGGGCAAAATAGAAATCGAATACTATAATAACGATGATTTGGATACTTTGATTGCGCTGCTTGAAAATGCAGCGGAAAAATAGAAAGGCAGGTTTTACTAATGATTGATATAAAGAGGATTCGTGACGACGCAGCAGCCGTCAAAGCGGGCCTTGCGGCAAAGGAATATGACGCAGACGCGCAGATCGACCGTATCCTGGAGCTGGATGTCCAGCGCCGCGACCTGATCGGCCGCAGTGAAGCGCTGAAGGCAGAGCAGAACAAGTCCTCCAAGGAGATTCCGGCCATCAAAAAGGCCGGCGGCGACACCGCACCCATTTTTGCCCGCATGAAAGAACTTTCCAATGAGGGCAAAGAGGTGGAAGCCAAGCTGCGCGACGTGGAAGCCGAGTACCGCACGCTGATGCTCTCGCTGCCGAATCTCCCGGATCCGGATCTGAAACCCGGCGGCAAGGAAAACAACGAGCCGCTGCGCTATTACGGCGAGCCGCATAAGTTCGACTTCGAGCCGAAAAACCATGTGGATCTCTGCACAGACCTCGGTCTGATCGACTATACCCGCGGTACCAAGCTCTCCGGCGCCGGTTTCTGGATCTATCGCGGCATGGGCGCACGTCTGGAGTGGGCGCTGCTCAACTATTTCATTGACACGCACATTGCGGATGGATACGAGCTTGTGCTTGTCCCGCATATGCTGGGGTATGAGTGCGGCCTGACCGCCGGACAGTTCCCGAAGTTTGAAGAAGATGTTTACTGGCTCGAAACTGCCGAGGATGAGCGCCGCCGCTTCATGCTGCCGACCGCCGAAACGGCTCTGGTCAGCCTCCACCGCGACGAAATCCTCACTGAGGCCGATCTGCCGCGCAAGTATATTTCTTACACGCCCTGCTTCCGCCGTGAAGCCGGTTCCTACCGTGCAGACGAGCGCGGCATGGTGCGCGGACATCAGTTCAACAAGGTGGAAATGGTGCAGTACACCCTGCCGGAGAAGTCCGACGAGGCTTTTGAAGAGCTGGTCGGCAAGGCAGAGGCGTTGGTGAAGGGATTGGGCTTCCATTTCCGCACGGTGAAGCTCGCGGCGGCGGACTGCTCCGCTTCCATGGCCCGCACCTATGACATCGAGATCAACATTCCGTCCATGAACGGCTATAAGGAAGTTTCTTCCGTATCCAATGCGCGCGATTACCAGGCCCGCCGCGGTTCCATGCGTTTCCGCCGCGAAGCAACCGGCAAAACGGAGTATGTGCATACGCTGAACGGTTCCGGTCTGGCCACCTCCCGCGTCCTGCCGGCACTGGTCGAACAGAACCAGCGCGCCGACGGTTCCATCGTGGTGCCGGAGGTGCTGCGTAAGTACCTGGGCGGTATCGAAGTGATTTCCAAATAAGATTTTCCCCGGCTTCTGCTTTTTCGCGTACTTTTTTTGAATATATACACGAAAGGAAGATCATAATGGCAAAAGGAAAAGGATCCAAGTTTTTTAAGGAATTCAAGGAATTCGCAATGCGCGGCAACGTGATCGACATGGCAGTCGGTGTTGTGATCGGCGGTGCATTCGGCAAGATCACCACCAGCTTTGTCAATGACATCATCATGCCGTTCGTCGGTATGTTCATCGGCGGCATTAACTTCGCCGACTGGACCGTCACTCTGCCGCATCTCTATGGCCCTGTGCCCGAAACCCCGAATACCCTGGCAATCGGCAACCTGATCAGCACCATTCTGGACTTCGTCATCATCGCTTTTGTGATTTTCCTTTTTGTTCGCTTTATTAACAAGCTCAGATCGATGAAAGCCAAGGAAGAGGCTGCCGAGGAGGCCGCCCCGGCAGAACCGGAACCCTCCAAGGAAGAAGTCCTGCTCACGGAAATCCGTGATCTGCTCCGCGACCGCAAGGAATAAGTGTATCGCCCGGATTCTGGCATGGATAAGTCCATCACCTGCTGCTTTACCGGGCACCGGCCGGAAAAAATGCCGTTTTCCGCGACAGCGCACAGCTTTGCATACCACATGTTCCGCCGGAACCTGGAATTTGCGGTGCAGCAGGCAATTCTTGACGGTTACCGCCACTTCATAACCGGCATGAGCCGTGGGATGGATTTGTGGGCAGCCATGTGTGTCCTGGACTTCAAGCGGGCCTATCCCGGCCTGACGCTTGAGGCGGCCATCCCCTGCCCGGAGCAGCCCAGCCGCTGGCCTGCGGAAGATGTGCGGTTTTATAACCTTGTACTTTCCCGGTGCGATACCAGAACGGTTCTTTCCCCGCGTTATACCGCCGGCTGCATGGACAAACGCAACCGGTATATGGTGGATCATTCGTCGCTTCTGATTGCGGCTTTTGACGGGCGTTCCGGCGGTACACGCAACACCTGTCTCTATGCAGAACGCACAGGTGTCAGGATCCACAATATCCTGGCGGAAGAATCGGACTATACGGGAACGATTTTTTAAACAGACGGTAACGCTGTTATGGAGGTGACTCTATGCTGATTGAAAATGAATACGGTACCATTGATATCACAAATGACGTAATCGCAGATATCGTTGCGAATCACTGCTATGGCGTTCATGGCATGACAAACAAGAACAAGCTGGATGGATTTGTCCAGCTGTTAAAACGGGACTCGAGCCGCAAGGGAATCAAAATTGATGTTCTGGAAAACGGAGTCGTGAATATTGAGCTGCACATCGTTGTGCGCCACGGCATCAATATTACTGCCGCCGCAGATTCGCTTATCAGTGAAGTTCGTTATAATGTCGAAGAGATGACCGGCGTGAAAGTCGGCAATGTAGACGTGTTCGTCGATTCGCTCATGACGGACTGACAGACAAAGAATACCGGCGAGAGGGTGAAAGTTTTTGGAAAATTATGTAGACGGCGCCGCTTTCCGTCAGATGGTGATTCAGGCGGCCTATGCCATTGAAGCACGAAAAAAGGAACTGAATGATTTGAATGTCTTCCCGGTACCGGATGGTGACACGGGCATCAATATGAGCGCCACGATCAACGCAGCAGCGCGCGAACTGGAAAAATCAGAGGGTGGAACGCTCGGCGAAGTGGCGGAGACTGCCGCCATGTGCATGCTGCGCGGTGCGCGCGGCAACAGCGGCGTGATTACCTCGCTGCTTTTCCGCGGCTTTTCAAGACGCGTCAAGGGGCTTGAAAGCGGCGACGCGCTGGTCATCGCCGAAGCGCTTCGCGAGGGCGTGGACGCAGCCTATAAGGCCGTCATGCGCCCGGCGGAGGGTACCATCCTGACGGTTTCCATGAAGGCCTCGCAGGCCGCAGTGGAAGCCGCGAAGGCAACCGGCAATCTGCGCGTGATGTTCAGCTCTGCGAGCGACGCCGCAAAGCGTGCGCTTGCTGAAACCACACAGCAGAACCCCGTGCTGAAAAAGGCCGGCGTTGTGGATGCCGGCGGAGCCGGTTATGTCATCATTCTGGAATCCATGCTCGCATTCCTGCGCGGCGAAAAGCTTGCGCGTACCGTTGTGGAGGATGCGCCTTCGGATACCAACCCGTTTGATGCGTTTGACACGGAAGAAATCAACTTCACCTATTGTACGGAATTCATCATCGACCGTTCCGGTGCCGGCAATCCGGCCGAACTGCGGGAATATCTGGAGACAATCGGCGACTGTGTTGTGGTTGTAGACGATGAGGAGATCGTAAAGGTGCACGTGCATACCAACAACCCCGGTCTGGCGATTGAAAAAGCGCTGGAGCTGGGTTCGCTGGACCGCATCAAGATCGAAAACATGAAGATCCAGCACACGCAGAAGATCATTGCTTCTCCGCAGCCTGCCGAGCCTGCCGCGGCCCCTGCCGAAGCAGAGGCGCCCGCCGAAGAAAAGCCCTATGGCTTTGTTGCGGTTGCCGCCGGCGACGGCCTGCACAATATTTTCCGCGATCTGGGCGTTGACGTCGTTGTTGACGGCGGCCAGACCATGAACCCTTCCACCGATGACCTGCTCCGTGCGGTGGAATCGATCAACACGCCGGTTGCATATATCCTTCCGAACAACAAAAATATCATCATGGCAGCGCAGCAGGTCGCTCCGCTGACCGAAAAGAAGATACTTGTCATCCAGACCAAAACCGTTTCCGAGGGCATTTCCGCCATGCTTTCCTTTGATCCGGAAACCACGCCGGATGAAAACCTCATGGCTATGGAAGCTGCCGCTTCCTGCGTGCATACCGGCGAGGTAACCTATGCCGCACGCGACAGCGTGTATGACGACCGCAAGATCCGGGAAGGCGATGCGCTTGCGCTGTTAAACGGCAAGCTCCTGGACTCCGGACGCCGTCAGACGGAGGTTTTAAAGCGCCTGGTACGTGAAATGTGCCGCAACCGCGACATCAGCTACGTGACGATACTCTATGGCGAGGGCGTGGAGGAATCCGCCGCGCAGGAAATCCGCGAAATGTTTGAAAAAGAGCGCCGTGATGTGGAAGTCGCAGTCATATATGGCGGTCAGCCGGTGTATTACTACATAATCTCGGCTGAATAAGCGCCGGTGATTTCCGATCCGATCCCTTTCGTATTTGTTTCCGGCTATGCCTGGCCGTCCGTTCTCGGACGGCCATTTTTTCATGCAAGAAGCGGCGGGACGCGCGGCAGAAAATTGTCGAATCTGACGGAGAATCGAGCTTGACTTCCCTATGGCGCGCATGGTATAGTAGGGACGGACAAAAAAAGCGGGATTTCATGACTGACGGGCTATGTGGATCACCACAGGGGAATGAAATTCCGGGAAACAGCCGACCGTCTGGGCAGCATCACAACTCTGATGCTGCCTTTTTTATTACCCATTTCCGCACACCGGCTGCGGCAGAAACAGGAGGAGAAGCAATGATGCGCACTGCACAGTGGGAAGGTTTCCGCTCCGGAAAATGGCAGGAAACCATTGACGTACGGGATTTCATCCAACAGAACTATACGCCTTACGAAGGCGGCGGGGAATTTCTCGCTGCCCCGACCGATCGCACGCAAAAGCTGCTGCACAAGCTGGAAAACCTGCTGGCGCTGGAGCGCGAATTCGGCGGTGTGCTGGATATCGACACCAACACCGTCACCTCGCTTTTGAATTATAAGCCGGGCTATCTCGACCGGGAAAATGAGCTGATCGTCGGCCTGCAAACGGACCGCCCGCTCAAGCGCGGCGTGAATCCGTTCGGCGGACTGCGTATGACGCGCGATGCCTGCCGTGCTTATGGCTATGAACTGTCCCGTAAGGTAGAAGATGAATTTCAATACCGCACCACGCATAACGACGGTGTGTTTCGTGCCTATAACCAGGAGACGCGTGCCGCACGGCACTGCGGCCTGATCACCGGCCTGCCGGACGCCTATGGCCGCGGCCGTATCATTGGCGACTACCGCCGCGTTGCGCTCTATGGCATCGACCGTCTCATTGCGGAAAAGCAGCGCGACAAGGACAGCCTGGGCCTTGAGGACATGGACGTCGATCACATCCGCCAGCAGGAGGAACTCTATCAGCAGATCAACTTCCTCGGAAAGCTGCGCGATATGGCTGCGATGTACGGCTTTGATATCACAAAACCCGCCGAAACCGCGCAGGAAGCCATTCAGTGGCTCTATTTTGCCTATCTCGGCGCAATTAAGGAGCAAAACGGCGCCGCTATGAGCCTTGGCCGCGTTTCCACCTTCCTGGACATCTATATTGAGCGCGATTTTCGCGCCGGACGCCTGACTGAGGAACAGGCGCAGGAGCTGATGGACGATTTCGTCATGAAGCTGCGCATGGCACGCCATTTACGCACACCGGAATATAACGAACTCTTCGGCGGCGACCCCATGTGGATCACCGAGGCTCTCGGCGGCATGGGCGAGGACGGCCGCACGCTTGTCACACGCAACACCTTCCGGATGCTGCACACGCTTTATAACCTGAAGCCCTCTGCCGAGCCAAATCTGACCGTTTTGTGGTCGCAGAGCCTGCCGGAGGCTTTTAAGCAGTTCTGCGCGAAGGTATCCTGCGACACCGACGCAATCCAGTATGAAAATGATGATCTGATGCGTCCGCAGTTCGGTGATGACTATGCCATAGCCTGCTGTGTCTCCGCGATGAAAGTCGGGAAACAGATGCAGTTCTTCGGTGCGCGCGCCAATCTGGCCAAGCTGCTGCTGATGTCCTTAAACGGCGGTCGTGACGAAAAGCAGAATATCCAGGTTGGCCCCGTCCACGAGCCCTATCAGGGCGAATATCTGGAATACGACAAGGTTCTGGAGCTTCTTGATTTTTACCGTCCGTGGCTGGCGCGCATGTACGCCAACACCATGAACGTCATCCACTACATGCATGACAAATACGCCTACGAGAAGACACAGATGGCGCTGCATGACACCGACGTGCACCGCTTTATGGCGTTCGGCGTGGCGGGCATGAGCGTGCTGGCGGACTCGCTCTCCGCGATCCGCTATGCGCGTGTGCGCTGCATCCGTGACGAAGAAACCGGGCTCATCACCGATTATGAAGTCACGGGCGAATATCCCGCCTTCGGCAACGACGATGACCGCGTGGACAGCATTGCCTGCGAGCAGGTCGAAGCTTTCTATCGTGAGCTTGCTAAACAAAAGCTCTACCGCAATGCCGAACCGACCCTTTCCATCCTGACAATTACTTCAAATGTCGTCTACGGCAAAAAGACCGGCGCCACGCCGGACGGGCGCAAGGCCGGGGAACCTTTCGCACCTGGCGCCAATCCCATGCACGGGAGAGAAAAAAACGGCGCGCTGGCCTCGTTGAATTCCGTGGCAAAGCTCTCCTATCGCTACTGCAAGGACGGCATTTCAAACACCTTCTCCATTGTTCCGCAGGCTCTGGGCAAGACGGAACCGGAGCGTCTGACAAATCTGATTTCCATCCTCGATGGGTATTTCGGACAAATGGCACACCACCTGAATGTCAATGTTTTAAACCGCGAAACGCTGATCGACGCCTATCACAATCCCGAGAAATACCCGAACCTGACGATCCGCGTATCCGGCTATGCGGTGAACTTCTACAAGCTGACCCGGGAGCAGCAGCGAGAGGTCATCTCGCGCACGTTCCACGAGGTCCTGTAAGCAGGGCGGAGGTCCTATGGCGGATACAGGTTACATTCACTCCTTTCAATCCATGGGAGCCGTTGACGGGCCGGGCCTGCGCTTTGTCGTGTTTTTACAGGGCTGCCCCTCCCGCTGCATCTATTGCCATAATCCCGACACCTGGGAATTTTCCGGCGGTACGCCCTGGGAACCGGCGGAGGTCGTGCGCAAAATTCTGCGTTACCGGCTGTATTTGAAAAACGGCGGTGTCACTGTCACCGGCGGCGAGCCGCTCGCGCAGCCGGGCTTTGTGGCGGAGCTTTTCCGTCTGCTCCACGCCGAGGGCATCCATACAGCGCTGGATACCAGCGGCATCGGAACGCCGGAGGGGATACAGCGTGTGCTGCGGCATACGGATCTGGTGCTGGCTGACGTGAAATTCTGCACAGAAGCTGCGTATCGCCGTTACTGCGCGATGGATTTTGGAAAGGTTTGTCGTTTTCTTGATGCGGTGCGCGATGCTGCCATTCCCATGTGGGTGCGGCGCGTTGTCGTGCCGGGGCTCAACGATACGCCGGAGGATATCCATGCGCTTCTTTCCTTCCTTACGGCTTACCCCAACACGCAAAAGGTGGAGCTTCTGCCCTTCCGGAAGCTGTGTCTGGAAAAATACGAGAGTCTGGGCATCCCCTTCCCGCTCCGGGACACACCGGAACTGTCAGAGTCGGTTCTTTCCATGCTTTCCGCGATGCTTCCGCCGCATTTGCGGTGAATCCGCTGCTTTTGCAGGTATGAAATGCTCCCACGGGTGCCATACTACCACCAGATACTGTGCCGGAAAGGCACAAGCCCGGGAGGAAAGCCCCTATGCAGGACAAAAAGAGGAAAGACCACAGCGACGTCATCCCATTCATGGCAGAAATCTGCCCCGATAAACCCATTCTGGATGTGTATGCCGTGATCGACCACACGCGGGAAGAGGAACAGCTTGAGCAGGATCTGCCCGGACCCGATGACGGGAAACAATAACACATGCAAAAAGGCCGTGTGCATGACAAATCGTATGCACACGGCCTTTTTTATCGATTTTCGGCAGTTTGCTGCACCACCGTTTATGCCATGGGGCGCCCGTCACGCCAGAGCACAGAGGGATCCATTTCCGCAAGGGACGCACAGCCCGTGAACGCCATCAGCATGGCAAGTTCGTTGTTGATGCGCCGGACGCAGGCTTCCACCCCCGCTGCACCGTCGCGCACCAGCGGCTGCATCATCGCGCGGCCGACCGCCACGGCATCTGCGCCCAGAGCCAGGGCTTTATAGACATCCGCGCCGGTTTCAATGCCGCAGTCCAGCATCACCTGTATGCTTCCGCCCACTGCACGAACAATCTCCGGCAGAACCATCAGCGGCGGAATGGCAAACGGCATCCGTCCGTGATGGTGACTGACCAGAATTGCCTTTGCGCCGGCCTCGGCGCAGGCCTGCGCATCCCGCACGCTGAGCACGCCTTTTACGACAAAAGGCAGCTTCGTTGCACGGATGTATTCTTCCAGGTCACTGCGGGTCTGAGGCGCCATTTTTTCGCCAAAAACGTCGTCCGGGCCACCATCGGAGGCAAAGCTGTGATCGATGTCCATGCCAACAGCCCACGCGCCGTGTTCCTGTGCAAAAGCGAGCTGGCTGAAGATTTTGTCCCGGTCGGCATAGGGTTTGATAATGCGCACCGTCGGCGCGCCGACTTCCAGTATCCCTGCGAAGTCCTCGTTTTCACTCATGCCGACAAAATTCAACGCACCCAGCGCCTTTGCCGCACGGGCATACTCCCGCATGCCGTCCTCCCGCTCCTTTGCAAAAATATGCAGGTGCGAGAAAGCCGGCATCATAACCGGTGTGTCAAATTGCTTTCCCAGCAGCGTGCAGCGCAGGGAAGGCGTTTTGGCCCCGACCAGCCGTTGTTCAATCAAAATGGAGTCAAAATAGCGCCGCGTGATTGCATTTGCGTCGCTGGGACGGATTTTCGTTTCGTCTGCCATATCAGCACTTCTCCTTCTCAAAATTTCCGGATTCCCGCCGGAAACATCTCCTTTTCTTTATCATACCCCCTTTTTCCCTCGATGGCAACAACAGAGTCATTACAAAGCCGGCTTTTTTCCGTCTTCGCAAGCCCACGTTTTTTGCGATTGCACTTTGCAGGAAAGTATTGTAGAATAGGGGTGATACTGAAAAGTTGGCTCCCAGGCCCGGGACAGCATCCATCGCCGGAGCAGCATTTCCCATTCTTCCAAATTCCGGGGCCGGCAGAAAAACGGAATCGAAAATCCGACAAAGGAAGTGGAACGCGATGAAAAATGAGTATATCCTTCGCTATGACCGTGCCGCTGACAAGTGGGGTGACGCACTGCCTCTCGGCAACGGACGGCTCGGCGCTATGGCATACGGCCACACCAATATCGAACGTTTGCAGCTGAATGAGGACAGCCTGTGGTATGGTGATTTCATAGACCGAAACAATCCGAAGCTGAAGGAGGCGCTTCCGGAAATCCGCCGTCTGGTGTTCAGCAAGCAGATTCCGCAGGCAGAAGACCTGATCCAGCGTTATATGATTGGTGCGCCCTCCTCCATGCGGCACTATGAAATGATGGGCGAGCTGGACATTGCCGTCAACGAGCTTTCCCCCTTCAACATGGGCTGGGTGCCGAACAGCTACGGCGCCGAAGAATACAAAAACGAACTGGATCTGATGCGCGGCGTGCAAACCGTCCGTTGGACCAAAAACGGCGTGCATTATACGCGCGAAGTGTTCATCAGCCATCCGGATCATGTCCTCTGTGTGCGTGTGCGCTCCGACAAGCCGGGCGCCATTACCCTCAATGCGCAGTTCGACCGCTGTGTGATCCACGACAGCTTCCGTGAGGACGATCGCCGCCCCGGCAAATTCGTGCGCGGCGGCGACTGGGGCGGTATGTTCCTGGACGAAAACCACACGCGCGATGCGGCCACCCTGGTCGGGCGCGGCAATGCAGGCGGCACCGGCTTTGCCATGGCCGTATGTATGCAGTCGGACGGCAGCATCGACGATCCCTATACGCAGCTGTACACCTCCGGTGCCACCTGCGTTTGTCTGTATCTCGGCGCCGCAACGAAGAACCGCGAGCAGGATCCCGTTGCCGCGGCGCTTTCCGCCGCAAAGGCCGCAGAGCAGAAGGGCTTTGACGAACTGCTGCGTGCACACATTGCCGATTTCGAGCCGCTTATGCGCCGCTGTGAGCTGTATCTCGGTGCTGACGACCAGCGTCCCACCGATCTTCATATTGAGGAAGCCCGCGAAAAAGGCAGTGACCCGTATCTTGCCGCACTGTATTTCATGTTCGGCCGCTATCTGATGGTTGCAGGCGGACGTGCAGACTCCACCGCTTTAAATCTGCAGGGCATCTGGTGTAAAGATTTTGTGCCTGCATGGGACAGCAAGTTCACTACAAACATCAACGTGCAGATGAACTACTGGCCGGCAGAAGTCTGTAATCTCAGCGAGCTGCACGAGTCCCTGTTCGATCTCATCCGCCGCGTTTGCGAGCGCGGAAAGGAAACTGCGCGCGTGATGTACGGCATGCGCGGATCTGTCTGTCACCACAACACCGACTATTACGGCGACTGCGCCCCGCAGGATACTTACATGGCCTCCACGAGCTGGCCGACCGGCGGCGCCTGGATGGCACTGCATTTGTGGGACCATTATCAGTTCACGCTGGACCTCGATTTCCTGCGCGAATGGCGTCCCATCATGCGCGAATTTGCGCTGTTCTTCCTCGACTTCCTGACGCCGGATGAAAACGGACATCTGGTCACTTGTCCTTCCGTTTCCCCGGAAAACCGTTATATCCTGCCGGATGGATATGATTCGCCGATCTGTGCGGGTCCGGCCATGGATAATCAGATTTTGCGCGAACTGTTTGGCGCGTGCATCGAGTCCGACCGTCTGTTGGGCATCAACGATCCGCTGACGCCGGAATTTGCCGCCGCGATGGAGAAGCTCCCGACCGATCAGATCGGTTCCAAGGGGCAGCTGCTGGAGTGGCAGGAGGAATATCCGGAAATGATGCCCGGCATGGGACATATTTCCCATTTGTTCGGTGTATATCCCGGCGTGCAGATCAACTGGCGCGATACGCCGGAGCTCTTGAAGGCTGCCGGCAAATCGCTGGATCTGCGCATTGAAAACGGCGCAGGACGCGGCGGTTGGCCGCTTGCGTGGTATATCTGCCAGTATGCACGTCAGCTCGACACAGAAAAGACCGGCGCTTCCATTGAAAAAATGGTCGTCAGCAGCAAGACGCGAAATTTCTTCAACGGCTTGAGAATCTTCCAGATCGACGGCAACCTGGGGGCAACGGCAGGTATTGCGGAAGCTCTTCTGCAAAGCCATACCGGCATCGTGCACCTGCTTCCTGCGCTTCCGAAAGCATGGCGTACGGGCGAAGTCACAGGTCTTGTTGCGCGCGGACGACTGTGCGTGGATATGAAGTGGAACGACGGCAAGCTCAGCACCGCAAAGTTCACCGCCGGCGCAGACGAAACGATCGAAGTGCGCACGGATTGCCCCGTGCGTGTCTGCTGCGGCGGCGCAGAAGTTGCGGCAGAACCCACGGCTTACGGCGTGAAATTCCCGGTCGTCCGCGGTCAGGTATACGAACTCATCGCCTTATAAAAATATCGTCTTGACATTTTCCTTGTAGTTATGCCCCCGGCAAGCACAAAACTTGCCGGGGGCACTTTATGTAAAGGATCAATTCCGGGGGAGCAGCAGTTCTTTGCGGATCGATTCTGCCATCCAGTGGGGTACGTTCGCTCACCGACCCTGTCGGATCATTTTGTGGCGCCGAAACAAAAAAAACAGAGCAAACATACGAAATGTTTGCTCTGTTTTTGGCGGAGAAGGAGGGATTTGCACCCTCGAGCCGCTTTTGACGCCTACACGATTTCCAATCGTGCGCCCTCGGCCGGACTAGGCGACTTCTCCATCGCACTATTCATTCGACAGCTTAATTAGTATAGCAGGTTTTTTTCAAAATGTCAACAGTTTTTCTCGGAAAAACGGAGCCGGAAAAGGAAAAACGGCCTTCCTTTCCCGGCAGGCCGCAGGCAAAATAAGCTGCCGGAGGAAAAGGCGGAGAAATCCGCATACCGGCAGCATTTCTCCACCTTTCCGGCAGTTTTGAGCGCATGGGACGGTGTTTGGTCAGTGTCTCTTTAGGAACCCTGTTTTTTCACCGGTACCCATACTTCACAGATGGCGTTCTGATGCGCCGCCTGGCCATAATACATTTCCAGTTCCGGACCTTCCGCCTGTTCATACCCGGACGCAGGAAACCATTCACGCCAGATGCGCCGGCGGAATTCCTCCATCGTGCAGTCCGGTCCGGGCATCGGAAACACAGCCCAGGTTCGCGCCGGCACCGCAAGCTTTTGGAACTTGGACGGGATCTCCATGCCCTGCGGCAGGAAATAAGCAATCATGTACTGAAATCCCTCGTCACCAAAATCATACAGCGCAGCGTGCAGGTACGTATCGTGGAAACGTCCCAGAAGTTCATTCATTTCATCCACGCTGCCGTCCTCGTCACATTTCCGGCAAAATTCCGGAACCGAAACAAAGGGGCTTTTGTCCGTGCCGATTTTACCGGCAATGCCGAATAACGTAAACGCAGGTCTTTCCATTATCGTGTACTGCAATTCTCTATCCCCTCTCACGGAAATCTGAAAGGTCATGCGCGGATAGGCTTTCAACGGCGCACCGCTGGTGCGCGCGGCGACAGGCATGACGCCATGCAGAGCTTTAAAGGCCCACGTGAACGCAGACTGTGATTCATACCCATATTTCAACGCAATTTCTATCACTTTTGCGTCCGTCGCCTGCAAATCAAAGGCCGCCAGTGTCAGGCGTCTGCGCCGGATATACTCGGAAAGCGTGATGCCTGTAATAAATGGAAACATACGCTGAAAGTGATATGTCGAGCAGCAGGCCAGCCGGGCAATTTCGTCATAGGATATTTCTCCGTCCAGATGCACTTCGATATAGTCCATCGCACAGTTCATCCTTGCCAGCCAATCCATCGTCATTCCTCCTTTCCAAAACAGAATACCATAGGAAGGTGCAAATTGCTTTGCTTCTTCTGCACAAAAAAGTCAAATCCGCAGTTTCTGTCTCTCTGCGGCAGTGCCCCGCGTCGGACATTCGCAAAAAATCCGTCCGGGCATACGCTTCCGGACGGATTAATCAACTTTCCTGCACAGCACTTGTCCTCAGGTGCACCCCGAGGCAGACAGGTATTCCCCAGCGGAGAACAGAAACGTCAGTCCTCGATCATCACCGGGCGGATCTTATAGTAATCATCGCCCTCGCTGGACTCCATCAGCTTGATATCCGTGTGGTAGCACATCTCAAAGAGCTTTGACATACGCGTGACGAAGATAAACTTGACGCCGATTCGCGGGAAAATATTCAGAATGTCAAAAATACCGCGTGCGCCCTCCACATAAGCGGTAGTCTGGAACGTTTCGTTCAGCAGTACCAGAGAGTGCGGTTTGATGTTGTCGATGATATGCGCAACCTCCTGCACTTCGCCTTCAAAACGGCCTGCGGTATCGCCAACCACAAATTCCTTCTCCGCCGAGGAGAACTGCGTGAAGATGGCATTGCGCATACTGATGCTTGCGCGACGCGCACAGACCGGCAGACCCGACTGTGCCATAATCTGCGCCGTTCCGATCGAGCGCAGATAAACCGTTTTTCCTGTGGAGTTGTTGCCGCGGATCAGAATACCGATCTCATCGCTGGAAAGCCGCACGCTGTTTGTGACAATGGTATCGCGTGTTTTGCCTTCTGCCAGCAGCAGACAGTCATACAGGCCATCTGCATTGAAAACCTCTGCTTCATGCGGGCGAATGCGTGGGATGCAGTAAGTCACATGTGCACGGCGCAGGTAATTGATATAGTCCAGCGCACCTTCATAAAAGGAGAGTTCGTCGGAAAGGCCATAGAACATCTCGTAAACGTGCTCCGTCACTTCCGTCATGACCGTATACATCCGGAACAGCGCTTCATTCAACAGGAAATTGGCGTCATCAATCATGCCGTCGCCCAGATTGTACTCAGGCGCGCGTTCTGCACGGTTTTTCAGGTTTTTTACCACATTCCAAATTTTGCGATCCTTTGCCAGCTTTTCCAGTTCCGCAATGTTGATGAGGTCGCACGAGGTGACGCGCATGGTGTCATCCATGCCGGCCATCACGGTAAACTCATACTGCGGCGGCGAATACAGCGTGAAAAGTGTGGCAATCTCCACAACCTCGTTCAGTGAGTCGTTGTTGATCATTTCCACGCAATATTCCTTGATTGCGATCAGCCCCGGCGCCGTGAGCTCATATTTGTCGAGGATTTCGTAGGCGGATTTGAAATAACCCGCAATCATCTTGGCAAATTTGGAACTGACCTTCAGAAGATCAAAGGTATATTCCATCAGCGCCTTAAAACTGACTGACGCGCCGAAGGGGTGCACATTGGAGCGCATCTCTCCCCAGTCGCTTTTGATCGTATCGTAGCGGCGGAACAGGCGCTTGAGTTCAAAAAGCAGCTGCGGCTGTTTCGTAAAGTTGTCCACCAATTCCTGGCGATAGGTGATATTTTCCTCCGAGTGCAGTGGGCGCGTGAGGACTTTCAAAAATATCTCTGCCCGCGATTCATCTGTGCAGACGGCATTGACAAGACGGTCCACGGAGAGGTTGTACACCGCTTCCCGCATATCAGAGAGCGTTGCATAATCGGGCTGCTCCGGAGTTTTATATAACAGACTGAATTTCATGCTTTACCTCCGAAACGTTCTTCCAGGGATTCGCGGTCCAAACGGTATTTTTTCAAAATATCCAGCGCCATAGAGCCAAGATTCCCCTGCTGGCGTGAAATTTTATAGGTACGGCGGTTGGAGTCGCTGAGATCCACCACCACGTTCAAAAACGGAATTTCCGTCTCGCCAACGCCATGCTGGTGCGTGATGTAAATGCCAAAGCTGCCGCTCTTATACAGGCGCTCCGCCAAAGCAATCGTCAATGGCACCGCAAGTTCCTCGCTCGTGGCCGAATACGTTTCATTGAGCAGAATCAACGAATTACCGCCTTCCGCCTCGAGAATTTCGTTCACCAGGGCATTTTCATTCTGGAAACGTCCGCCGGAATCAAAGCGCTCATCACGCGGGAAGTGCGTATAAATGTTTTTCAGTGGATACAGCGAAGCGCTTTCACAGGCAAGCGGGCATCCATTCAGGAAGAACACCACAACCGCGCCGACTGCACGCAGATAAGTCGTTTTACCGCCGCCGTTTGCACCGGTCAGATAATAAAACGGCTCCTTCTCGGTAAAGAGGATGTCATTCGGGACAATGTTGTGCTCGTCCTTCGCCAACAGCGTGATGTCATAGGCATTATGAACGTTCACCTGACGTGTTTCTGCTATCTCCGGATAAACAACCGGGATACCGTTTGCACGCAGCTTTTCAAAAATTTCGGAAAGTTCCAGATAGAAGGCCAATTCACCCCGGTAAACCATGATACCGTCGTTGAAAAAGCCCTCATACTTCTCGTTGAACCAGTCGAAATACTCAAAAACGTCCGGATACAGCGCGGCAATTGCCTCTATGATGTCCGCCGGCAGCGGACGCGAGAACGTGCGCTGTTCACTGATCGTGGGCAGTCCGAGGTTTTCCGCGCAGGCCCTTAAGCGGTCCACATACGTATTGCTGACCGTCGATGTGATGTGCATATTATCCCCGGTTATCTTAAAGCTGCAATGCTGGATCTCGGCAATGTGCGGATACACCTCATCCAGATCGTCAGCCAGTTCATCATATTCAGGACGGGAAACCTCCGCCACGAAAAACTCATGAAAACGTTCGAAAAATACGCCGGAACCTTTGAAATCCACGGCGTCATAGCCAAACTGTGCCGCGCATTTGAGCAGGCTGACGTAAATCACGCGTTTTTCATCCTCGCTGCCGGATTCCGTATAGGCGTCATACAGGCGGGCAAGCTCCGCCATGTCCTGCGCCAGCACTTTAAACTGGGCGCGCAGTTCATCATTTTCCAGGACACGGAATAATTCATGCCGTGCCAGGATATCGTCCTTGCCACAGACATAACGCATGGATTTCACAGCGTCGCGGCTTAAAAGCAAATTCAGCTTCAGATCCTCAAAAACGTCCGGATGAATGGTTTCCTCCGGCAGGTCCGACAGGAACATCAAGCTTGGATAACCCATAGCAGTACCTCGATCTTATCGTTTTGTCTTTCGCACAAACAGGTGTAAATATTATACTATATTATGCCGAAAATGTACATCTCTATTTCAAATTTAACTGTTATGTCACATATCTGTTTCTTCTCTGAAAATCCGCGCACACTTTACAAAGCGTCGAAAAAAGGGCCGCACCTGAGGTGCGGCCCTTCTCTGCAAGTTTCTGTTGGTCAAACCAAGGCGAATGACAGGAATCTGTTATCAGCCAAGGATGGCATCACGGCCCATCGCAACCAGGAAGCGGTCGGCGCGAGACTGCTGTACGTCGATGTACTCCTGCATGCCGAGGTTATCGTATGCATACTGGAGGTCAGCCTCGTAGGTATCCGTGGACTTGGTGCCGGTGATGTAGCTCGTGGTCATCTCAGCCAGATAGGTCTTCAGATCGGACTCATACTGGGAGATCACAGCGGTTTCTTCGTCGTTAGACAGGGTGTAGAAGTCAACGTTCATGGAGAAGACAATATTGTCAGTGCCAAAATCATTCAGATACAGGAAGAAGCGGTTCAGGTTGGACATATCAGTCCAGTTATAATCCTTATACTGCTCTTTCCACTGATCAATCGTCAGGTTCTTCCAGGTGTAGGGCTCGCCTGCATCCAGAGCGTCCTGAACAGAGGTATACTCAGCCTGTACCGGATCCCAAGCGAAGCCGGCCTGGATCTGCGGGAACATGCCCCACGGAGCAAAGTGCCACATATCGCCGTAGCTCTCTTCGTCTTCCTTGGAGATGTCTGTCGGAACTTTGTACTGATAGACCTTACCTTCAGCCGTGATATCATAGGACTTGCCTTCGATACCATAGCAAAGCAGCATATAGAAGGTTTCGCCGTTCAGCCAATCGAGGTAAGCAGCAGCAGCTTCCATATCAACGTCAGCGCGGAATGCGAGACCGTTGTTCGCAGTCGTGACAGACTGGCCAACCATACGCGGTGCAACACCTTCGATGGCCTGGATGATGGGCATCGGCTCATACTGCGTGTCGGGGTCGCCGGTCTGGGCGGTGATCAGGTTATCCGGATACATGACCTGCGCTGCGCAGTAGTTACCGGCAACGTTTGCACCGTAAGCCCATGCGCCGCCTTCGTTTATGTAAGCAACGCCCTTAGCATACAGATCCGCGGTGAAGTCAACGAACGCGAGGTACTGATCGCCCATATCGACAGGGTTCTCCACAACACCGGTTGCGTTGTTCATGTAGAAGTTACGGGGCGGGAGGCCGAACCAGCCAGCGGTCGTATGACCGAAGACCTGCTCGGAAGCCATACCGATACCGAGGAACGCACGCTCATCAGCAGCGCCGTTGCCGTTGGCATCCTGTGCCTGGAACTGAACAAGAGCCTCAGCGAACTCTTCCGTTGTGGTCGGCATGGACAGGCCGCACTTATTCAGCCAGTCAACGCGGATGTTCAGGTTATACCAGGTGTGGAGCGGCCAGTTGTTGATGTAGTCTACATCGTCATGGTCCAGGTTGAAGGAAGTGCCATTACCGTCGGCGCAGCCAATGTAGTACCAGCCGCCATCCGGAGCAATGTTCCATGCCTTCAGGTACTGATACTTGCCGCCGTCTGCGATCAGACCGGAGAAGGTACCATCAGAGAACTCGGCAATATCATTGAGATTGGCAAATCTGCCCTGATTGATGGAGTTAACGAGGACTTCCGTGTCCATGAAGTTCGCATTGTTGCAGAGGAATGCGTCATCGAGGGTGTTGGAGGCCAGATAACCGGAAAGGGTCGTCTTGTATGCTTCGTTGTCGATCACATCCAGGTTTACAATGAGGTTATGCTCTTCCAGCATTTTGTCATTGTAATACTTGATGGTCTCGAAGCCCTTGGCAACAGCCTCTTCATAAGTGTAGGTCCAGTTGTGGGATTCCTGACCCATGTACGTCAGAGTAAGGGGTTCCTTTTCGACAGGGGTGTCGTCGGTTTTACCGTCGTCCTTGTCGTCGCTGCCCTTATCGTCCGTCTTGGTGTCATCAGGGGTATTTGCACTACTGCCGCTGTCCGACGGGGTCTTGCTGTCGCTATTCGTGTTCGCGCAGGCGCTGAACAGAGCAACAAGCATGAAAACGGCAATGAGCAGTGCAAGCAGTCTCTTCGTGGTCATCGCTTAGATCCTCCTATGATTTTTTTACCAAAACGCGCAGTGCGCGGAATGGCCTGCCATTTCTACTACATATAGAATCTTAACACTTGCATAACAACCTGTCAACCATTTGGATTGTGAACATTTTGTGAACGATGGATGTTATTGCAAATTTTCCCGACAGTTTTCAGCTCATATTTTCATTGGTTAAAGAATATCAAAAAGAGTTATGGTAAAATAATATCTTTTCTCACTACGATTTTCGCGTCACTATTTTCACAATTGTTTTCCTTTGAAACTGTTCACGCATACAATTGTTGTATTAACATAGTTATAATATTTCAACGCCATCTGCCGTATCCTGGGCGGGAACAAAAAAGCTCTCCGACCGGCAGACAGTCAGGAGAGCTTTTTCATGCGGAGCAAAACTCCGTCAGTTTTCTTTTTTCATAAGGTCCGCAATGGTAACCTGATCCAAATAACCGTTGATCATACGGTCCAGATCGTGCCACAGCGGCCGGGTCCGGCAGGAATCCATCCGTTCGCACGGCTTTGCACCGCAGTCCAGACAGGAAACCGGCGCCAGTGTTCCTTCGGTCAGGCGCAGGATATCACCGATCCGGTATTCCTCCGGCGAACGGTTCAGACGATAGCCGCCGCCTTTGCCATGCACGCCTTCGACAAAGCCGTTTTTTGATAACAGCGACATGATGCGTTCCATATACTTCTGCGAGACGTTTTGCCGCTGCACAACATCCTTCATCGGGATGAATCCACCCGCGTCATGCTCGGCAAGATCAATCAGCACACGCAGGGCATACCTGCCTTTTGTGGAAACCATCATGGTCGTTTCCTCCGTTTCATGGTGTCGTGCAGTCCTTCGCCTCACTCGCAGCAGTGACCGCAGGAAGCGCAGTCCGGAAATTGCTCGTGATCGTATGCAATCCCATTTTTCTCATAATAATCCTGCACGGCGGCCTTTATGGCCTCCTCCGCAAGCACGCTGCAGTGCAGTTTATGTGCCGGAAGTCCATCCAGCGCCTCGGCAACTGCGCGGTTTGACAATTGCAGTGCTTCGGAAAGCGGCTTGCCTTTGATCATCTCGGTTGCCATGGAGCTGGACGCAATCGCAGAGCCGCAGCCGAAGGTTTCGAACTTCACATCCGCAACGGTATCGTTTTCGATTTTCAGGTAGATTTTCATAATATCGCCGCACTTGGCGTTGCCAACCTCTCCGATGCCATCGGCATTTTCAATCACGCCGACATTTCTCGGATGGCGGAAATGATCCATCACTTTTTCACTGTATAATGCCATGGTAAAACCTCACTTCAATAAAAATTCACGTTTCCCGCTGACCTTGTCGCGCCAAAGCGGCGACATATTCCGCAAATACGTCACAACCTCCGGGATTTCGCGCAGCAGGTAGTCCACTTCTTCGTCCGTGTTGGATTCGCACAGGGAAAGACGCAGGGATCCGTGCGCAATCTCATGCGGACGGCCAATAGCCAGCAGCACATGGCTCGGATCGAGCGATCCGGATGTGCAGGCAGAGCCGGACGAAGCGTAAATCCCCTTTTCGTCCAGAAGCAGCAGCAGACTTTCACCCTCTATGCCCTCAAAGCAGAAATTGACGTTGCCCGGCAGGCGGTTTACAGGGTCGCCGTTTAAGGCCGAATGGGGAATCCGGGATAATCCTGCAATCAGTTTATCCCGCAGGGCAGTCATCCTGGCAGCGTTCCGCTCCAGATTCCGGCAGGCTTCCTCCAGTGCCGCCGCCATTCCCACAATTGCCGGCACATTTTCCGTACCGGCGCGTTTTCCGCGTTCCTGTGCGCCGCCTTCAATCAAGGTTGTCAGCGGGATGCCCTGGCGCACATACAGCGCGCCAATGCCTTTTGGGCCGTGGAATTTATGTGCGGAAAGGGAAAGCATATCAATGTGCTGTGCGCGGACATCTATGGCAAGATGGCCCGCCGCCTGCACAGCATCCGTATGAAACAGGACGCCGGCCTTCTGACAGACCTCGCCGATCTCCGAGACCGGCAATATCGAGCCGATTTCGTTATTCGCGTACATCACCGTCACCAGGCAGGTATCCTCGCGGATTGCCGCTTCCACGTCCCGGGCGGAGATCATTCCGTTTTCATGGACGGGCAGCAGCTCCACTTCAAAGCCCTGGCGTTCCAGTTTTTCCAGCGTGTGCAGCACGGCGTGGTGCTCAAACGCCGTGGAAAGAATGTGCCGCTTACTCTTGCGGCGGCCGATTTCCGCGGCAGTCAGAATGGCCTGGTTGTCCGCTTCGCTGCCGCCGGAGGTGAAGGTGATTTCCCGGGGCGAGCAGCCGAGACAGGCGGCAATTTTTTCACGCGCCCCCTGCAGGGCCTCGGCAGCCCGCTGGCCTTCCGAGTGAAGGCTGGACGGATTGCCGCAAATGCCGTCCATATACGGAAGCATGGCTTCGATTGCGGTCCGGCTCATGCGGGTGGTGGCTGCATTATCTGCATAAACGGTCATATGTGACCCTCCTTTGTATGAGAAACGGTATGTTGTTTTCTGTGACCTCAGTATAACACCATTTACCTACTATGTCAATAGGTAAATGAGCAAATATTCTCCCCCAGCCGTCGGTCGTGCTCGTGTCTCTGCTGTTTTTGCCTTTTCACGCAAAAACCCGGACGGTTTTTTCAATACGCCCGGGTTTCTCTTCGCCGGAATAGGACCGTTATCTGTCAAACCACGCCTTCATGGTATCCAGAACGTGCACAAGCTCGTTCTCCGTGATGATATAGGGGACCATGGCATAGAGATAGCGCAAAAACGGGCGGCTGAACACGCCGCGTTCCCTTGCAAAGGCCTGGAAGCCGTCCAGTGTCCGTGCATCGTACACCTCCATGCAGACGCAGCCGCCCATGATCCGCACTTCCTTCACACGCGGATCGGAAAAGCCGGACAACTCGCGCCGCGTTATTTCTTCGATGCGCCGTATTTTATCCAGATAGTTCCCTTGTTCAAATAACTCGATGGATTTCAGCGCTACGCTGCATGCCAGCGCATTTCCCATAAAAGTAGGGCCGTGCATCAGCGCGTGCGCGGGATTGTCGCTGTAAAAGCCGTCGTAAACCTTTCGGTTGGCCACGGTGACAGCGTGCCCGATCATGCCGCCGGTCAGCGCCTTGCCGAGCACCAGAATATCCGGCAGCACGAGATCGGCAACAAAACGGTTGCCGGTACGGCCAAATCCCGTTGCAACCTCATCAAAAATGAGCAGTACACCGTACCGGTCGCAGAGTTCCCGCGCGCGCCGCAGGAATGAAATGTCATACATCCGCATACCGCCCGCTCCCTGCAGAAGAGGTTCCACAATCATGCAGGTGAAGTCCTCCCCGTGCGCAGCGAAGGCTGCTTCCAGATCCGAAAGCTCCGTGTCGATGTGCACGACATCCTTCTTTTCTCCAAAGGCGAAGTGATAATCCTCGTCGTCGCCAACTTCCATCGTTTTGAACGTGTCGCCGTGATAGGCATGCGTCAGCGCCAGCACCATCCTGCGTTTACTGCCGCGGTTTGTGTAGTATTGCAGCGCCATTTTCAGCGCAACCTCTACGGCAACGCTGCCGGAATCGGAATAAAAGCAATAGTCCAGGTCGCCGGGCAGCCATGCTTCCAGCTTGGCGGAGAGCGCTTCCGCCGCGTCGTGCGTCAATCCGCCCAGCATAACGTGCGCGAAATGCTCGAGCTGTGAGCGGATGGCCTCATCGAGCACCGGATGATGATAGCCGTGGATGACGCTCCACCAGGAGGATATGGAGTCAATCAGTTTCATTTCGCCGGAATACAGATATACGCCGCGCGCATCGGTGATACGCAGCGGCGGCGTCATGGTTTTCATTTGTTGGTAGGGGTACCAGATCATAGCATCACTCCTCAGCCTCGCACAAGCAATCTATCAGGCGTACAGCGCCGCGAGCGCGCCGGCGTCCATGTCCAAATCCAGGCTTCCCTCGCGGCAGCAGGCTAAAACCGGAACGCCGGTCAGCTCCTCGCACATCCGCAGATTGTCCTCCTCCATCACATCGCCGGGATGGAAGCGGTTGAAGAGAATACCGCGGAGCGGAATCTGCTTTTCGCGCATATAAAACGCCGTGAGCACCACACTGTTGATCGTACCAAGGCCTGCGTCCGCAACAAGCAGGCAGGGCAGGTGCAGCGCACGGATCACATCCTCAAGAAACAGCCGCTCCCCATCGTGCCGGAGCGGACAAAGGATACCGCCGCTGCCCTCCACCGTCACATAGTCGTACGCCTGCGCGGCGGCGGCATAGGCGCGCTCTACAACGTCCAGCCGAACAGGATTCCCCTCCAGCCGGGACGCCAGATGCGGTGAAACGGCCGTTTCGTAGACATAGGGACACATGGATTCCAGCGATTGCGGGATGCCGGAGACCCGCTGTACGGCAAGTGCGTCGCCGGGGATCAGGCTGCCATCCGGACGGCGGCTGTTGCCGCTCATCGCAGCTTTGAAATATCCGGCGCGGCGTCCGCTTTCATGCAGTTTTTTCACCAGCAGCCCCGCCATATAGGTTTTCCCGACGTCCGTGCCGGTGCCGGTAAGAAAAAGGCCCTTACTCATTCTGAAATTTCACCTCGTATCCCAGTTTGGCAAGTAGTGCAAGGTCTGTCTCGATGGTAATGCCTTCCGTCGTCAGCATATCGCCGGAAATGGCAGCGTTTGCCCCACCGCGGAAGCATGCTTCTCCCCTGTCCGGAAGCAGACCGCGTCCGCCTGCCAGACGGATGGAGGCATCCGGCAGCAGGAAGCGGTATATCGCAATGACGCGGCGCTTTTCCGCGTCGGAAAGCAGCGCGTTGTGCGCGTACGGCGTGCCCGGAATCGGATTCAGGAAATTCACCGGCACGGATCGGATGCCCAGCCCGCGCAGCGTGAGTGCCATATCCACGCGATCCTCCATGGTTTCGCCGAGACCTAAAATACCGCCACTGCAAACGGAAAGACCGGCACGGCGTGCCGCACGGAGTGTTTCAATTTTTTCCTCATAGCTGTGCGTCGTGCAGACCGAGGGGAAATACCGGCGGGAGGTTTCCAGATTGCAGTGCACGCGGCTGGCGCCTGCATCCCGGAGACTGCGGAAGGCCGCCTCGTCCAGCAGGCCGAAGGACACGCACACGGCAATGCCGATGCGTTCGCGGATTGCCCGAATGCTTTCGCAGACGCGCGCAACCTCCGCACTGCCCAGCCGTTTGCCGGAGGTGACAATGGAGTAGCGCAGCACGCCGCGCCCAGCGTTATACTCTGCCTGCCGCAGCAGTTCCTCTGTGGAAAGCAGCGGATATTCCGCAATCTGCGTGGGGTAATGGATCGACTGCGCGCAGTATTTGCAGTCCTCACAGCAGCGACCGCACTTGCCGTTGACAATTGTGCACAAATCAAACGTATTTGCGCAGAAGTGCTGCCGGAGCTCATCTGCCGCCGTGCAGAGCGGCTCGAGCGGCGCGCCGCAAAGTGCAAGGGCGTCATCCTTGCCAAGCTGTTCGCCGGAGAGGACGCGCCGTTTCAAGTCGGTGATGCAGTCCATCAGACTTCACCGTCCTTTCTCAGAATCGGCAGCAGCCGTTTCCCCAGCAGCGCCGCCGTGATACACAACACGATATCGCCCGGCACCGCAAGCAGGAAGCAGTAAAGGAAAAGCGTCCAGAAGCCAATCCCTGTGCCGGTGTAAAATTGCAGGATCATCCAGTAATAGACCATGCCAAAGAGATAGACCAGAAAAAGTCCTGTGAAGTTGGCCGCCAACAGGCGCTTCAGGGAAGGCCGGGGAACGCGGTTTGCAATGGCCCCGGTGACGCCGGCGCCCACGCAGAACCCAATCAGATAACCAAACGTCGGCTGCAAAACATAAGAAATGCCGCCGCCTCCGGCAAAAATGGGCAGGCCCAACAGGCCAAGCACGAGATAGCACGCCACGCTCAGCGCACCGCGTCCTGCGCCCAGCAGAATTCCGGCCAGTGTTGTGAAAAGGAATTGCAGCGTGAAAGGCACGACCGGCACGGGAATCCTGATGAATGCACCGGCGGCAATCAGTGCCGTGAAAAGCGCGATCAGGACCAGGTCTTTTGTACGTTTGATTGTAAACACCACGCTTTTATTAGTTTACAATCAGTATACGAAGAACCGTGCAAATTGTCAAGGAACAAATCGCACATATTTACAATTTGCCAGTGTGTGATATACTGGTACTATACAGAAATGACGGGCGGAAAGGCGGACGACTGCATGACGAAAGACGCTGTGCTTGCAATTTTGAAAAAATCCGGAGACTATGTCTCCGGCGAACGAATCAGTGCGTCGCTGAGCGTCAGCCGTGCGGCGGTCAATACCGCCGTGAAATCCCTGCGCGCAGAGGGATATGAGATTTTGTCCGCGACGAACCGGGGATACGCACTTTTAAATGCGCCGGATCGACTGACGGCGGGCGAGCTGCTTTCCTGCCTGTCGGAGGAGAGAATGAAACGTATCCTGTGTCTGGACAGCGTGGATTCCACGAACCGCCGCCTGCGGGAAATGGCCTATGACGGTGCGCCGGAGGGGCAGGTCGTGCTTGCAAACGAACAGACCGGCGGACGCGGCAGGCTTGGCCGCAGTTTTGCGTCACCGCGAGATAAGGGGATCTACCTCTCCATTCTCCTGCGTCCGGAGGGAACACCTGCGGACAGCGTGGCGATCACGGCGTGGACAGCCGTTGCGGTGCGCCGGGCCATCCGTACGGTCTGCGGCGTTTCGCCATCCATTAAATGGGTGAATGATCTGGTGCTGAACGGCAAAAAACTCTGCGGCATCCTGACGGAAATGTCGGTCGAGAGCGAGAGTGGACGTGTGCAGTCCGTGATCGTGGGAATCGGCCTGAATGTGAATGAAATACCGGCGGATTTCCCGGAGGAGGTGCGGCAGGTAGCAACCTCCCTTGCCGCAGAGACGGGCAAAACCTGCGCACGGGCGCCGCTTGCGGCGGAAATCATTCGCCAGATGGACCGGCTCCGTGCGGATTGGCCGCAGGAAAAGGCCGCGTATCTGGAGGCCTATCGCACCGGTAACCTGACCGTGGGCCGGGAGGTCTGTATTACCACCGCAAACGGCGAACGGCACGCCGAAGCCGTGGCAATCCGGGAGGATTTCTCGCTTGCGGTGCGGTATGCGGATGGCCGGACGGAAAATTTACTGGGCGGCGATGTGTCCGTTCGGGGGATATACGACTCGGCCGCGTCGAAAGGCGCGGAGAATTGAAAAATTGTAAAAAAGCGCTGTACACGTCGAAATTTCGACACGTACAGCGCTTTTTTGATACGTAACGTTCTTTTTCCTCCGCAAAAAGCACGGATATGCTGCCCAAACGGCCGGTTTTAATTCGTTTCATCAGAGGACAGCTTTACAATCGGGCAAACGGCTGCCAGTTTCTGCTGTAAGGCACGCATTCGCGTGTTGTCCGGCATTTCCGTTTCCGGCATGGGATAGTCCATGCCCAGCGCCTGATACTTTCCCTTTGCCATGCTGTGATACGGCAGCAGCCGCCAGCAGGTGATATTGCCGTACGGCTTCAAAATTGCCGCGATTTGCAGCAGCGTTTCCTCCGCGTCGTTATAGCCGGGGATAACCGGCGTGCGGATTTCGACCGGTGCGCCCGACTCGTGCAGACGGCGAAGGTTTTCCAGAATCCGTTCATTCCCTGCCCCGGTGCCTTTTTTGTGCATTTCGGGATCCGGGTGCTTGATGTCATACAGGAACAGGTCCGCATACGGCAGCACGTCCTCAAACGCGGACCAGGGAACTGCGCCGCAGGTATCTACGGCGATGTGCACGTCGTGCGCCTTCAAAAGCCGCATCACTTCCCGCAGGAAAGCGCTTTGCAGCAACGGTTCGCCGCCCGAAAAGGTAACGCCGCCGCCGGACTGCCGGTAAAAGTCCGTATCCTCCAAAAGCAGCTGCGCCGTCTCCTCTGCCGTGGCCGTCCGGCCGTACAGTTTCAGTGCGCCCGTCAGGCACTCCGCGATGCAGGCGCCGCAGTTTGCACATGCACTGTGATGCAGGCGATGTATCCCGTTTTCAAAACCATGCACGCCATGCGGACATACTGCCGCACAGGCGCCGCAGCCAACGCAAAGTTTTTCCGTATAGCTCAGCGATGGCTCGGTGCGCAGATTCTCGGGATTGTGGCACCAGAGGCAGCGAAGCGGACAGCCCTTTAAGAACAAGGTCGTGCGGATGCCCGGGCCGTCGTGCACACTCATGCGTTTGATATCCGATATGATTCCGTTCATTGCTTACACCAACTGCATTGTCGTTTCAATAAAGTGGTTTTGCTGCTCTTCGTTCAGTGTGACGAAGTACACGTTCCAGCCGCAGACGCGCACCTGCAAAGTAGCATACTCTTCCGGGTGCTGCTGCGCCTTGCGCAGATCGTCGGCATTCAGAATATTGAACTGGAGGCCGTAACCGCCGCGGTTGAAATAGGTGCGGATCAGATTGATCAACGTATGGATGCCTTTTTCGCCGTCCACTGCGGAGGGATGCAGATAAATATCCAGCACCGAGCCGTTGGGAATATCGGTGAAGTCCAGCTTGGAAACAGATTGAATCTGCGCGGTGACGCCGGCTTTGTCCATGCCGGTCATGGTGCCGATGCCTTTTGCGATGTAGTGGTGCGCCAGGCGACCGTCCGGCAATGCACCCGTGCGGTGGCCGAGGGAGAAGCAGTGATCCAGCGTAAACATGGAGGCGTTATACCGCCCGCCGCGCCCGTTCGGCACGCCGTTGACAAACCCGGTATAACTCTGCGCGACCCGCTTTGCGATGGCGTCCACGTCCTCCTGGTTATTGCCCCATTTGGACACGCGGTTCAGAATATAGAGATGCTCGCGCTCGTACCCTTCGAAATTGGCGCGCAGCATGGCCTTCAGTTCTGCCATGGTGTAACGTTTCTCGTCAAACACCAGCTTTTTTATGGTCATCAGGGAATCTGCGGCATTTGCCAGACCACCGCCCATGCTGCCGGTATTGTTATAAACCGGCCCACGCTGCGAAATATCCCGACCTTTTTCAAGACAGGAGGCAAATGTGGAAGATATGAGGGGTTCCGGATTGATGTCCGCCCAGCGCTCCTCATACTGGTTGATTGCGCCCTGCACATCGCGCAGCTGTTTTTCCATCTGCCGCTCGTAAGCGCAGTAAAACTCATCGAACGAGGCAAAGCTTTCGCTGTCACCCGTGTCGATGCCGATTTTCTCCCCTGTCAACGGATCCTGCCCGCCAAACAGCGCAAGCTCGACCGGTTTTGAAAGGTTATACTTCACGCACATATTGCAGGCAACTTCCTTCCCTTCGATTGCCGGCTCATAGCAGCCGATCAGAAGGTAGTCAAAGCTGTCCTCTTTGGGAATACCGCGCTTGCGGATCGCTTCCAGCGTTTCATCGTCGTTGACGATGACCATGTTGGTCCGGCCGTCGCGCAGGCATTTGGCAATCATCTCAAAGAAACGCTGCGGCGTCTTGTGGTTGATTTTTATGGATAATTTCGGGTCCGTCAGGTTCAGTTCATAGAATACATCCATGGCAAGATAGGTAAGCGGGCCGACATTGTCGGTCTCGTCATCCGTAAGTCCGCCGAAATAAAAGTTTTTGCCGTTTCCGGAGCCGCGGGTATTGGAGAAGAATTTCAGCCAGAAGAAGCGGATGAGTTCTTTCGCGTCCTCCTCCGTGATCCGGCCGGCGGCCAGGTCTGCTTCATAAAAACGGCCGAAATTCAGCTCAAAACTGCCCATCGAGCGGATATATTCCCCCTCGAACTCAATGCACTGGTGCATCAGATAGGAAAGCTGCAGAGCTTCATAAAAAGTCTGCGGCGCGCCTTCCTGAAGCGTATGCAGGCAGGCCGCAAGTTTTTCCATTCTGTCGGCAGACTCCGGATGCGCGGCCTGCATCCGGCGTGCCTGCGCCTCCAGGCGGCCGATCAAGCCCAGCACTGCCGTATACATCCGGATGGCAGAGTCGTAAAAGTCCCGTGCCGTATCGTCACAGGGCTGCTGCTGCTTTTCCCGCAGGATATGCAGGATGCCGGGCACGCCTTCCTGCAGCAGGAAACGCCAGCCGGGCGAAATATGCCCCAGATCCAGCTCGGCATTGAAGGAACCGGTGCGGAAACCGCGCGCGAGCAGCTGCGCATCGTCTGCAAGAGCGCCTTCTCCGAGTTCTTTCCGCCAGCCCTCGCGGTGTTTGCGCAGAATATCGCCGCAGCGGTCGAAGTGATCTGCAAACCAATCCTCCGGATCCACGTCGATCCGCGTGTTATCGAGCAGATAGGCAAACAGCCGGGAACGAAGATTCATCCGGGACATGGTCCCGTCCTGACGGGCAAGCGCTGCAAAACCTTTTTCCAGTTCCCCGGACGGCAGTCCGGTGCTCTCATCATACGCCGGAGAGACGTACTGATCAAAAAGGCGGTCCTTTACTTCATAATAACCCGGCCCTATGGCCGTGAACATTTTTTCTTGTTTCATGTTTTCCCCTCATCATACCCATTGTTGCGCATTCTTCGCCGCATTGGTTATGCGGCATTTCTTATCATAGTGCAGTTTGCCCGACTTGTAAACTGATCCGTAAAAAAACAGCCACGTTTGGACGAAACATCAAAACGTGGCCGTCATATTTGTAAATTCTGCACAGGTGCGTCCTGCCGCGCGGGGCGTTATTGTATGGTCCCCGCTTTCACTTTCTGCACCTCCTGCCGCAGATCCAGAAAAACCTCGGCCAGAATCGGGTCGAAATCCTGTCCGCTGCCATCCTGAATGATTTCAAAGCAGGTGTCCAGAGGAAGCGCCGCGCGATAGCAGCGATTTTCGGAAACGGCGTCGAATACATCGGCAATTGCCATAATCCGCGCACAGAGCGGGATTTCCTTGCGTTTCAGCCCGTCGGGGTACCCCTTTCCGTTCCATTTTTCGTGGTGATACCGGGCAATCTGCGAAGCAATCTCCAGATATTGCTCATTTCCCATGCGGCCGAAACTCTCCTGGATAATCTCGCCGCCCTTCACGGTATGCTGCTTCATAATTTCAAATTCTTCCGGCGTCAGTCGGCCCGGTTTTTGCAAAATGGCATCCGGCACGGCGATTTTTCCAACATCGTGCATAGGTGCGGCTTTCAGCAGATTGTTCAGATAATCCTTTGTCAGTGTTTCCTTATAATAACCGCGTCTTCTCAGTTCCTCCGCAAGCAGGCGGATATACTGTGTCGTGCGTTTGACATGGCCGCCGGTGTTGTCGTCGCGTTCTTCAATCAGATTGGCAAAGCCGACCACCATTTCGTCGTGGTATCGGCTCAATTCCTTCATTGCCGGGTTTTCCTGGTTCATATAGGTGCCTATCAGCAGCATGGTGGTACCCATACTGCTGATCAGGGAATCCGGCACCAGCATCTGATAACCGGTCACACCGGCCACCACCAGGAAGCTTGTGATGATATTGACCCGTTTGTGGCTTTCTATGTAATTCCAGCGCCGGAAAACATGCGCGATTGTCAGCAGGATATAGATGGCAACCATGGCAAAGCAGGTGTACACGGAAATGCCCATGGAATAATAGCTTGTTTCGCCTTGCCGGTACTCCAGCGAATGCAGGTTCAGCAGAACGACCAACACGTTGATCAGAAACGGTGCGGCCAGGAGCAGCCGTTTTTTCCGGGAAACCGGCAGGCCTTCCGTGGTGTCCAGCATATACAGCAGCGAAATAAAAATCAATGCGTCGATACTGATCAGGAACAGTCCATGCAGCATCAGATTGACAGCGGGGCTGACCACTTCCTGATGGTTGACTGTATAGGCCGTGATCCCGTCCAGAAGCAGGCAGACGAGGCCCTCCCACAGCAGAACATCGTAAACCGGCGAAGCGCTGGTGAGGTGAAAGCGTCTGCGCTCCTTATAATAAATAAAAACGAGATACAGCACAACCAGCAGGCAGCCGATCTGCAGTTTGCAATGCTGCAAATGAATCAATTCCATGGACTTGCACCAGTCTTTCCGTGAAAACGTTTTGAGAGGATTGCCTGTGGTGCGAAATGGATCAGGCAGTTTTATCCTGCCTAGCGTCGTGAAGAAGCGATTTGGTATCCGATTGATGCGCGGGACGCAGGAGATGGATGAGCAGTTCTTCTAAGGATGCAACCCCGGCCACGGCGCATACACCCCAGCAATAGCCGGGTGCAAAGCCGGTCAGGAGAAAATACGGCACAAGGAATACGGCCGCACCCGTCAGTTTATTGAAATAGGTATGCAGGGAGGCAAACGTGCGGTACTTGATTGCCGCGACCAGATAGGCAGTCAGCCGCAGGCAGGCAATGCCCAGCACCACCCACCAGATCGGGGCAGGCAGAGTGCGGAACAGCAGCGGAAGCAGACGGACGAGCATCACACCATAGAACAGCAGATCCGCACAGGAGTCCAGCTTCGCGCCGAAGTCTCCGGAAGTGCCGGTTTTTCTGGCGACCCAGCCATCCAGCACATCCGTCAGTCCGGTCAGGGTGTAAACGGCGAAAAAAGCAGGCGAAAGAGGCCGCACGAACAGCAGCCCCAGCGTTCCTGCCATACGCAGGCCGGTGATACAGTTTGCCGCAGTGAAATATTTCATGATCGTTCTGCTTCCTTTCGCCCGCAGGGCGCACGGCATCGCGCCGTGCCCTGCCGATTGACTTCTGTGTTTCTCTTTCCGCAGCGCCGGCGGGCGCTGCGTTGCCGCGCATCCGTGCCGGATTACTCCCCGTTTTACTGCCGCACACTCCATTCGCAGTCGTATGTGCCGATGAAGCGTTCCGCCTCAATCCAGACATGGTACGTACCGGGTTCTTCCAGCAAAACCGTAAAATCGGAGGTGGGAAGTTCCGTGCCGCGATAGTTGTACTGTTCCGGATCGGATTCCGGGAACACGGAAAGATTCAGGTTTCCGCTTTCCCGCGTGATGGAAACGGTCAAAACGCCTGTCTGACCCTCCTCTACCTGAAAAAACCGCTGTTCCGTTCCGTCATATAGGATCTGCCCATTTTCCAGGTTTTTATCCATATGGGGGGATTCCAGATTCTGCTGCCGTGCACAGCCTGCGGCAAAGCTCAAAAGCACCGCAAAGCAGAAGAGCAGCAATTTCTTTGCGGGATTTCTCATTTCACTCTTTCCTCCAGATCCGCGCCGTAGCGGAAAATGAGTGAGGTCAGGATCAGGCCGATGCCCAGAGCAATGCTGAAAAAACCGTTCCAGTCGCCGCCGGTATTCCTCGGCAGATCACAAAGGGAGCAGACGATGGCGCACAAAACCGCAGCCACCATCGGGAGAACGATGGTACGGATGCCAAGCCGTCTGATCCGGACGGCTCCCTGCTGCGTAAAGGGCGTACCGTCCGCCTGTTCTGCCATGAAATAACGCATGGCAAAAGCAAACAGAACACCGTCCGTCAGCGTCAGGATGGAACTCGTCAGGCATGCAGCAATCAGGTCTCTCAGGCCGTTTGAGGCGGTCAGACGATATAAGGTTGCCTGGTCTGCGCCGACAACGGTGCCGCCGCAATACCACACCACGCCGCAAAGCAGACTCAGCAGGCAAAGCCCCGCTCCTACAAAGCACAGGATCATGGCGATTTTCGTCAAAATCTGAAAGACGTGAAAAGTTTTCTGGATCGTAGTCAGTGAGTTCATGGGAATCCTCCTTCAATCAAACAGGAACCATCCCGCAGGACGCAAGGTGCCGCGCGGTGTTCCTGTGGCAATACGATTTTCGCCGTTTTTCGGCTTACAACGGAATTATACCGGAAAAACGATCGCGCGAATAGGCCGTTTTTTGGGGCGTATGTGTCAGATTTATAGGGTAGAAAACACGACGGAGGGCGGAGCACTGCTGCGCTTCGCCCTCCGTCGTACAGGAGGATTTCTTTTACACTCTTTTCTTCCCCGGAAGAAGGTTGATGAGAATATATAAGCCCACGGCAACGGCAATTGCCGCCGCCAGAACCAGATACATGGAGCCCTGCGTCACTTTTTCCCCGAAAAAGTACAAATTGCAGTCCACGCTGTCGCGTATGGCTTCCACCACTTCAGCCGGGAAGCCGAGATCCCGCATTTCCGCAAACACCCCCCGCATGGCGTGGTTGCGGAGCAGGCTGGTGCCATAGGTTCCGGGCAGGAAGGAAAGCGCCTTCTGCAAACCGTCGGAGAAATTGGAAATCGGCATATAGGCGCCGCAGATGAAACCATAACCCGCGCTGACGATCGTGCCGACCGCACTGGCCTGACCGTTTGTGGAGAGCGGGAAATTCACGCAGGAGGAAAGCGCTGTGCCAAACAACACCAGCAACACTACATCAAGCAGCAGCAGCGCCACGTCAGCGGCAGAGAGGAACCAACCCACGCAGGCCAGATAGACCAGGCAGATGGCCGCGGCCGTGAAGCTGATCAACAGGGTGGAAACCAGTGTGGAAAGATAATAGCTCAGCGCAAGGGTGCCGGGCTTCAGCGGCGCGATGGTCAAATCCCGGCGCGAACCGGTGGTTTTGTCCTGCACCATCAGCAGATTGCAGCAGAAGGCTACTGTCACACAGCTGACCGCCAGCAGAGAAGAAACCAGCTGGCCGCCCACGCAGCCCCAGATCACCTTATCCGAAACGACGGCTCCCGCCGCCTCCAGCGCTGAGCGGAAGGATTCTTCAAAAACATTCCCCAGGAAAGTCGTGTAGAGCACCAGAAGAATCAGCGGCGTGATCAGTGAGGTGAAAAACATTCCTTTATCTTTGAAATACAGTTTTGTATTGCGCCGGATCAGCGCACCAAGTCCGGTCATTCTTTGGCCTCCTTTCTTTCTCTGCACTGCCGGTCGGATAGGAAGTTACAAATGTTGCCCGCAGTGCCCATGCACAGCCCTATCGGCAGAAACAGCCCGTCGTTCCAATCCGTGAGCAGACAAAGGGTCACAGCGATACTCGCGAACAGGAGAAAAACCGGTGCGGCAATACTGAAAATCTTCATTTTTCCGAACCTCCCGTCAGCTTTTTTCCGGTGACGGCAAGGAAAACGTCGTCCATCTTGCCCTTTGTGATTTCATAATCCCGGAAAATCTCCGGATGCTGCAGAATCAAGGCGGTGGCAGCCGCCGTATCGGGCACAGAGACGCGGAAAGCATCCCGTATAGGCTCATAGGAAGAGGAAAGCTGCCGGATCTGCGATTCCTCCACGCCATAGATGGTGATGAAATCCCCGGTGTAAGTATTTTTCAAAGCCAGCGGCGTTCCTTCCGCGGCAATCTGACCGTGATCCAGAATGACTACGTAATCCGCGTCCGCCGCTTCCTCCATGTAATGAGTCGTAAGGAAAACCGTCATGTTTTCACTTCTGCGCAGGTCGCCGATGACACGCCAGAGGATGCTTCTGGTCTGCGGATCCAGGCCGGTAGTGGGTTCGTCCAGAATCAGGATCCTGGGCCGGTGGAGAAGCGCCCTTGCAATGTCGATCCTGCGGCGCTGGCCGCCGGAAAGCTTCCCGACGCTGCGTTTCAGCAAATCGCCGAATTCCAGAAGCTCTGCCAGTTCTGCCAGCCTTTGCCGAAATGCCTTCCCGTGTATACCGTAAAGCGCAGCACGGCTGGCCAGATTATCCTGAACGGACAAATCCTTGTCCAGAACAGAAGACTGAAACACCACGCCAAGGCTTCGTTTTATGGTATCGGGATCTGCGTCCAGATCCGTTCCGCAGATCCGGACAGCGCCGCTGTCCTTCGCCAGCTGGCCGCAGAGAATATTGATGGTAGTGGACTTACCCGCGCCGTTGACGCCCAAAAAAGCAAAAAGTTCGCCTTCCCTGACGTGGAAGCTCAAATCCTGCACGGCTTTCACCGTACCGAAGGATTTATACAGATGGTCGATTTCAATAATGTGGTTCATACTCTGTCTCCGAATCTGTCTTGCTGCCGGTTTCCGCTCATGCTTCCGGTATGACGATGGCCGCTATGATGTAGGCCAGGATGCCGCTGCCGCCCAGCGCACAGAACAGAATCCATCCCAGCCGGACCAACGTGGGGTCAATGCCGAAATAATCGGCAACGCCGCCGCAAACGCCAGCCACCATTCTGTTGTCTCTTGATTTGTAAAGTCTTTTATTCATTTTCACTGTTCCTCCGAATCAGTTTTTCTTGATGTTGTGCAGAAACCGTACACTTCTCCGCTTCTGCGCCCTATTATAAAGGGTTTTCCGTGCACGGAATAGTCTGAGATTTCAGACAAATGTGTTGATTTTATAGATTCTCTCTTTCATGCCGCGCGGCGTGAGGCACAGAAGAAAACCGGTTACCATGTGACAGTTGGTTTTTCTGTTCCATTCTCATCTGCTTTCCACAATCCAGAAGAAACAGTCTTGCGTGCAGTAAAAAAATCCCGAACACTTTCGCGTTCGGGATTTCTGGCGGAGAAGGAGGGAATCGAACCCTCGCGCCGGTTTCCCGGCCTACTCCCTTAGCAGGGGAGCCCCGTCACCGCTTGGGTACTTCTCCATCTATTCAAAATAGGAATTGCACTGCAGCCCGGTTGAGAGGATAAGGTTGGCGGAGAGAGAGGGATTCGAACCCCCGGCCCCTTGCGGAGTCACTGGTTTTCAAGACCAGCTCCATAAACCACTCGGACATCTCTCCGCATTAAATCCACTCAATGGACGACGATTATTCTAACACAGTGTTGAAGATTTGTCAACAATTTAATTGCAAATCTCTGCCACACTTCTGAAAAACACCAGAGAAAGGCACCGTGGGCAGGTGGCAGGCGGCGTCTTTCCCCTTCAGAACAAAGGTTTTTCGTCCGGCAGGAATCCGACGGCCTGCCCTTTACCAGTCGTAGGGGTCGCGAAAGTTATTGGAAACAACGCCCTGATCCTTCGGATAATCATAGGTGGTCCAGTTTTCGTAGGCCTCCACGATGGCGAGAGCATCCTCATCGTCCAGCGTTTCAAGGAATTTGCGGCATTTTTCCACAATGCCCTCGGGCTTGTTCGGCGCCTTGATCACGGCGGTTTCCAGCTTGCGGAAGCCGGGAAACAACACCTCGTTTTCCACCAGCAGGAGGCGGTAAAGCGAATAAACCATGCCGTCCGCCACGTGTGCGCGTGCATACCCCTCCGGCTTGCAGGATTTCCAGAAATACCGGCAGAACATTTTCAGGGTGCAGTAATATTGCTTGAGTTTTCCCGCCTTTTCCGCCTTCGGATAAACGTTAATCTCTTTTGAAAGGGGGATCAGCTCCTCGTCATCGCAAAAAAGCGGGCGTGCGCAGGAAAACATATTGCGCATCGGCTCCGAACCGGTTTTGGCAAGTTCCTTCATGATGTCCTTCGTCAGGAAATGGATGTCAAAATACCCTGCCTCATAGGTGCATTTTCCGCGGACAACCTCCATCGTACCGATACCGGCCTGTTTTTCCGCAAAATACGCCGGTGAGACAACGGCAACACCGTCCAGATCAGAATCCGGCCGTTCTGTATTTGTTGCGACGGATCCGATCAGAAACAAGGCAATGATTTCCGGGTTTTCGCGATAGTACTCAGCCATTTTCACGATAGAATCTTCGTGGTGTTTGTACATTGGAATCCCCTTCTCCCCGGTGATACCCCGCATGGTATCACAGACTGTCCGGAAAATCAACGGTTTCCGGACAGTCCTTCCGGCGAATCGGGATTTTCGGCCGGCAGAACGCCGGTCAGGTCAAAGGGCGGGACATATTCTTCCTGCGCGCTGGACAGTTCCTGCATATAGCCCGTAAACCGCTCTTCGTTTTCCACAAAGCGGGCGACGCGGCGATATTCCACGAGCGTCAGCCGGCGGTTCAGCGGCGGCCGGTGCAGGGCTTCGCCCATGGGGGTGTACTGTGCCATGATGCTGAACAGGATGCCGTCCGGCAGCCTGTCGCGGCAGTACTCCAGCACGCGCAGGGAATCGGCGCTGTATCCGGGCAGCACCAGATGCCGGACGATCACGCCGCGGCGCAGCAGGCCGTCGCTGTCATACACCGCAGGGCCGGTTTGACGGTACATTTCCCGGATGGCGGCGGTGGCCCGGTCAAAATAGTCCGCGGCGCCGGAATATTTTGCGGAAAGCAGGGGCGAACGGTATTTCAGGTCCGTCAGATAGACGTCCACGCAGCCGTCAATTTTCCGCAGCGTTTCCACGGCGTCGTAACCGCCGGTGTTATACACGACCGGCAAGCCGTCCGGGACGTGCTCCCGGATATAGGGCAGCAGATGCGCATAGTGCGTCGGGTTTACCAGGTTGATATTGTGTGCGCCCTGCGCCGCCAGCTCGTGCAGTATGGCGCGCAGGCGCTCGAGAGAAACCGTTTCCCCATAGCACGCATGGCTGAGGTCATAATTCTGGCAATAGATGCAGCCCAAAGAACATCCGGAGAAAAAAATCGTGCCGGAGCCGCGGGTTCCGCTGATACAAGGTTCCTCCCAATGATGCAGCGCGGCGCGCGCAATCCTCGGCAGCGCCGGCGCGCGGCAATACCCCTCGCCGATGTCCTCTCCCCGTCGGGCAGCGCATTGCCGGGGGCACTGTGAGCAGATGAATTCCATAAAACCATCCTTTATTCCAAACGGGCACGGCCACGCGGAAGGCATCGTCCCGTGCCGTGCATCGACTTTCTGTATTATACCACGCACAGCGTGAAAAATATAGCCTGCGCTCATGGAAAACAGAGGACACTCGCGTTTAAAATGCCCCGGCGCCGTACAAACTACGTCTATGGAAAAGTTCACAGGACCCGCCCGGCTTGACAGAAAAACAACTGTGTATTCACAATATGCTTAAATATGCAAAATTATTCTGATGAAAAATTAAAATTCAGTTTCTTGTAAATAAAAATATACAGCCTGTCACCTGATACTTTTTCTCCATTCAGAAACCGTACACAGTATATTCATATGGAATTGTTTTGACAATTCTGTATATCAGGGCCATGATGTTACAAACCTTGCAGCAAAACGGCAGAGAACCATTCCACGCTTTCGCGTGTTTTGGGAAAATTTTTTAGGAGGGTCATGCATGACTACAAAGAGAATCCTGGCACTGCTGACCGCTGTGCTGATGCTCGCTGCTCTGTTCAGCGCCTGTTCCGGCGATAATGGCAGCAGTGATGCAGGCAAGCCCAGCGACAGCAACACCGGTGATACCGGCAGCACCGGCGATACCGGCGACAATCCCAGCGAAACGAAGCCTCTGAAGCTCAGCTACATGGGCTGCGAGTCCCACAACTGGACTTACACTCTGGAGGAAGCAATCAACAAGGGCTTTGAATCCTGGAAGAACTACAATCAGAAGATGCTGGAAGAGCACAACCTCATCTGCGAAGTCGACACCATCGACAACGAGTCCTACAAGACGACGCTTGCCGGTTTGCTCGCTTCCAATTCGCTTTATGACAGCTTCCTCGTCGAGGGCGACTACATGGATGCTGACGTAATGGTCAATTCCATCAATGCCGGCAGATTTGCAAACATCAATGACATTCTGGCCTACTCCGACGGCACGTTTGCCGACCTCGTGGCCGACGGCGGCGCCATGCAGTACATCAAGGCATGGTCCACTGCGCCGGACGGCGAGTGGTATTACGTGAAGAACGCGGATGGCAACGGCACGTCCTTCAATTTCGACCACGACGATGTGGATTACCTCAACAACTGGCCGGTTCACGCCTGGTACAACCTGAACATCCGTCAGGACTGGCTGAATAAGGCCGGTCTGACCATGCCGACTACCATTCAGGAGTTCAAGGAAACCCTTGTGCAGTTCCAGGAGCAGGATGTAAACGGCAACGGCGCAAAGGACGAGCGTGCATTTATCGGCCTTGGCATGAACGGCATCTTCTCCGACGGTGTTGCGCAGTGGTTTGGCCTCCCGCGTGCAAACTTTGCCATGTCCGCCGTGGACGGCTCGATTGAAAACGCAGTGGAAGGCGAAGGCTATATCGATTTCGTCAAATACTGCGCAGAACTCTATAACGCCAGTGTTGCCCTTCTGAATGAAGGCGGCCGCTGGACCTATGGCGCAAACTGTGCCGGTAACTACGCTGCCGCACAGTGCATCTATCCGGACAGCCTGCTGACGGTTGCAACCGGCGATCCGGACTGCGACTACGAGCCGCTGCCGATCATTCAGGCAGTGGAAGGCATTGCGCCCCGTATGATGGGCCAGTCCGTCACAACTGCAAACAGCGCACTCGCATTTGACACGAACTGTGATTACAAAGCCGCTGCAGCTTATCTTGACTGGCTGAACAGCAAGACCTTCTTCATCCTGCTGGGCTACGGTATGGAAGGCTATACCTGGGATTACGCCGAGGATGGCAGCATTGTGAAGTACAAAGTCGGTGTGGATATCACGCAGGAAGAAAAGGAAAACTACGGCGATATGTGGCACTACGCACCCTGGGCCGCTTTCCCGCAGATTCAGGCCGGCTTTGCCTGGGACTTTGTCCAGGCTGAGTACACCTCCGTGCAGGAAGCGCTGGACAATGGCGAACCCTACACCAGAAACCTGATCACCATTGACGAGTGGAAAGAGCAGTTCAAGGATTACAACTGGACCGATATGTCCCCGCTGAACCGTTTCCTCGTTCAGATGAACGACTATGGCACGGACAATATGATTCTGAACCTGAACGTGAACTTCACGACCCTGGCCTCCAACGAAGAAGCAGACGTGATCTCCATGTACAAGAGCGATCTGACCACTTACCTTGATGAAATGACCACCAACTATATCGTTGGCACGAAGTCCACAGATACCTATGAGGCGGACCTCCAGTATGCCTATGATCATCTGGGTATGCAGGAGTACTGCGATGCGATCCAGAGCCAGATTGACCGTTATCTGGTTGCCATGGGCCGCGATGCAATTCTGGGCTGAACCATTGCGCCGTGATGGAAGCGGTCTGCCTGACGAAAAGCGATAGGGCGCGAGGAAATGCTCCGCGCATATAAAGAAAGCAGGCGGCAGCTTCCGGTATTCCGGCAGTCCGGAAACGTAAAAGGAAAAAACAAGTGCGGAGCTTTTCGGGCGTCCGCACTTATTTTTTACTGTTACAGCAGGTCTTCGGGCTTTCTGCCGCGCAGGATTGCAAAGCTGATGACAACGCCCAGCACGGCGCCTACCACCGCCTGCAAAATCTGATACGGCAGCTTCAGCACGGCATATTCCGGTGTGCCGTAAATGTAGGCACGGCCGAAGGTATAACCCACTACCATGATCACCGCGCCGATGGCAACGCCGATGCCCGACTTCCAGACGGGCTTCAGCTTCCAGCCGCAGCGGGCGCAGAGGGAAATCACAATGGCCTGCAGGCCGTGCGTGACAAGCGAGACAAACATCGGCGCCGGATAGAAGAACAGGTCGCCCAAAAACGCGCCCACGCCGCCTACCACAAAGGCATAGGCCGGCGGCAGCAGGATTGCGGCCGTGCAGATGACGATATCATTCAAATACAGGTGTCCGCCCGGCACAGGCAGGGAAAACGAGCTCATGATGATATTCATTGCCATGAAAAGTGCCGTGACAATCATGAGCCGCAGATTGATTTTTTTGTTTTTCTGTTCCATACAAGTAGTTCCTTCCTTTTCCCGGGCGGCGTTTCTTCACGCTCTGCGGCGGGCCTTTGCCCGCTCCCGATTTTTTCATCCCATGCGCCACAACATCTTGACGCCCGGGTCTTTTTTTATTATAGTAAGAACTGGCAATCTTAAAATACCCAAACAAAGGATTTCTTTTCATACCAGATGATTACTTACGACCTTTCGCTCTACCCGAACCTGCCGAAATACCAGGCACTTTATACACTGATGCGCGAGGACATCTTAGCCGGTGTGCTGACCTCCGGCTTTCGCCTGCCCTCCCGCCGCACGCTTGCCGAACACCTTGACGTGAGCACGGCAACGGTCGATCATGCCTATCAGCAGCTTGCCGCCGAGGGCTATATCCATTCCCGCGAGCGCAGCGGCTATTTCGTGGCAAAAATGGACGCACCGCGGCCGCAGAAACTGCCCAGCCGCGCCATTGCGCTCTGTTCTGACCCGGAGCCGGATATTGATAATTCCAGCGGCTTTGAATATTCCGTCATGACAAAGCTCATGCGCGAGGTGATTGCGAAATACGACCGCGTTCTGCTGCAAAAACCGCCGCACAACGGCTGCGCGGCACTGCGCAACGCCATTGCCGTGCATTTGCTGCACACGCGCGGCATGACGGCGCAGCCGGCAGATATCATCGTCGGCGCAGGCGCGGAATATCTTTACGGCCTGATTGTGCAGCTGCTCGGACGGGATAAGCTCTTCGGCATTGAAACGCCGGGTTATGACAAAATCCGCGCCGTTTACGAAGCAAACGGCGCGCGGTGCGAATTTCTGCCGCTGGACCGCGACGGCATCTCCTCCGAAGCCCTGCGCCGTTCCCAGGCAGATGTGCTGCACGTCACGCCGTTTCACAGCTATCCCACCGGCGTCACGGCCCCGGCCTCGCGGCGGCTGGAGTATCTGGCCTGGGCTGCAGCGCGCGGCGCTGTCCTCATTGAGGATGATTTTGACTCGGAATTTGCCGCAAAAGGGCTGCCCCCGGAGACGCTTTACTCCATGGACGGCGGACAGAATGTCATCTATCTGAACACGTTTTCCAAAAGTCTCTCCCCTTCCATGCGCATCGGTTACATGATCCTTCCGGAACGGCTGCACGCGCTTTATGAGGAAAGACTGGGATTCTATTCCTGCACGGTTCCGGCCTTTGACCAGTACCTGCTGGCCGAATATATCTCGCGCGGGTTCTTCGAGCGTCATCTCAACCGTTTACGCAAACGTCTGCGCGAGAAAAAAGGAAAGTAGCAGCATTTTTCTGCGCAGCAGGAAGTTTTTTATTGACTTTTCCGGCCCGACACCCTATAATCAGAACATTGGCAAAGGCTGAGACGAGAAACAGTAGGCGCTGCTGCCGCACGCAAGAGAGGGAACGGCCGGTGAGAGTTCCTGTGGGCGTGCGCCGAACCCATCTCCGAGCCGCGGGGTTGAAAGGAACAGTAGATCCCGCCGGGACGTTCCCGTTACAGGACAGCCGGCACAGTCCGGAAAGTGCGGGGAACGCCCGGTTCCCCGAAATTAGGTGGTACCGCGGACATCAAGTTCGCCCTAAGAGAACTTCTCTTGGGGCGTTTTTTGTTTTTGTACGGCGGGCCGCACAGCCACAGAAAAAGGCAACGAAATGCTTTCCATACTGAAAGGAGTCTTGGCATGAAACTTGAAAAACTGGTTGGCGACCGTTTTAAGGAGCGGCCGTCCGAATGTGTCATTGACAGTCACGCACTGATGCTGCGCGGCGGGTATATGAAGGGCGTTGCGTCCGGCATTTATTCTTCCTATATGCCGCTGCGGCGCATTACGCACAAAATCGAGCAGATTATCCGCGAGGAAATGGACGCCATTGATGGGCAGGAGGTCCAGTTCCCGGTCGTTCTCCCCGCCTCCCTCTGGGAGGAATCCGGCCGCTATGAGAGCGTCGGCAGCGAACTGATGCGTTTTTCCGACCGCAACGACAACCCGCTCGTGCTGGGCATGACGCACGAGGAAGCTGCCGTGCATCTGGTACGCGAATACGGCCAGAGCTATACCAAATATCCCTTCATGATTTATCAGATCCAGACCAAATTCCGCGACGAAGCGCGTCCGCGCGCGGGGCTTATCCGCGTGCGTGAATTCACCATGAAGGACGCCTATTCCTTCCACACCTCGCAGGAGGATCTGGAGGCCTATTACGAGCGCTGCTTCCGCGCATATGAGCGCATTTTTGCGCGCGCAGGTATTCCGGAGGTCATTTCCGTGGCATCGGACTCCGGCATGATGGGCGGCAGTCTGTCGCACGAATTCATGCTGCTCACGCCGGTCGGTGAGGATTCCATCGCCGTGTGCGGCAGCTGCGACTACCGCGCCAATATGGAGGCAGCGGAGAGCATTGTCCACAATGTCCGCGACGAAGTCTCCGAACCGCTGACTCTGGTTTACACACCCGACATCCATACGATTGAGGATATCTGCAATTTCCTCGGCACACCGACGGAAAAGAGCTGCAAGGCCGTCGTGTATCAGCGTAACGCGGACGATTCCTATATTGTGCTGTTTATCCGCGGCGATCTCGATGTGAACGAAACCAAGCTGCGCAATTTCATCGGTGAAGACGTGCATCCCGCCGTCATTACAGAGGATTGCGGCCTGAACGCCGGTTACATCGGTCCGTGCAATCTGAAGGGCGACTTCACCGTGCTCTATGACAACTCCCTGCAGGGAACGAATAATCTCTCCTGCGGCGCAAACGTTGCGGAGCATCATTACACCGGTCTGGACATTGCGCGCGACTGCCCGGACGCAGAATTCCACGATTTTGCAAAGATCACGGACGGCGGCATCTGCCCGAAGTGCGGGAAACACACCATTTCCGTCTCGCGCGGCATTGAAGTCGGCAACATTTTCCAGCTTGGCACCAAATATACCAAGTCCATGGGCATGACCTATCTCGATAAAAATGGTGCCTCACATCATCCCATCATGGGCTGCTACGGCATCGGCGTCGGGCGGCTGGCCGCCTCCGTCTGCGAGGCACACCACGACGATTACGGTCCCATCTGGCCGATCTCCATCGCGCCCTGGCAGGTGCATCTCTGCTGCGTGCGCAGTGATAACGCCGAAGCGCACGCGCTGGCCGATCAGCTCTACCAAGATCTTCAGAAGCAGGGCATCGAGGTTCTTTACGACGACCGCAATGTCAGTGCGGGCGTCATGTTCTCGGACGCCGACCTGCTCGGCATCCCGGTACGTGTGATCGTCAGCCCGCGCAATCTCAAGGAGGGTTGCTGCGAACTCGTCACGCGTGACAAGTCCCTGTCGGTCAAAAAGCCGGTGGAGGAAATTTTCGATGCCGCCTGCGCACTGGTCAATGACCTGCTGGCTCAGGCGAGAAGTCTGTAAAAAAGCATACAAAAAGAGGCTTTCGTTTCGGCGGAAGCCTCTTTTCTCTGTTTTTTCTGTCGGAAGCAGAGCGTCTTTCCGCTGCGTGCTGCCCTGTCGCATTTTGGCGCGCCCGCATATACTGATAGCGGTGGCCGAAGAGAACCATACGGGCCACAGGGAGTAATCATATGGAAAATTTGAACACCTTGCTTCAGAACGCAGGAACGGCGGCCTGCATCAATTCACTGCCGCTTGCCATGGCCTATATTCCCCTCCAGAGATGGGAGGATATCTATGATACGCAGACGGCGTTTGACCGCGGCACTATCTTCCGCGCGCTGGATAAGCCGTTTACGGGGAAGGGGGCCGAGAGGAAATGAGCGATATGGGCAATCTGCTCCGTGATGTACAGATGGCGGAATTTGCGCTGGTTGAGGCCAACCTCTTCCTTGACACGCACCCTACCGACCCGAATGCGCTGGAATACTTCTGCAAATACCAGCAAATCCATGAAAAGGCCGTGGAGGCCTACACCGCAGTCTATGGCCCCCTGACCGCCATGCAGCACACCGGCGGCAGGTGGAAATGGACCGACGGACCGTTTCCGTGGGAACGCGCCGCAAACGTCTGACAGGGGAGGAATTGGTATGTGGATTTATGAGAAGAAATTAGAGTATCCTGTCAGCATCAAAACACCCAATCCCAAGCTCGCCCTGGCAATCATCAGCCAGTTGGGCGGACCGGATTGCAGCAGCCTGCAGTTTTTGCCCGGGGATACAATAAAAACGCCGCCCCAGTGGGACGGCGCCTTCTTTTGGAGCTTTATGCTTTGAAAAGGACTTTCAGCGAATTATAGTAATAGAACGGGACGAGGAGGTCCGTATGCGTGAAGTCGGACAGGGCGAAGAAGATGTTGTTCTTTACCGGATCCGTACCGTAGGAGAATACCTCGCCCTTCGGAATGTACTTCATCTGCTCGGTCATCGGCGCAACGTCATTCGGGTAACCGTTGGAGGCGAAAATGAAGAACGGAAGCTCCGGATGCTCGCGCACCGGCTGCTGCACATAGTCCAGCACCTGCTCCGGCGTGATTTCCTCGCGGATGGAGTGGCCGGCGGTTGTGTGGCAGCTCATCGGGGCAAACCATCTGAAATAGGCAAAGTCATTGTGGAAGATATTCCAGGTTGCAACGCTGCCGCGGGAATAGCCGCTGAAGGCGCGGTGGTCACGCGTGGCCCGGATGGCTTCTGGCGAAGCATCGGTGAGATAGGTGTTATACCGCAGTTCCACCGCCGGGATGATGTCCTCCACCACTTCGCGGTAGAAATTCGGCTTTGCATGGGGCCATCCGCCGTCGCCTGCCGGAACCTGACCGCTGCGGCGGCGTTCCTCCACGTCCTTCGTCACATCAAAGTAATAGGTCGTGGAAACGATGATGCAGGGGTCGATCTCGCCGGACTCGAACAGCATATCGAACAGTTTTCTGTTCTCCGGAACCGCAAAAATCTCCGGATCGCAGGTATTTCCGTGCTGATAGTACAGTACATTATACTTTCTGTCCTTGTCATTCGGGTCATAGCAGTATGGCAGATAGACATTGCAGTATTTCGGATGGGTCACGCCGTCCTCATAAACCGAGGTCGTGTAATCCACGCGCTCCACACGGCCGATTTTTTTCGGTTCGCCGCGAAGTCCCTGGTTTTCCACGAATACGGTTTCAAAATCAATCACTTCTCCGGCCTTGTGGATGATGGTTTTCAGTTCGCTCATGCTGTTTTTCTCCTTTCATTTTCTGTTTTTCCGCGTTTTTTCTTTCCTGTTCAGCCGCGTGCAAGCGGCGGATATACAATCCCGAGTTCCTCTCGGTACGCGCAGACATACCCCTTGAAATGTGGGTTTTCGAAGGATTTTTCCTCAATTTTGCCCGCAAGGATGTCATCGGCCAGCTTCGTAAGCCGCAGCAGAACATCCTTGCCGATCGGGGTTTCGCCGTGCGCAGGCCAGGTGAGGTCATATTCGCTGCCGAGATCCAGAATACGCTGCATCGATCTGCGGTATCCGGGCAGACCGTGCTGTGCGGCAAACGCCAGAACCTCGCCGCGGCCACAGGTGTCGCCGGTGAAAAGCTGGCGGCGCTCCACGTCGAGAATACAGATGCTGCCGTTTGAGTGACCGGGCGTCAGGTACACGCGCAGGGTTCTGCCGCCGAGGTCGAACACGTGTCCGTCGTCAATTCCGGTGATCTCCAGCGGGACGGGGCGCGGCAGCGGACCGGGGCCTTTGCCGCTTGCATCGCGGGCATAGCCTTCCAGATCCTCCTTTGCGATGTAACGCTCGGCAAAATCAGCGTTTCCGGCGATGTGGTCGCCATGGCTGTGGGTATTGACGACTGCGACCGGTTTCTCGGTCAGTCCGGCGACGATTCCGCCTAGATCAATATTCCCCAGGCCGGAGTCAATCAGTATGGCCCTGTTTTCGCCCTCCAACAGATAGCAGTACACGCCAAGGCGATGATTGGTTTCCTCAATCTGCCAGGTGTGTTCGTCCAGTTGTTTTACCGTGTACCCAATTTCCATAACAAACCTCCGTTTCCATCCGGGGAAGCTCGATTCCCCGCCGTTTTTTCTGTCTTTTCCGGTTTCCCGGAGACGATGCCTTACGAATACAGGGAGCCGAGTATCAGGAATACCGCCGCCGTCCACGCCATACGGTTCGGATAGCGGGTGGACCAGCGTCCTTCGCTGACATCCTTTCCGGTTTTCGGATTGATCACCATCGGATAGCCGCTTGCCGCAAGCGCTCGGCAATAACGCAGCGCGATTTCCTTTGCCAGTTCGTCCTTGCCGCACGCACGCAGGCCAAGGCAAACCAACATCTGCGCAGGAGCCAGAATCGGGCCGGCAGACCAGCCGGTTTCATGGTAATGATCGCTGTCGAGCCGCTCGCCCGCCAGGCCGTAAGGCGTCAGCCAGGCGCCCTCCTCGGAGAGCGCGGCGGTCATTTTCTCTATCATCTCCTGCGGCAGACGCTTGCCCAAAAGCAGCGGAACAAAGGACATGATCGAACCGCAATCCACCCACTCATGCGTCCCGCTGACGCGTGAGGTGAACTTTTCGCCGTTCCAGAAGAACGAAAGCGTGGTCTCCAGCATCCGGTCGGCGCGGGCCTTCCACTCCCGCATTTCATAAGTCTTTCCCAGGCGTCCGGCCAGCACCGCGAGTTGATCCATCGCCAGCACTAAATAGGTTGCAAGATCCGGCGCAGCGGTCGGTCCGCCCATTTTGAAGAAGGAACTGTCGTCCCAGCCGGATTCATCGGCAGTATCGTACTGCACAATGCCGTCCTGATCCGTATCGCGGTAGGTGAGCCACCAGAACACCCATTTGGACAGCCCGTCATACAAAGTCAGCTGCTCCCGGCGCGTGGCAAAGGAGAAATCCGTAAATTCCTGCAAAAATTCCAGCGCAACGCCGTGAAACGGCGGCTTGGTTCCGCCGTAACTCTGCGAAGCGTCCGTCAGAATGTCCGCCAGCATGCCATACTCATCCTGATAATAAAAAACGGACAGCAGCAGTTCCCAGGCAAAGCGCGGATTGCGATACTGGGCCATGGCGTGATAGCACTGCTGCCAGCTGGAGGTGCAGCGGTGCACGCCCTTGTTCATATAAATAATGTCCATGTCGTCGATGCGCATGATATGCGACCAGATGAGATAGGCATTCAGGATGCGTGCCTCCGCGAATTCTTCGGAAAGCGGCGGAACGGTATCGAGATATTCGGAAAATTCCCGCTCGATGCCGGCAATGCAGCGGTCAAAGGCAGGGTATTTTTCCATACGCCAGCCGTTTGATTTATAAAGATGTACCGCCAGATCCACCTTGCCGGTCCCGTCCGGGCGGAACACGAATTTCGTCTCCTCCGGCACGCTGTTGATCACATCAAAGCCGGTGGAAACGTCCATTTCCCCGATGACCGGACAGAACAGCAGCTTCGGCACCGGGTTCATGATCACTTCCCAGCTTCCGTCGTTGCGGGTTTTGGCAATTTCGTGCGGAGCAAGCGCGGGAGAAAACACAACCTCCACATTCTCCGCTTCCATGCGCAGGATGCTGCCCTCCTGCAGGCAGATCCGCGCCGTGCCGCCGTCATAGGCAAGCGTCACGCACACGGGCGTTGCCGTTGCGCGGTAAGGCACCGTTTCCCCGTTGCGCACAAGCCGGACCGGGAACAGTCTGCCCGCGCGGGGTTTCCCGGCGGGACCCGCATTGTCCAGCCCGGAGAGCAGGGCACAGACATAAAGCGTCTCGGCGCCGTCTTCCTCCCAGGCGCCGACATAGTAAAATGTACCGCGGCGTCCGTAGGAGATGCGGGTGAGATCATACTGAATTGTTTCAAACATGGCGTCCCCTCATTTCCAAATTTCCATATTTTATCTTACCATACCCCGGTGCCGATTACAATGCAATTCTGTGGTTCCGTTACGATTGGTATATTTTCAAACTCTCGCCGGGTTTTGGCTAAAACATCTAAAATTTTATCGCGCTCATCGGTTATCCTTGCCATTTTTCCGATAATGTGTTAACCTGTAATCATAAAATGAGACACAGGAAAGGAACAGAAGCTATGAATCGGTTTACATTTGGTGAGCGCGCGCCGCTGGAAAACGTCAATTTTGAAACCAAAACCAGGCTTCCTCCGATCAACGGCCTGAAGGAATGCCGCCAGGGCATTGTGCCCGGCATGGTCAACGTCTGGTATGAATATCTGCCTGCCGCTTATGACGGGAAAACCGCTCTGCCGCTGATTGTGCAAGTGCACGGCGGCGGGCACGACGGCCGCCGCTGGGCGGATTTCACGCTCTGGCATGTGCTGGCGGAGCGGCTCGGCCTGATCGTCATTTACCCCAACTCCCCGGACTACGGTTCCTGGCACTGCGATGACCGCGATGTGGAGTATCTGTATCAGCTCATCGGCATTGTCTGTGAAAAATACAACGTTGACCGTACCCGCATCTATATGCAGGGAATGTCCAACGGCGATATGATGACCTTAGCCTTCACCATGCAGCATCCCGAGGTGCTGGCGGCTGCAGGGTATTCCACCGGACCGTCTGCCGAAATCTACGTTGGCGACGAGCGCCCCACCGCTGCACTGCCGGCCATCCAGATGCGCGGCGAATATGACATCATTTTCCGCCTGCTCGACGAAGACCCGCTCGATGCCTATGAAACCCGCTATCGCATGAACGACTTCAACCGCGAAATCTGGATTGAAAAGAACGGGCTGGATTCCCTGCCGGATCTGACCTTCCGCGGCAAAGACAATTTCATGCGTTTCCGCGGCAAAAACGCCGATCTGATTAACTGGGAGGTCGTCGGCTGCGGCCATCGCGAACCGGCGGATATGGCACAGGTCTACTGGGATTGCCTCTATTCCGGATGCCGCCGCGTAGACGGAAAGCTTGTCTACTCGCCCTGCGAGGATGCACTGGAACCGGATCAGGATATTGCGGTCATTGCGCTGGGCAGCCGCAAGGTCTACTTAAACGGGCGCATGGAGGAAATGACACCGATTGAGACCGGCGTTGTGCGCAGCTTTGACCCCGGCCCCGGCAACTACACCAAAACGGCAGGCGCGCATGAAATGCTGGAAACTCCCGCGCTTTGTGCGCCGGTGGAGTTCTTCCGCGCCGCCTTCGGCGCCGAAGTGCGCTATCTTGACGCGGGTGACCGTGCCGAAGTGTGCTTCCCGGACGGAAACCGCGCCATTTTCCACTCCAATTCCCTGCTTGTGGAGTATAACGGCAAGTTCCGCTCCATGCGCAAGCCCTGCACCTTGCTTTGCGGCACCTTCTATGTGCCCGTCGGCGAGTTCTGCGGCGATTTCCTGGGTAAATTTGTCTCCGAAGCATCCGACCTGATGCTGATCAGCGGACATTCGGCCATTCTGGGCCGTTATACCGCGCGTGTGCTGCGCAAGTTGCTGGGCGGCTATGTCCGCGCCGTAAAATAAGAAGAAAAAACAATTATAAAGGAGTGTATGATATGGAATTTTCAGCTTATGCTTTTATCGGCCTGACCGGCCAGGAAATTTCCCGCTTTGAGATCCCTTGGGAGGGCGAAGCGCCCGCCATGGAAGCCATTCATCTGGAGGGTCCGGCTGTTGAAACAGACCGCATCCGGTATCTGAAGGAAACCCGCGGCACAGCGCCCGGCGATGTGACAGATGCTGTGCTCGACGGCGGTGTTTTGAAGATCACCGTTGTTCCCGCCACCACCCGCGCCGATTTCACGCTGGTCATCGGTGAAAAGCGTATCGGCCGCGGGGAATTCACCATCCACACCAGAACCGTGGACGATAAATTTGCACGCCTTGAGGAAGGCCGCGTCATGTACCGTCTGTACACGCCGGAAGGCTCCGGCAAACGCCCGATGATCCTGTTCCTCCATGGCGGCGGAAACGGCGGCTATGAGGGCGAGCGCGATAACGAAAAGCACATCATTACGGACTACGGCCCCGTCAACTTCGCCGAGAATTATCCGGACATCTATGTCATGGCGCCGATGGCAGTGGAAGTGCGCCGTGATATGCGCAATTTCAACATGAATAACAGCTTTGCAAACAGCGATTCCTTCAATGTTCCGGGCTATGGCTGGAGCAGAGATTACCTCGGCCTGGTACTGGATATCATCCGCCGCATGGTTGCGGAAGGGAAAGTGGATGAAAAGCGCATTTACGTCACCGGTATGTCCATGGGCGGCGCCGGCACCATCCGTGCCATGTCCGTCGGTTCGGACCTGTTTGCCGCCTGCGTCCCGGTCTGCCCGACCATGACACCCGAGACCTTTTCCATCCTCAAGTCCATGCGCCGCCCCGTATGGGTCACCTCGGCCTATATCGACCACACGCTCTACCGGCACAAATATCTGGTGGACGCCGTCATGTCCATGCGCGACAACGGCAATAACAATGCACACCTGACGCTGTTCTCCCCGGAAGAGCTGGAAAAATACGATATTGCCATCACACCGAATCTGCCTTATCCGAAGTTGTTCAGCGAGAACCATGCAAGCTGGGTGCCTACCTATAAAAACGAATACGGCATCATGTCCTGGCTGCTGAACCAGACCAAGGACGAATAAAATCTGCCTTTCTTTTCAAAAGGACGGTTGGTTCCTGCGGGATTTTCTGCGGAGCCAACCGTTCGCAGTCCTTTTCCCCGAAAGCATTCCAACCGGAGGGGATTTCCGCTGCGTTTCACGAGAGGGGAGTTTGATCAGTCTTGAAAACAAGTTCCAGAGATCTGACGCAGGGCAGCATCGCCAAACAGCTTTTGCTGTTTGCGCTGCCCATCTTCGCCGGACAGATCTTTCAGAATCTCTATAACAGCGTGGATTCCATCATCGTCGGGCAGGCCGTCGGCACAACGGCCCTTGCGGCAGTTTCCGCCAGCAGCGATATTTCCATGCTGCTCGTCGGCTTCTTCACGGGCCTTTCCACCGGCGCAGGCGTTCTTTTTTCGCGTTTCTTCGGCGCAAAAGACGAGCAGAACCTGCACGACGCCATCCACACCGCCATCACCTTTTCCCTGCTCTTCGGCGTCCTCATCGCAGGCGCCGGTATCTTCTTTTCGCCGATGCTGCTGCGTGTGGTCAACTGCCCGCAGGACGTATACCTCGAGGCGCTGGATTATTTGCGCATTTATCTGATCGGCGTACTGTTTACCGCGATCTATAATGTTGGCGCGGGCGTTCTGCGCGCGGTCGGCGATTCTCGTACGCCGTTTATTTACCTCGTGATTTCCAGCTGCTGCAACATTGCGCTGGACATTATTCTGGTTGCGCTGCTGCATCTGGGCGTTTCCGGCGCAGCGCTGGCCACAATTCTCTCCCAGTTCATCAGCGTCGTGCTGGTTTTCCGCCGGATGCTGCTGACACAGGACGTGTATAAGCTGATACCGCGCGACCTGAAGATTCACCGTGCGCTTTTGAAGGACATTCTGCGGCTTGGGCTTCCCGCTGCGATTCAGGCCTGCTTGATCGGCCTGAGCAATGTCTTTATTCAGCGTTATATCAACAGCTTCGGTTCCGCCGCCATGGCCGGTATGGGCGCGGGCAAACGGATCGACCGCTTTGTCGGTATGGTTGCGCAGTGCCTTGGCCTTGCCACAGCCACCTTTGTCGGACAAAATGTCGGCGCCGAGCGCCTCGACCGTGCCTTCCGGGGAATCCGCGTGGTGCTGCTCGTCTGCTTCAGTTATGTGCTCGTCGCAGGCTGCATCGTCTATCTGCTGGCCGAACCGCTGGTGCACATTTTCACAAACGACGAAAATGCCATTGCCTTTGGCGTCTCCATGATTCATGTCATGATGCCGTTCTACTTCTGTCAGGCGTTGAACCAGGTCTTTGCAAACGCCGTGCGCGGCTTCGGCAAGAGCTTTGTCGTGATGATCTGCAGTATCTCCGGCATGATCGTCTGCCGTCAGATCTTCCTCGCCATTATGATGAGTTTCTGGCACGATATCCGTATTCTCTATTTCAGCTTCCCCTTCGGCTGGATCTGCGCCTCCGGCGCTGTGATGGTCTATTATTTCTTCACCATCCGCAGAAAATATCCGGAGGAAGCCAGGCTCCGCCGGTCAGCATAAACTCCGGCGCACCGCCGTCTGCGCGGCGTCCCATCCAAAACAGGGACGCCGCGTTTTTTGCGTCCGTCCGCTATTCGGGCCGGATACTCCCCTCTCCACCCTCCGCCGCGCGGGAAAACAGGGCGCGTCCCGCATAGAATTCATTCAGAAAAGCCAGCATATTCCGGGTTGCCAGTTCCCGGCGCTGCGCTTCCGTCAGTTCGTGCACGGGAACAGGCCGTCCCTCCACATGCACAAAGGAAACCGAGTCCGGCATTTTCCGCTTCGCCATATTTCCGCCTCCTTTTGCAAAGCTGCGCTACTCTATGCACCGCGCAGCCTGTCTGATTCCTCATTTTTGGTCCCGGAGGCTTTTTCCGGTTCTGCGTATGCCCCATGGTGCGTATAGTTCTGGTGTTTTTCCTGCGGCGCACCCCGTTTGCAGTCCGGTGCGCCGTCAAATACCGGGAAGGAGGGAGCGCCATGCCGGAGCAGAAAACCGCCGCGGCCTATATCCGCGTCAGCACTGAGGAGCAGACAGAATACTCCCCGGACGCACAGCTGGCCGAAATCCGCAAATATGCCGCGCGCGAGGGATATCGGCTTCCGGAGGAGTTTATTTACATAGACGAAGGGATCAGCGGCCGCGGTACCGCGCGGCGCGAGGCCTTTAACCGCATGATCGGCACGGCAAAGCAGCAGCCGAAGCCTTTTGACGCCATTCTGCTCTGGAAATTCTCGCGTTTTGCGCGCAACCGGGAGGACAGTGTGGTGTATAAATCCCTGCTGCGCCGCCAGCTCGGCATTGAGGTCGTTTCCGTTTCCGAGCCGGTGGGCGATGACAAGATGAGTGTGCTGATGGAAGCGCTGATCGAGGCCATGGACGAATACTACTCCATCAACCTGGCCGAAGAGGTCCGCCGCGGCATGACGGAAAAAGCACGGCGCGGCGGACTGCAGAACGGCGCGCCCTTTGGCTATCGGGTAGAGCGGAATGTTCTGGTTCCCCAGCCGGAGGAGGCGGCGCTTGTGCGCGGAATGTTCGAGCGGTTTGCCGCGGGCGAGGGGGTTTATCAGATTGCGCGGCAGCTGAACGCCGCCGGCGCACGCACCCTGCGCGGAAACCGGTTTGAAAGCCGGACCGTCGCCTATATTCTGCAAAATCCCGCGTATATCGGCAAACTGCGCTGGAATCCCGCCGGCCGCGGCGGCCGCAGAGAGAATCCGTCGGGCGGAATTCTCGCGGATGCACAGCATACGCCGCTTGTGGAGTCCGCGCTGTGGGAGCTGGTGCAGCGGCGCATGGAATCCGTGAAGGCGGCACAGCCGCAGCGGGCAAAGCCATCATCTTCACAGAAGGACTGGCTCTCCGGTCTTGTCCGCTGTCCGGCGTGCGGGAACACGCTGGTCTTTGTGAAACCGCATTACTATAAATGCGGCGGCTATATCAAGGGATCCTGCCCCTATTCCCAGCACATAACGGCGGCGCTTTTAAAGGAGGCCCTGATCGCCCGGTTGGAGCAGGACATGGCGCATTTTGACCCGATTTCCTATACGGTCATAGCTGCCGGACAGTCGAATGCGCAGGAGGAACTGCTGCGGCAGCAGATTGCGGATCGGAAACGGCGTCTGGCCCGCCTGCGCGAGGCTTATCTGGCCGGACTTGAGTCCCTCGAAACATATCAGGCCGAACGGGAACAGGTCTGCGCGCAGCTTTCGGCGGCGCAGGAGGCATTGGCACACGCCGGCGTCCCGGCCTCCCGCGGCGAAATGCAGCAGCAGCTTGCCGCAGAGATTTCCTCCGCCCTTGGCATACTGCGCTCCGGCGCGCCGCCGGAACGCAAGCACAGCGCTGTGGCCGCCATTCTCTCCCGCTGCACGTGGGACCGTGCAGCCAACCGTCTGACGCTTTACTACCGCGCCAGTCTGTAAACCGCAGGTTGCCGCCATCCGGTGGTCCGGATGGCGAGCTGGGCGCGTCGCAGCGGTATCTCAGCCAGCGTTATAGTATGCCGGATCCGAAAGTCGCAGGGCTTCTCACCGACATCGGAACGGAGGAACTGGCGCATCTTGAAATTGTCAGCGCAATCATTTATCAGCTCACGCGGAATATTTCGATTGACGACATCAAAAAAAGCAACTTTGAGCCGTACTATGTCGATCACACGACCGGCGTTTATCCGCAGGCAGCGGCAGGCTGGCCCTTCACGGCAAAAACCTTCCAGTCCAAGGGCGATCCCATCACCGACCTGTTTGAGGACATGGCAGCAGAGCAGAAGGCGCGCACCACCTATGACAATCTGCTTCGCCTGATCGACGATCCCGACGTGCGCGACCCGATCAAATTCCTGCGGGAGCGCGAAATTGTGCACTTCCAACGCTTCGGCGAAGCGCTCGGCGCGGTGCAGGATGAGCTGGACTCCAAAAATTTCTACGCCTTCAACCCCGCTTTTGACAAATAAGCGCCCGGCCTTCCGGCAGATCCCCCGGTGCGTCAGCCCGGGGGATCTTTTCATCCCGCGCCTGCATTTTCCTGTTGTTTCCTTCCCAGTAAAATACCAAATCGCAGAAACCGCACGATTTTTCATCATTTCTGTCTTACTTTACGCCTATAATAACTTTTTGGCTGGATATACTAACTAAACTGCCTGATTTTGTGAAAAAATACTTGCATTTATGGCAAACTGGTGTTATACTGCACTTGGTAGAATGTGAGAGTGGGAGTTCCCACTCTTTATTGTTGATTAAGGGGGTTCGCAATCTTGGGTACCGAGAAGTCCGCAAAGAATATTGCAGGCCGTATCAGAAGTTTTGCAGAGCCGGTGGTCCGTGAACTGGGTTACGAGCTCTGGGATGTCGTTTTTGAAAAAGTCGGCAGTCTTTATGAGCTTACCGTTTACATTGATTCCGACGACGGTATCGGAATCGAGGACTGTGAAAAAGTCAGCCGGGCGCTGGATCCCCTGCTCGACCGCTATGATCCCATTTCCCAGGCCTATACGTTTTACGTTTCCTCCGCAGGACTGGAGCGCACGCTCAGCCTGCCGGAGCATTTTGAAAAATTCATGGGACATCAGGTCGAGGTAAAGCTTTTCCGTGCCGTGGACGGCGCAAAACAGCATACAGGCGTGCTTTGTGCCTATGAAAACGGCCGCGTTACCATCGAAAACAGCGAAGAAAAGACCTTTGAACCGGCGGACATTTCCTCCGTCAGGCTGGTTTATACCGGTGAACTATAAGATTTACTATTGAGTAGAAGGTGGCACTGTCATATGAGCAAGGAAATATTCAATGCGCTGGAGCTTTTGGAAAAAGAAAAGGGCATCCCGAAGGATTATATGCTTGAGAAGATTTCTCAGGCTTTATTGACCGCCTATAAAAGAGATCACGACGGCGCCGCCGAAAATGTGGTGATCGAGCCCGACATGGCAAAGCGGGAGCTGCGTATGTACGCGCAGAAAACGGTTGTGGAGGATGTGGAAGATCCGGAAACGGAAATCACGCTGGCTGACGCGCACGATTATGCGCGCGCCCCGCACGTCGGCGATATTGTGAATATCGAGATCCCCACCATGAATTTCGGACGCATTGCCGCGCAAACGGCAAAGCAGGTCATTATCCAGGGCATCCGGGAAGCGGAGCAGGGTCTGGTATTCCAGCGTTTTACCTCCAACGAGCATGAGCTTGTCCCCGCCATCGTCAGCCGTGTGGATAACCGCAACGGCAGCGTGATTCTGGAAATCGGCTCCGGCGCGGAAAAGTCCGAAATTCTGCTGCCCATGAGCGAGCAGGTACGCGGCGAGCTTTTGAAGGAAGGCGACCATATCCGCGTGTATGTCGTCGAAGTGAAAAACGACAAAAACCGTCCGCGCGTCGTCATTTCCCGTACACATCCCGGCCTTGTCAAGCGTCTTTTTGAACTGAATGTTCCCGAGATCCGCGACGGTATCGTGGAAATCATGAGCATCTCCCGCGAAGCCGGCAGCCGCACCAAGCTTGCCGTCTGGTCGCAGGATGAAGCCGTCGATCCGGTCGGCGCCTGCGTCGGCCCGCGCGGCGAGCGCGTCAACGCCATCGTGGCAGAGCTGCGCGGCGAAAAGATCGACATCGTCCGTTACAGCGAAGATCCCGCCGAATTCATTGCGTCCGCCCTGGCGCCCGCCTCCGTCATCCGCGTGGACCTGCTGGACGAAGCAAAGGCCTGCCGCGTGATCGTGCCGGATGACCAGCTTTCCCTCGCCATCGGCCGCGAAGGGCAGAATGCCCGCCTGGCCGTGAAACTGACGGGGTATAAGATTGATATCAAACCGCTGAGCCAGGTCGACTTTGAATAAACCTTCTTCCGGAGCGTTTTTGTTATGAAGCAGAAGAAAATCCCCATGCGTCAGTGCCTCGGCTGCCGTGAGCATAAGCCGAAGCGCGAGCTGATCCGCGTCGTGCGATCGCCGGAGGGCGTGATTTCGCTTGATTTCCGCGGCAAAAGTCCGGGGCGCGGCGCCTATCTATGTCCGTCTGCCGACTGCCTTGCGCGTGTACGCAAGGCGCGCGCACTGGAACGCGCGTTTGAATGTACCATACCCGATGAGATTTACGACGCCCTGGCCAGCCAGATGGAGGAGCATACGGTTGAATAAAGAGTTGTCCCTGTTAAGTCTTGCAAAGAAAGCCGGAAAACTTTCCGTCGGCAACGATGCCGTGCTGGAAGCGCTTCATACCGGGCGGGCCCGGCTCGTGATTCTGGCCGCCGATGCGGCAGAAAATACCGTCAGGCGGTTTTCAAACCGGCACGGTGATGTGCCGTTTGAAATACTGCCCTATTCAAAGGAAACGCTCGGCGCCGCCATCGGTTATAAAAGTTGTGCCGCCGCCGCGCTTTGCGACGAGGGATTTACCGGCGCGTTTTGTAAAGCGAGGTCCCTTTCCTCCGGGGCAGACCCGGACGAAAGTTTAGATAGAAAGCCAAAGGAAACGAACAACTAAATTACGGAGGTGCCCCTTAACTTGAGTACGATATTAAAATACAGAATACATGAGCTTGCAAAGGATTTCGGTGTACCCTCCAAGGTCATAATGGATATTTTGGCGCAGTACGGGACGATACCGAAAAACCATATGCAGATCCTGACGGACGACGAATTGAATTATCTTTTTGATTATCTGACGCAGGAAAACCAGACTGCGGATATCAATGCGGCCCTGATGGCTCAACTCAAACGTCAGGAGGAAAAAATCGTGCCGAAAAAGGCTGAAACCAAAGAAACGCCCGCGCAGCCCGCTGCCGGAAAGAAGCCCGCCGCTCCCGCGGCAGCAGAAAAGCCGGCGCAGGCGGCCGAAGTGAAACCCGCCGAACAACCGAAGGAAGTGCAAAAGCAGCCTGCGAAGCCGCAGGAGGCTCCGCAGCAGTCCGCTGCGCAGAAACAGGCTCCCCGCCAGGGCAGCAGCCGTCAGAATCGCTTTGAAAACGCCGCGCCCATGCAGCCGCGTCAGCCAAAGCGCGAGCAGAAGAAGCCGCAGCCGCGCCGTGAGCAGCCTGCGCAGACGGTCATCCCGCGCGGACCCGTAAGCGATGATACGCCGGCCGTTTCCGTTGTCTCCGAAGCGCCGAAGAGCGCCCAGAAGCAGCGCCATGTCGATACGAGAGGTACCAGCGTGAATCTGGACCGCTACGACGACCGTATTGACTCCCTCGTGCCGGATCGTGCACAGAATATGTCGCAGTCCTCCAAGCAGAAGCTCACGAAAAAGAATTCGGACCGCCGCTCCTTCGGCTCCAAGCGTCGCAATGAGGAGCAGGAGAAGCTGCGCCGCCTCCAGCAGGAAGTGGCAAAGGCAAAGCCCCTGAAGGTTCTGATTCCGGACGAAATTGCCGTCGGCGAGCTTGCTTCCCGCATGAAAAAGACCGCCTCTGAGGTCATCAAGCAGTTGATGAAGCTTGGCGTGATGGCCAGTGTCTCGCAGTTTATCGACTTTGATACCGCGTCCCTCGTCGCCATGGAACTGGGCGCCGAAGTGGAACGCGAAGTGATCGTCACCATAGAAGACCGCCTGATTGACCGTACCGAGGATACCGAGGAGCAGCTTGTTCCGCGCAGCCCGGTCGTGGTCGTGATGGGTCACGTCGACCACGGCAAAACCAGCCTGCTCGACGCCATCCGCAAAACCAATGTTGCAGCCGGTGAAGCCGGCGGCATCACCCAGCACATCGGTGCGTACCGTGTGAAGCTGGGCGACCGCGACATCACCTTCATCGACACGCCCGGTCACGCCGCCTTCACCGAAATGCGTGCGCGCGGCGCGCAGATCACGGACGTTGTCATTTTGATTGTTGCTGCGGACGACGGCATCATGCCGCAGACCGTGGAGGCAATCAACCATGCAAAAGCCGCAAATGTCCCGATTGTTGTCGCAGTCAATAAGATTGATAAGCAGAATGCACAGCCCGACCGTGTGCTGCAGCAGCTCACGGAGTATGGTCTGGTGCCCGAGGAATGGGGCGGCGACACCATCGTCTGTAAAATCAGCGCCCTGAAGGGTGAAGGCATCGACAATCTGCTTGAAATGGTCCTGCTGACCGCAGATATGCTGGAACTCAAAGCCAACCCCGACCGTCCCGCCAGCGGTACGGTTATCGAGGCACGTCTGGACCGCGGCCGCGGCCCGGTTGCCACCGTGCTTGTCCAGAACGGCACGCTGCACGCGGGCGATACGATTATCGCCGGCAAGTCCGTCGGTCACGTCCGTGTCATGACGAGCGACCGCGGCCAGCGCATCACGGACGCCGAGCCGTCCGTACCGGTCGAAATCGTCGGCCTGGGCGATGTGCCGGAGGCCGGTGACGAGTTCTTTGCCGTTGCGGATGAGCGCATGGCGCGCGAGCTTGTCGAGCAGCGTATTGCGGAGGACAAGGAAGCGCAGGCCAAGGCCGTTCAGCGCGTATCGCTTGATTCGCTCTTCTCCTACATCAAGGAAGGCGAAATGAAGGAACTGAATCTCATCGTCAAGGCCGATGTGCGCGGCACCAGTGAGGCCGTTTCTGCATCGCTTGAGAAACTGACCAACGACGAAGTGCGTGTCCGCGTCATCCATCAGGCTGTCGGCGCCATCAATGAATCCGACGTTATGCTGGCTTCCGCATCCAATGCCATTATCATTGGCTTTAATGTGCGTCCTTCCGCCGAGGTTGTCGACAGTGCAAAGCGCCAGAAGGTCGATATCCGTCTCTACCGCGTCATTTATGACTGCCTGGAGGAGATGGAAGCGGCCATGAAGGGTATGCTTGCACCCAAGTTCCAGGAGAATGTACTCGGACGTGTGGAAGTCCGCCAGACCTTCAAGGTTTCCGGCGTCGGTACGATTGCGGGCTGCTATGTCCAGAACGGCAAGATCGTCCGCGCCTGCAAGGTGCGCCTTGTGCGTGACGGCGTGGTCATCCACGAGGGCGAGCTTGCCTCCCTGAAACGCTTTAAAGACGATGCACGCGAAGTTGCCGCCGGTTACGAGTGCGGCTGTTCGATTGAAAAATATAATAATATCAAGGTTGGGGACATCATTGAGTCCTATGTGATGGAGGAAGTTGCAAGATAATGGCTAACAACCGTATCAACCGCATCAGCAGCGAATATATGCAGGCTCTTGCCGCCTGTATGCGCACCTTAAAGGATCCGCGCGTGCAGGGTTTTGTCAGCATCACACGCTGCGAAGTCACAAACGACCTGCGTTACGCCCGCGTGTTCATCAGCGTTTTGGGCGATGAAACCGCCGCGCGCGACGCCATGCGCGGCCTGAAATCAGCGTCCGGCTATCTGCGCCGCGAGGTTGCGCAGAAAGTGGGCCTGCGCGCTGCACCGGAACCGGTGTTCCATCTGGATGATTCGATACGGCATGGTGCTTCCATTCTCTCCGTCATCCACGACATTGAAAATGCACCGCCTCCCCCGCCTGTTACGGTGCGCTATACCGCCGAAGAGGCCGCTGCGCTCCTCAAAGAACACGACAATTTCCTGATTATCACCCATCGCCGTCCGGACGGCGATACGCTCGGCAGCGCTGCGGCGCTTTGTCTGGCGCTGCGCGCGCTCGACAAAACGGCATATCTCTTCCGGAATCCGGAGGTGACGCCGAAATACAAATGGGTCGTTGAGGGCCTGGAGGCAGAATCCGGCTTTGAGCCGGAAACCGTGCTCTCCGTTGATGTGGCGGATCTCTCGCTCTTCCCCGCAGACGCAAAGGTCTATGGCAGCCGCATCGACCTGTCGATCGACCATCACGACAGTTCCCGCGCATTCTCCCGCGCCCTGTGGAGCAATCCGCACGCGGCCGCAACCGGCGAAATGATCCTGCACATCATTGACCTTTTGGAGGTTCCGCTGGATGAAAACATTGCCGATGCGCTTTACACCGCGATTTCAACGGATACCGGCTGTTTCAAGTTTTCCAGTGTAACGGCCGATACCTTCACTGCTGCGGCACGCTGCGCCGAGGCCGGCGCCGACGTGGCCGGGCTGAATCTGGATCTTTTCATCATCAAATCTCCCAACCGCATCAAGCTGGAAGGCGCCGTGCAGGCCAATATGCAGTTTTTTGAGGCGGGACGCATTGCGCTGGTGAAAATTGACCGCACCATGATCGAATCCATGCAGATCACCATAGATGATCTGGATGGGATCGCCGCAATTTCCCGGAATATCGAGGGGGTTGAAATCGGCATTACCATCACGGAACAGGACGACGGCTGTAAAATTTCCGTTCGTACCTCTTCTCGCATCAATGCCGCAGAAATCTGCGAAAAATTCGGTGGGGGTGGACATCGCGCCGCCGCCGGATGCAATCTAAACGGCGAAATTAACGCAGTTGGCGAGCAGCTCGTTGCCGCCGCGCGTGAAGTATTATTGAAATAGGTGGTGTGTCTATGAAAAATGTCTTGCTGTTGGGCGATTCGATTCGTATGCAGTATCAGCCGAAGGTCAAGGAAAAGCTGAAAGGCCGTGCAAACGTTTACGGGCCTGTTGAAAACTGCCGCTGGTCGGGCTATACGCTGAACTCCCTGCGCTTCTGGATCCCGCAGATGCCGGACGCGGATATCGTCCACTGGAACAACGGCATCTGGGACATCGGCGACGACTACGAGGAAGGCCATTCCTTCACCTCTCTTGAGGAATATGAACGCGATCTGCACCGCACGATCCGCGTGCTGCGCCGCCTCATTTCACCGGATGTAAAGATCATCATGGCAACGACTACACCCTGGCCGCTTCACACGCTGGAGAAGGTCGAGCGTTACAACGAAGTGCTCTGCCGCGTAGCAGCAGACGAGGGGCTGGTTGTGGATGATCTCTACACACCGCTGCGTCCTGAGGTTGACAACATCCTGCTGCCGGACCGTACCCACCTGAACGAAAAAGGCATTGGCATGGCAACCGAACTGGTCACCAAAGCAATCGAGCCCTATCTGGACTAAGTTTGAAAGCCTCCTGTCCGAACTGGCAGGAGGCTTTATTTCACATGGGAGGTTTTTCATGGAAACGAAACGGCCGTTTCGTGTTTTTTGCGTGATATTGGCGGCGCTTTCTGTATGCAGTGCCGTTTATACGGTGCTCCAGCGTGCCCTGATCGCCATGGTGGAACGTCTGGCGCCATCCAGTATCGATCTTTTCCTGCGCGGCAGCAGTCTGGCGCAGCTTCTGCTGTTCATAGCAGGCACAGGCGTCTGCCTGGTCTGTGCCGCACTGTTCTCACGCGGCCGTCTGCGTGCGGCCCTGTTCGTCCTGGCCGCCGGACAAGGATGTATTTTGAGCTGCAACCTGCTTTCCACATTCATCCGGGCGTATTCCATGCAGTTTTCACTGGCGGCAGCGCTGCTCAGCGCCTGCTGCACCCTTGTGGGGTATGGACTGCTGGCCCACGCCGTTTCGGAGCTCGATCTGCGCGTAACCGGATGGCTGGCCGCCATTCTGACCGGCGCAAATCAGCTTTGTTCCGCGCTTTCCGTTTTCTCCGCGCTGATGATGAATGCAGGATCCTTTGCTTTATGGTTTACGCTGTTTGTACAGACAGCGCAGGTTTCCTCTGTACTCTCCATCATCGCCAGTGTCCTGCAAGCGTTTGTCTTTCTGCTTCTGTTGTTTGCCGCGCAGCGTGCGGCGGCAGCTCCTGCATTGCCCACCGCGCCGCAGCAGGACGATAATCCACCGCAGGAATCCTGAGAAACACAAAAATACAGACATCGGAAAGCTTACTTTTCCGGTGTCTTTTCTCCTTTTTGCGAGAAAATCAGCACCTTTTTCTTCTTTCCGGTCCGTATTTACGTTATCGTGCCATTTTTTCAGATTTTATGGAAATTCCAGTCGATTTTATGCAATTTTCTTGCTTTCACGAACCGGGTACGATACAATAGCAGTAATAATCTGATTCGGAGGGACGTGCCTATGGCTTTACTGTTTGTAAACGAAGCAAGAACATATTCTAAAATCAATAAGAATATTTACGGTCATTTCACCGAGCATCTCGGAAACTGTATCTACGGCGGTATCTATGTCGGGGAGGACAGCAAAATCCCGAATGTACGCGGTATCCGCAGCGACGTCGTGGAGGCACTGCGTCACATCCGTGTCCCGATCGTCCGCTGGCCGGGCGGCTGTTTCGCGGAATACTATAACTGGATGGACGGCATCGGCCCGAAGGAAAACCGTAAGTGCATCGTGAATACCTCCTGGGGCGGCGTCACGGAGGACAACTCCTTCGGCACGCATGAATTCCTGGATTTCTGTGAGCAGATCGGCTGCGAACCGTATATCACGGGCAACATCTGCGCCGGCAACCCGCGTGAGCTTAGCGATTGGCTTGATTATGTAAACTTCTCCGGAAAATCCCCCATGTCCGACCTGCGCCGTCAAAACGGCCGCGAAGAGCCGTGGAAAGTCCGCTATGTCGGCATCGGAAATGAAAACTGGGGCGGCGGCGGCAATATGCGTCCGGAATATTATGCCGATATGTTCCGCCAGTTTGCTTCCTATATCCGCCGCAACAACCGCGGCCTGTATACCGCTGCCTGCGGCGCAAACGGCGCGGACTACGAATGGACGGAGAAGCTGATGCAGATCATCGGCCCGCGCATGAATGGTCTTGCCCTGCATTTCTACACCATGCCGGAGTATTACGCCAATATCGAGCGTTTCCCGTGGGAGAAAAAGGGGCCGGCAACCGGTTTTGACCTCGGCAACTATTACCGCACCCTGACGCGTACACTGGATATGGATACGCTGATCGAGCGGCACAAAGCCATCATGGACATCTATGATCCGCAGCGCAAAGTGGACCTCGTCGTGGACGAATGGGGCGCCTGGCATCTGCCGGAGCCCGGTACGAACCCCGGATTCCTCTTCCAGCAGAACACCATGCGCGACGCCATCGTGGCTGCAGTCAACCTGAACATCTTCAATAAGTATTCCGAGCGCGTAACCATGGCAAACCTCGCGCAGATGATCAACGTGATCCAGTCCGTCATCCTGACAAAGGGCGAGGAGATGATTCTGACGCCGACTTATCACGTTTTCGATCTTTACAAAGCACATCAGGATGCTACGCTGATCGAAAGCCATGTCCAGCAGAATCTGGTTGGCACGGAAGAAACCCAGGTTCCGGCCCTCCACGCCAGTGCCTCGGTTGACGCGCAGGGCGACGTCCATGTGACGGTGGCAAACCTCTGCGCCACGGAAAGCCAGACCATTGAGGCTGTGCTGGAAGGCCGCAAGTTCAGTTCCGTGCAGGTGCGTTACCTGGCCGGCGACATGAACGACCACAACGAGTTCGGCAAAGAGCCCACAGTCTTTATCCGTGAGATGACAGGCGTGGAGCTGAAAGACAACGGCTTCACAATGGAAATGCCCGCCTGCTCCGTTGCGGAAATCACGCTTCGTTAACCCAATCCAACAAAACAAAACCCCCGACCGGGATGATTCCGGCCGGGGGTTTCTCTTTTTCGCTTATTTTTCGAGAACGATCACGTTCCAGGACTTTTTGCCGAGCACGGCGGTGAGTTTTCCGTCCGCAAGCGCAGCGTTTCCGCCGTCGGTCGGGGCGACATTGTTCGGATTGGCTTCCGTGTTAATGGCTTCCAGATCGTCATGGGTCATCACGATGTGGCGTGCAACGTGATAATCCGCAAACTGACGAAGGTCGCAGGTGATTTCCATGTCCTCCTCGAGGTCACGGTTCAGCGCAAAGATCGTCACGCGGTTTTCATCCATGACGGCGACGGAATCCAGATACGGAACATCCGTGTAGTTCGCGCTGTCGTACTTCGGGGAGTCGACCAGAGTTTGCAAAACGGTGCCGCGGCCATACAGGCTGGCGTGCAGGTACGGCCAGTAGATCGTCTGACGCCATGCACCCGTATCGGAGGTCATGATCGGCGCGATCACGTTGACCAGCTGGGCCAAGCAGGCAATCTTCACGCGGTCCGCATGCTTCAGCAGGGTGATGAGCATACCGCCGACGAGCAGTGCATCCATGAAGTTATAGATATCCTCCAACAGAGGCGGTGCCAGGCACCACGGATCGCGCTTTGCATCCGCAGCCTTGGAGTGATACCAGACGTTCCACTCGTCGAAGGAGATGTTGATGGTCTTTTTGGAGTGCTTCACAGCCTTGACATAGTCACAGATGGAAGCAACGGAGGAAATAAACGCATCCATGCTGAGCGTATTGGCCAGGAAGTCCTTTGCATCCGCATTTTCGTTCAGATCAAAGTACTGGTGCATGGAGAGGTAGTCCACATAGTCATAGCAGTGGTCTAAGACGGTTGCGTCCCAGGTGCCGAAGGTCTTCATGCCGACGCCGCAGCTGCCGCAGGCAACCAGTTCGATCGTCGGGTCGACACCGCGCATGATTTTGGCCGTTTCCTCAGCCAGACGGCCGTATTCCGTCGCCGTTTTGGCGCCCATCTGCCAGGGGCCGTCCATCTCGTTGCCGAGGCACCACAGACGGATGTCATGGGGCTTTTCATGGCCGTATTTCCGACGCAGATCCGAAAACTTGGAGCCTTTCTCGATGTTGCAGTACTCGATAATATCGCGTGCCTGCTCTGCTCCGCGTGTACCGAGGTTGACTGCCATCATGGGGGCAGTGTTTGCAGCGCGGCACCAGTCCATGAATTCATCCAGTCCGAAGGTGTTCGGCTCGGTAGTGCGCCAGGCCAGGTCAAGGCGCGGCGGACGGTTTTCCTTGGGGCCAATGCCGTCTTCCCAGTTATAGTTCGAGACAAAATTGCCGCCCGGATACCGGACGATCGGGACATTCAGTTCACGGATCAGATCCATGGTATCCCGGCGGAATCCGTTTTCATCCGCGAAACGGTTACCAGGCTGATAAATGCCTTCATAAACGGCACGGCCCAGATGCTCAATGAACGAGCCAAAAATACGCGGGTCGGTTTCTGCGACCTGATAGTCGCGATCGAGAATAATGCGTCCTTTTTTCATAAAGACCTCCTTTTGGTTTTTCCATGCCTCCATACAGCCGGTGAAGCCAGCATGATCAGGGGGATAATTTCAAGTCTTCCCATCAGCATGTCAAGCGTGAGAATGATTTTGGAAAATGCGTTAAAGTGGGCATATCCGCCCATCGGACCAACCAGCTCAAGGCCGGGGCCGATATTATTGAAACAGGCGATCACCGCCGTCACAGTCGTTGTAAAGTCATACTCGTTGGCGGAAATCAGCAGGATGGAAACCACGCTGATCACCATATACAGGGCAAAATACGAGCCCACACCGCTGACGACCGATTCCTCCACGGGCTTTCCCTCATACTGGATCACATTGAAGGAGCGCGGATGCAGCGCTTTTTTAATATCGCGCACAATGGACTTTAACAGGATAATCAGGCGCGCCGTTTTCAGTCCGCCGCCGGTCGAGCCGGCGGAAGCACCCAGTATCATCAGGACAACCAGGATTGTGCGGGAAAGCGGCGGCCACAGGTTGAAATCCGCTGTGGCAAAGCCGGTCGTTGTAATGATGGATGCAACTTGGAACACGGCATAGCGCAGCGCTTCGGCAACGCCGTCATACAGGGAGAGGATGTCATAGGTAATGACCAGCGTTGCAGCCAGAATAATGCCGAGATAGCAGCGCAGCTCCTCGCTTTTCAGCGCCTGTAAAACGTGTCCGGTCAGGATCAGGTAGAACAGGTTGAAATTGATGCCGCACAGGATCATGAACACCGTGATGACGATATCGAAATACGCGTTATCGTAATAGCCGATAGAGGCCGATTTAATGGCAAAACCGCCCGTTCCGACACTGCCGAAGGAGTTGATCAGACAATCAAAAAAAGGCATGCCGCCGCATTTTAAAAGAGTGACCTCCAAAACCGTCAGCAGGATGTAAATACCATAGAGGATCATCGCGGTGGAACGCATTTTGGGCACCAGCTTACCTACGGAAGGACCGGGCGTCTCCGCGCGCATCAGGTAAACAGAGCGTCCGCCGGCCAGCGGGATGATGGCCATGATGAATACCAGCACGCCCATGCCGCCGACCCAGTGCGTGAAGCTGCGCCAGAAAAGCAGGCTCCGGGACATTCCCTCAATATCGGTCAGAATGCTGGCGCCGGTCGTTGTAAAGCCGGATACCGTTTCAAAAAGCGCGTCAATATAGTTCGGAATCTCACCGCTGATGACAAAAGGCAGGGCGCCGAACAGAGAAACCACAATCCACGCACCCGCAACGACCACAAAGCCTTCCCGCGCGAAAATTGTGGTGTTTTCCGGCTTGCGGTGAACCAAGAGCACGCCGATTATGGCCAGAAGCAAAATCGGGATGAGGAAAGGCAGCACACATCCATCCCGGTAGATCAGCGATACTGCAAGCGGCAGCAGCATGAGCGCCGCCTCCGCATTCATGATGACGCCCATGATATAGGATATCATTGCGTAGTTCATTTCAGTATATCCCTCAAATCCTGGATATTCCCGTTTTTGGCAACGACAATCACACGGTCATTCAGCTTGATGACATCATTGCCGCCCGGGATAATCGTCATGCCGTCGCGCAGGATGCAGGCAATCAAGGTATTGTCCCGCGTTTCCAGCTTCCGCAGCGGCACCTCCACATAGGGGGCCTTCTGCTTCACGCGGAACTCCAGCGCCTCGACGCGGCTGCCGACCAGCTTGTGCAGCGTTTCGATATTGCTGCTGCTGAGTGAATTCTGCATAGCCCGGACAAAGCGGATGATCTGATTGGCCGTTGAGCGAATGGGCGAGATGACGCTTTCGATGCCCGTATTGGTGAAAATCTCCGGGAACAGGATGTGGTCAATCTTCGTTAAGACTTTGGGCACGCCACAGGACGCCGCATACATGGACACAATTATATTTTGCTCGTCCAGTCCGGTCAGGGCAACGAAGGCATCCATTTCGTGGATGGATTCCTCCTCCAGCACTTCGCGGTCCGTTCCGTCGCCATTGATGATGTTGGCGCGCGGCAGATATTCGCACAAAATCCGGCTGCGTTCTGCCTCTTTTTCAATGATCGTCACTTCAACGCCCATTTCGAGCAGCTGCTGTGTCAGATAAAGCGTGATGCGTCCGCCGCCGACGATCATCACCTTCCGGATTTTCTGGTGCACAATACCCAGCGAGGAAAACAGCGACATCGTATCCGAGGCCGGGGAGGTAACATGAATACGGTCGCCCTCGTGCAGCACAAAATTTCCGGTCGGGATATAGACTTCATTGCCGCGGTTGACAGCACAGACAAGAAATTTTTCTTTGTAAAGGCTGCCAATCTGCGACAAGGTTTTATTGGCAATGGGGCTATCCTTATTGATACGGAGTTCCACCAGTTCCACGCGTCCGCGCGCAAACAGATCGATATTCAATGCCGAAGGGAAGCGCAGATTGCGGGCGATTTCCCGTGCCGCTTCCCGCTCCGGATTCACAACCATGGAAAGGCCAAGCTCATCACGCATCATTTGCAGCTGCTTGGAGTACTCGGGGTTGCGCACGCGTGCAATGGTATTCTTTGCGCCCAGCTTTTTGGCCACAATGCAGCAGAGAATGTTCAGTTCATCGGACGACGTTGCCGCAATGACCAGATCGGAACGCGGCACGCCGGCCTCCATTTGTATGTCATAGCTCGCGCCGTTTCCCTGAATACCGATCACATCATGCATATTGACCGAATTGTTCAGCACAGAGCTTTGGTGGTCAATTACCGTGATGTCATGCCCTTCTGAGGAAAGCTGTTCTGTCAGGGTCGATCCCAGTTTTCCGTCCCCAACGATAATGATTTTCATAATTCATCTCCAAGATTCAACGCCATTTCACAAAACTGTCCTTTTCCAGTCTGCAGACAGTATACCTGTTTATTATACCATATCGTTTTCTAAAAGCAACCGTCCCAGAGCCGCTTTTCGTACTATTCCCGCGTGTATGCACATAAAATACCCTGTATGAGGCACAAAAAGGAGGACCTTCCATGGCGCAGGTTTACGGACATCAAATAAGTGGAAAAACGGAGCGGCCGCTTCTTGCAAGCCGTTTGTTCCGGCTCCTGTTCTGCGTATTTCTTTTTACAGCCGCAGCGGTCTGTAAAAATATCCTGCCGGCGGAATACCGGCAGGCGCTTGTCGTCGGACTGGACTCCGGAATGACCTTCCGCGACGTACTGGAGGCTTTCGGCGAATCAGCCAGCTCGCAGGAGGTGTTCTCCCGGCTTTGGAGCGACAGCGTCCTGAAGGTATTCGGCCTGGCCGACGAAGGGCAGGAGGTATCCGGCAGCGTTTCCGGCACTGCGGAGGCTCCGGAAGTCTCCGATACAGCCAGTGAACCCCGTATCAGCAAAAGACTTGACAGCTTTGCCTCGCTGACGATCCCTGTTGTCATGCGCAGCGAGATCAGTCTGGACGCCGGTGAACTGCCGGCGTCACCCGCCGCCGCACCGGTTGCTGCACCATCAGATCCCGACGCGTCGGAAGCACCGGAGGACCCAGCGGACGAGCCGCAACCCGACTGCGTTATCTCGGAGGCCTACCGGATTCCGGAAAAAGACCGGGATCTCCCACTTCCGGAGGTTGTGAGCACGGAGGCAACGGCCATTTCCTTCCCCTACGTCACGCCGGTCTACGGAACGCTGACCTCCGTGTTCGGCTACCGGGAACACCCCATCGACGGCGAATACAAATTTCACTACGGTGTGGACATTGCCGTTCCTACAGGCACCGAAGTTGCCTGTTTTACGGATGGAACCGTCAGTTTCGCCGGTTGGGGGGATATCAACGGAAATTATATCAAAGTAGAGCACGACGGCGGCTTTGTCACGCTTTATGCCCATCTGGATACGATTCTGGTGGAGACTGGGGACCGGGTTCAAACAGGCGATACTATCGCCCTTTCCGGGGAAACCGGGGAGGTTTCCGGTCCGCATCTGCATTTTCAGATTTATCACAACGGAAAGCTCGTCGATCCGGCGCCTTTTCTGGAATTTTCCGCCTGAAACAACATCGGGGAACACGGTTTCGATTCCGTGTTCCCCGATTTGTATTTCCTGTTCAGCACCGGCGTACGGATACTCACTCCGCACTGTCCACAATCACCGCTACACCGTCCGGAATAACCGTAATGGACGGATGCGGCTTGCCGAGCCTTGCTTCCGCAAGCCGCAGCGCTTCCTGTGCGCTGTGTGCCGGCGTCATATGCAGCGCCCGGACCATCTCGTCCGGCGCATCCGAGACATAAATGATGGAAGCGCGCTGCAAAACCCGGATGAAAATCTGAGTTTGCCATTGATCCGGCACCGTTTCACCGCGTCCGCGCTGCAAAAACGTCTGAAGCGTCTTTTCAATATCCGGCTCATCCGCCAGCTGATGGTAAAAATCCGCGCCGCCATGCCCATCCTCCGACCTTGCCAGCATGATAATCACGCCGCCCGGCTTCACCGCGGCTTCCGCCGCAGTCATGCCCTTGACCGCCTGATAAATATTCTGGTCAAGCGGATAACCGCCGTTGGTCGTCACCACAATGTCGGCAGGTCGCGCGGTCACCCGGCACAGGTCGGAGAGAAACGCACAGCCGGCCTCGTGCGCCTGCTCCATATCCCCCGCCACCACGTGAATGGCTTCTTTCTGTTCATTGATCACAGCATTAACGATAAAGGCCAGCCTGGCTGTGCGCGCGGCCCAAACCATGTCCTCGTGAATCGGATTGCCCCGCAGGATGCCCGTTCGTGCGGCGGGAGACGCAATAAACTCCGAGCAATGATTGGCCAGCACGGTCCGGCGGTTTGCCACACCCGGCAGAACGCTTTTGCGCGATCCGGAATATCCCGCAAAAAAGTGCGGTTCAATAAAACCCTCTGCCACCACGAGATCCGCATCCATCACCAGGCTGTTCAGCAAGCAGGGGCCTCCGCTGGGCAGCGTTCCAACGTTTCGGAACGAGGCCGTGTCACAGTCATGCACAACAATCCGTTCGCGCGCGGCAATTTCCGCGCCGAATTTGGCCGTCAGTTCCGCCTGCGTCGTGCCGCGGTGGCAGCCGGTCGCAATCAGAATGGTGATCTCCGCATCCGGATTGCCCCGGCGAAGTTCGCGCAGCATGGGCGGCACAAGCACGCGGCTTGGTACAGGGCGCGTATGGTCGCTGGCCAGCAGGACAATCTTCCGTTTCCCACGCGCCAGTTCCTGCAGCGGCGGCGTGCCAATGGGCGCGGCAAGCGCCCGCTCCACCAGTTCGGCAGGCGGTGCCGCCGGTACATAGTCCTGCAGGCCCGATGTCAGCACGCCCTGCAGCCGGCTGTCCGGCACATCCAGTGAAAAGTTTGTTTGTCCATAAGGAAGCTTCAAATTCATCATGACACCTCGGCATAGTCTCTCAATTGGCCTTATTATATGCGCGCCGGGTATCCGGAATCAAGGGGCGAGGCAAAAAAGGCGGAAGATTTCAATAAAAAAGCATCCTGCGTCCTTGCAGGATGCTTTCCCTGTCACCGGCGTTTTCCGCCATTTAACGGCTTTGGCGTGTACCAACGCAGACGCAGCGCGTTCGACACCACGCAGATGGAGCTGAGCGCCATGGCTGCGCCCGCCCAGACGGGATTCAGCAGTCCGCCGCCGAGCGCATAAAATACACCGGCCGCTGCCGGGATGCAGACAGTGTTATAGGCAAAGGCCCAGAAAAGGTTTTCACGGATATTGCGCATGGATGCCCGGCTGAGCTGGATGGCATCGTATACCTGGCCCAATTCGCCGCGCATCAGCACAACATCCGCCGCGTCCACGGCAATATCCGCCGCGCGGCCCCGTCCCTCACCAGAGACGGCAATGCCGATATCCGCTTCCGTCAGTGCCGGGGCGTCGTTGATGCCGTCGCCCACCATGGCGGTGGGGTTCTCCCGGCGCAGACCGGCCACCGTTTCGGCCTTTTTTCCGGGCAAAACGCCCGCAATCACGCGGGATTCCGGAATTCCGCACTGCTTTGCCGCGGCACGCGCGGCCATCCGGTTATCACCTGTCAGCATATAGGATTGAATTCCCATTTCCGCAAGGCGTGCCACAAGCGCGCGGCTCTCCGGCCGCAGTGCATCCGCCGCCGCAAACAGCGCAAAGAGTTTTCCCTCCCGGGCGGCATAGACAACGGTTTTCCCCTCCGCATACAGGCGATTTTCATCTGCCGCAGCCGCAGAAATGTCGATCCCCCGTTCCTCCATCAGAGAACGCGTGCCAGCCAACAGCAAAACTCCGTCCACCTTTGCCTCCACACCGCGGCCGGGCAGCGCGGTGAACGCCGTCACCTCATGCCGGGCGACGTCCGCCGCCGCATCGCAAATGGCACGCCCGATGGGATGCTCAGAGCGCATTTCGGCGGCCGCGCACAGAGACAGGGCCTCCTCGCGCGAAATACCGTACGGGATAACGTCCGTCAGTCCGGGTTTTCCCAGCGTCAGCGTTCCGGTTTTGTCAAACACAACCGTCCGGATGCCGGATAGACGTTCCAGCGCCTCGCCGCTTTTGAACAGCACGCCAAGTGCGGCACTGCGTCCTGTTCCTGTCATGACAGAGGCAGGTGTGGCAAGTCCCAGTGCGCAGGGACAGGCAACCACCAGCACGCCGATGGCAACATTGATGCAGAAATCCGCGCTTTCCCCGGCAATTGCCCAAATAATGGCCGCCAGCACTGCCAGGCACATCACAACCGGAACAAAAATGCCCGCAACCTTGTCCGCCAGACGCGCCACCGGCGCCTGACGGCTTTGCGCATCCTCCACAAGCTGGATAATGCGGGCCAACACGCTCTCTCCGGCCTCGGCGGTCACGCGGGCGCGGATTGCGCCGTCCAGGTTCTGACTGCCACCGATCACCTCGCTGCCTTCGCTCTTTTCAACGGGCATACTCTCGCCGGGCAGCATGGATTCGTCGATACCGGTGTGACCCTCCAGCACCACGGCGTCCGCCGGAACGGCTTCACCGGGGCGAATCTCAATCTCGTCCCCCACACATAGGCGCGACGCCTCGATATCAAAGACTCCGCCGTCGCGCACCACGTGGGCAAGATTCGGACGCAGCGCCTCCAGTGCGCGTAAAGCATCGCCTGTGCGGCGTTTAGCGCGTTCCTCCAGATAGCGTCCCAGCATTACAAGCGTAATGACAACCGCCGCCGATTCACAATAAAGGCGGTGGAGATACATCGGATTACCCAGTGCAATCCTGACGGCCGCATACAGGCTTTCCAGCATCGCGGCCGTTGCTCCTATGGCCACCAGTGTGTCCATATTGGGACTTCCGGAGAACAGCGACCGATAGCCGCGAATGAAAAAGCTGCGTCCGCACCAAAGCACGACAGATGCCAGGACAAGCTGGATCAGGGCGTTGAGAATCGGATAGGTTTGCAAGAGTGCCGGCAGCGGCAGCGTGATCATCGGAAGCATATGGCTGATGTTGAGCAGGAAAACCGGAAATGCGCATACCGCAGCCACCACCAGACGACGGAACGAAGTCTTCCGTTCCTTTTCCTCCGCTTCAGCGGCAGAGCGCCGGTCTTCCCGCTCCGGCTCCCGCACGCCATACCCGGCTTTTTCAATGGCGCTTTGGATTGCCGCAAAATCCAACGTGTTTTCGTCATATCTCAGAGTCATTTTCTCTGTCAACAGGTTCACTTCGCAATAGGACACGCCCTCGAGCCTGTCCATCGTCCGTTTGACGCGCGCAGAACAGGCCGCACAGCTCATACCTGTCACATCATAAATTCGTTCTACCATCGTAAATTTCCTCGTTATTCTGTAAATCCACCCGGCAGCCGGCCCGGTCCGTCTGCAAGCAAGCCGCCATTCGCACGAGTTTCTGACTTATGTCTATATTCTAACAGAGCAGTTAGTCCTATGCAACAGACAGATTTCCTAATTCATTGCGCTACTTTAATGTATTCATCAGTGCTTTTGCAAACAATTCCGCACCATAGAGTGCCTCTCCAAGCGTATTGCCGGAGGCTCCGACCTCCACGATCAACGCGCCCGGCGAAACGTGCTGATTAAAGCGCGAACTGCGCAGATTCACCGGGCGCATCAGGCCCGGATACAGTGCATCGGCAGCGCTTTGAATGTCCAGCGCAAAGGCAAGGTTTTGCTCCCAGTCATCGTGCGGCAGTCCGCCTTCGTTGGTACCGACGACCAGCATCACCTGCGCCGCGCTTTTTCCGTCGATGACGGTGCTCGCGGCAAAACGGCTGCCGTCCTCATAAATCACCGCATCCCGATGGATATCCAGTACCACGCGGATGGAGGGATATTCCGCCAGGTAAAGCTCGATAATCTCAAGCATCCGGGAATAGGAGCCGCTGTAAGAAGGATAGTCATTGAGCGTTTTGTCATGGATCACGGAAATACCGGCATCCTTCAAAAGCTGCTCGACGCGGTTTCCCACCGCAACCACATTGAATTGTTCATTCAGCGTGCGGTCGTTGTCGTCCTGCACATAGCTGTACTCCTCGTCCGGTGTATAGGCTTCGCTTGTATGGGTATGTACGATGAGCACCTGCGGCTCTTCGCTGTCCTTTATGCTGACGCCGCTGGCCTCCAGTGCATCCAGATCGAGCAGGAAGGAAGTATCGTTGCGAATTTCCGGGGTATACGGCGGTTTGTCGTCCGCCGTATGCGTATCCCGACCGAAAAGATTGGCGGATTCGGCGGGAGTGTCCGTTCTTTTCGCTTCCCCGCAATCGCTGCCTACCGGCGCGCTTTCCGCCATGGTGAATACCACTTCCCTTGCAAGCAGCCAGGATGCAGCGGCATCCAGCACGCCATGTATGCTGCCGAATTTGCCGTGGGCAGCAATTGCGCCCACGGCAAGCAAGGCCAGGCAGGCTTTCCCAACAAAGGGACGTGCCCTTCTGCGTTTTCTCCATCTTCTCATCTGTGTTCCTCCGCAAAGGTTGCTGTCTCATCTATATGCGAAGGAAACCACTGCTATGCTCAGGAAAGATACAGATCGATGTCCTCAATGGACAGATTCTCATGCAGCGCCAGATTCAGCGCATAGCCAAGCAGCTTGGAAACGTCGGCCACGCGTGCGTCAATGTCCTTTGGCGTGACTATCATGCCCGCCGAGGCAGCGCGCAGGCGTTCTTCCTCCACGTCATCCATACCGGCGCCGCGCAGCGTATCCAGCGTCAGGGTGAGCGAATCCACAACCGTCGGGACGCCAACGGCAAGCACCGGGACGCCAAAGGTATCCCGGTTCACAGGCGCGCTGTCGCCGCCCAAACCGGAGCCGGGCGCCAGGCCGGTATCCGAGATCTGCACGGTGCGGCACACGCGTGCCATCCGGCGAGATGCCAGCGCATCCACCACGATCATCGCGCTGGGCTGCATATGTTCCGCGATGCCGCGCAGAATTTCCACCGTTTCGATGCCTGTGGAACCCAGCACGCCGGGGCTTACCGCGGCGACGGAGCGAAATCCGCCGAAATATTCCGGCATCCGCGCAATCATGTGGCGCGTTGCCATCGTGCTGCGCACCGTCAGCGGACCCACGGCGTCCGGCGTAATGCGTTCGTTGCCAATGCCCGCCACAAGCACGGCTGCATCCTTTCCTTCGGGCAGCAGAGGACGCAGTTCGTCCGCCAGCGCGCGGCAGGCGCGCGGGAAGGCGTTTTCCTCGCGGCGGATGAAGCCGTCCAGTTCCACCGTAACGTAGCTGCCGCAGGGTTTTCCGATCAGCGCGGCGCCGTCATTCGTTGTGATGTCCACTTTTGTCACGACATAGCCCTCGCGGCGGTAGGTTTTTGACCGGACACCGTCCGGCTCTCCGGCTTCCGGCATACTCTCGCGGTATAGTTCCGCAGCCTCCGCCGCCAGATCTGTGCGAATCATAAAAAAACAACCTCCCATGGATAAAGTCATCCCATGGAAGGTAGTTTTTGCGTGATTCCGGCCGGAGATACAGGAAATATCTTCTGCGCATCCCGTCCGTCGATTCCCTTTTTTGTTTTTTCAGCGGAACACCTGCAGATCCTCCGTGAAAACCTCGCGGCGCAGATAGCTTGTGTAACTTGCCGTGACGCCGCAATACTTTTCGATTGCCGCGATCACGTATTCCGGGTTCAGGCTTTCATTTCCCGCGGCAACTTTCACGCGGATGAGGATGCCGTCACCCTGCGGCTCGGCCCGGAAGCCGCGCAGGAGCGGCAGGATATTCGTTTCACTCTCGCCGCGCTTCGTGCGTTTTGTGATCACCAGGGCGTCGCGCGAAAAAAGTTCTGTCAGCGCTTCCGGCGTCACGTCCATTTCCGTGTAAATTTCATATGCGGCATAACGGATCAGCCTCGCCGGTGTGTGCGACTCGCTGACGCCTGTTACGCAGATACCGGCCGGCAGCGCACGGTTCAGCTTATAGAGGAAATTGTCCGGCAGGCGCGGCGCGTCCAGTTCAAAGTCCAGCAGTTCGCAGACGCTTTCAAACCCCGTCGAAAGCGGCAGGAGTATCGTGATGGCAGGATGCGGATGAAAGCCCTTGGAAAACCCAAGCGGCACATCCGCGCGCGCAAACGCACGGCGGAACACCTGCATCAGGTCCAAATGCGAAATATAGCGCGCGGTGCCGCGCTTTTCAAAAAGCAGACGCAGTTCAGACATCGCAGATTCCCCCTTCCAGCAGTTCCAGCGCACCGCAGCCCGCGCAGCCTGCGCGGCAGTCCTCGGACGCAAGGCCGGAGTGTGCGCGCAGATTCTCCATCATAAGATGCTCGCGCGTAACGCCGTTATAAATATGCTCCCACGGCAGCGCCTCATCAAAGGAACGCGCGCGGTTGGCGTAATACGCCATATCCACGCCGCAGGCTTCAAACGCCTCCTGCCACAAATCCATACGCAGCTGATCGTCCCAACCGTCAAACCGGCAGCCGCGGCGCCACGCATCATAAATCACCGCACAAAGGCGGCGGTCACCCCGGGCAAACACGCCTTCGAGATGGCTGGTGATGGGATCATGCCAGTTGAAGTCTACATTTTTGATGCGCATGATGCCCTTCATGTATTCCTGCTTTTCGCGCAGCTGTTCTACGGTGTCCATCGGCTCCCACTGGAACGGCGTGCCGGGTTTTGGTACGAAACAGGCCACGCTGGCCGTCACGCGCACACCGCGCGCCCGGTTATCGGAGGTTTTGCGCCATACATCCACAACGCCGCGGGCGATTTTCGCAATACCGTCCAGATCTTCCAGTGTTTCCGTCGGCAGACCCATCATATAATAGAGTTTTACGCTGTTCCAGCCGTTTGCAAAGGCCAGACCGCAGGCATTATACAGATCCTCTTCGCGGATATTCTTATTGATGACGTCGCGCAGGCGCTGCGTGCCCGCCTCCGGCGCGAAGGTCAGGCCGGTGCGGCGCACTTTTTCCAGTCTCTGCGCCAGTTCCACGGAGAACTTGTCTGCGCGCTGGGAGGGCAGTGCCAGGCTGATGTGCCGCTTGGCGCACCAGTCGATCAGACCGTCGCACAGTTCGTCGAGCTTGCGATAGTCGGTTGTCGAAAGGCTCGTCAGCGAAATTTCATCGTAACCCGTATTTTCCGCCTGGGTGATACCCTGACGGATCAGCGTTTCCGGGCTTTTTTCACGGATCGGGCGGAATGTATGCCCTGCCTGACAGAAACGGCAGCCGCGGATGCAGCCGCGCATCACTTCCAGCATCACGCGGTCATGCACCACTTCCGTGGAAGGGACAACCGGGCAATCCGGATAATATGCCTTGTCAAGGTCTTTCACGATACGCTTTACGATACGCGCCGGCGCACCGTCCGACGGGGTAATACCGGTAAAGTTGCCGTCCTTGTCATAGTGCGGCGTGTAAAGCGCAGGGACGTAACAGCCGCCAATCTGCGCGGCAGCCGCCAGGAAGCGGTGCTTGTCCCAATTCTCGCGTTTTGCCGTGCGGTAAAGGTCGAACAGTTCCAGGGAAACCTCCTCGCCCTCTCCGATAACGAACACGTCCACAAAATCGGCCAGCGGTTCCGGATTTGCCGTGCAGCAGCCGCCTGCGATGACGAGATGACGGAGTCCCTCGCGCTCCGCGGCGCGCACCGGAATCCCGGCGAGATCGAGCATATTCAAAACGTTGGTAAAGCTGAGTTCATATTGCAGCGTAAAGGCTATGATGTCAAACGCGTCCAGACCGTCGCCGCTTTCCAGTGCGTAAAGCGGCAGATGCGCCGCACGCAGTTCCTCCTCCATATCCGGCCACGGCGCAAAACAGCGTTCGCACCAGCAATAGTCGATGGAGTTATACAGGCCGTACAGAATTTTCATGCCCAGATGCGACATGCCAACCTCGTATACATCCGGGAAACAGAACGCCACGCGCAGATCAACCGATGCTTTGTCCTTGATTACCTGCGCGAATTCGCCGCCCGCATACCGCGCGGGTTTTCGCACGCGCGGCAAAATCTTTTCCAGCTCTTTGAGCATAAGTACCTCCGAGTATCAGGCTGCCAACAGCCAATATACTGATATTATACCGCGTTTTCAGCAGAATGTACACCCCCAGCGCGGTAATTGCCGTGCCGGTCAGCAGGGATAGCGCGCGCGTGACGGCAAACGCGCGGTGTTCGTCCGTGATTTGCGCCAGAATCGCATAAAGTGTACGTCCGCCGTCCAGCGGCAGCGCCGGGAGCAGGTGAAACAGGCCGATCAGCAGGTTCACGCCGGACGCCAGTGTCAGATTGTGCAGCTGCGGCAGATATTTTGCCGCCACCGAAAGCAGAAAAGCCGCCATCAGGTTCGCAGCCGTGCCGCCTGCGGCGATTGCCGCATCACACGGGTAGCTCAGCATGGCGTCGAAATGCAGGCAAAAGCCAAACGGCGCAAACGTGAAAGCGCGGATGCGGCTACCGCAGGCATATACGGCGGCCACGTGACCCAGTTCATGCCAAAGCGCCGCTGCCGCAAAGTACGGGAACAGTCCTTCGGTATCCAGCGCGTAGGCCAGCGCCAGAAGCAGGATCGTCCCCAGTCCGCACAGTCTTTTTCGCACCATTCTCACCTCTTTCGGCTGTTGACCGTTTCCCCGGCCTGTTTTATAATGAAAGCAGCCTGTGCCGGCACTCCCTTTGCACGCACGGGCAGACAATTACGCAGGAGGCAAACTCATGGAAATCCCGCAGGCCTTTCTCGAAACGATGCGCGGTCTTCTCGGGGCGGAATATTCCGCCTTTGAAGCCGCTTTTTTACAGCAGCCGCCCGTGCGCGGGCTGCGTGTGAATACACTGAAGCTCCCGGCGGAGGAATTCGCCGCCATATCGCCGTATCCGCTCATGCCATCTCCGCTCTGCCGGGATGGATTCATCCTGCACAGCGACGACCGCGTCGGCCTGCACCCCTTCCATCACGCAGGGCTTTTTTATATGCAGGAGCCGTCCGCTTCCTCGGTGATCGAAGCGCTGGATCCCTCACCCGGCATGACGGTGCTGGACCTCTGTGCCGCGCCCGGCGGCAAATCCACGCATCTGGCCGCGCGGCTCGGCGGACAGGGCGTGCTGGTTTCAAACGAATGTGTATCCTCGCGCCTACGGCCGCTGTGCTCCAATCTGGAGCGGATCGGTGCACGGAACGCGGTCGTTACCTCCGCCATGCCCGATGTCCTTGCCGATGCCTTTGGTCCCTGCTTTGATGCGGTGGTTGTCGATGCGCCCTGCTCCGGCGAAGGCATGTTCCGGCGCGATGAAGAAGCCGTGCGGCAATGGTCGCCCGAACACGCGGCGGGCTGCGCGGCACGTCAGGCGTTGATTCTTTCCGATGCAGCACGTATGGTGCGCGCCGGAGGCACGCTGATGTACTCCACCTGCACGCTGAATCTTGACGAAAACGAGCGGATGATCGACCGTTTTCTGACCGATCACCCCGATTTTGTGCTGGAACCGATTTCCGCCGTTCGGCTCCCCGCCGCTTTCGGTGCGGAAATCGGCGTCCGCGCAGAGCTTTCACGCGCCGCGCGCCTGATGCCGCACACGGTGCCGGGCGAAGGGCACTTTGTGGCCCGTCTGCACCGCCGCGACGGCGACACGACCCAGCTGCCGCTGATCGCCGGTACGCCCTTGAAAGGCGAACAGGACGCGCTGTTCCGCGATTTCTGGCGCGCGCTGTTCCGGGAAGAACCGTGGTACGAGCCGGTGCTCCGTGGGGACACCGTATGGCTAGCGCCGGGCGGTCTGGAAGGTGCGGTCCGTGCCGGCGTGCCCGCCGGTCATTTCCTGCGCGGCCGGTTCGAGCCGGATCACGCCCTGTTTACGGCCATGCCGGCACAGGAGATCGGCAGCCGCGTTTCCCTTTCCGCCGACGATCCGCGCATCGCGGCGTTCCTGCGCGGCGAGCAGATCAGCGCCGCAGCGGAAAAGGGCTGGTGTGCCGTCTGCGTGTCTGCGGGAGGCCGCGACTATCCCCTCGGATTTGGCAAGGCCTCCGGCGGCGTGGTGAAAAACCACTATCCGAAGGGTTTGCGGAATTTCAAGTGAATTTTACGAAAGATGCAGCAACTGTATCCTCTTTCACAGGCAATTTGCTATACAAGGCGCTATTTTCCTTCTCGATTTTTATAGCATTTTCATATAGTATGTGTTATAATATGGATGAAGGATGAGTAGAGGACTCCTTCCAAAACTCACTTGCCCGAACGGAGGTGGCGCCGATGGTTTTTGCAGCAGGATCTTCTGATCCGTCAATCCCTGTTCCGGCTGCTGCTGCAGTCCGGGAGTTTCGCACGCACAAACCCGTTTTCCTTTTCAAAAGGAGTTGAATTCTGATGGATTTTCTTGCTTTATTTGCAGGCATCCCGCTTGCCGCTATCATACTCTTTGGCATCGGCGTTGTATTGCTGATCATTGAACTGTGTGTGCCCGGTTTTGGCGTGGCAGGCGTCAGCTCGCTGATCGCATTTGCTCTTGCCATTCTATTCGCAGCCGATACCTTTTTAGAAGGGCTGATCTTTACGGGCATCGTCCTTCTGGTGATCGCCATCGTCGCGGTCGTGTTCTTAGTCCTTCTTTCAAAGGGAAAGCTTTCCGCGAACTTCATCCTGAAAGCCAAAAATTCCAACGAAGAGGGATTTTCCAGCGCCGCAGCCGACCTTGCTTTTCTGGTCGGGCGTGAGGGTACCGCGCAGACGACCCTTCGTCCCTCCGGCAGAGCCATGATCGACGGCAAAGTTTACGATGTCGTTTCAAGCGGAGATTACATTTCCTCCGGCGATCCCATCCGCGTCATCGACGTAAACAGCAACCGAATCGTCGTGGCGGAACTCGCCATGGCGAACGTATAAATATTTGGAGGATTGAATATGGATACAATCGTAATCATTGTGATACTTCTCGCGATTCTCATTTTCCTGTGCCTCTTTTTCAGCTTTGTTCCGGTCGCGCTGTGGATCAGCGCGCTCGCCGCAAACGTTCACGTCGGCATTCTCACGCTTGTTGGTATGCGCCTGCGCCGCGTGATTCCGTCCAGGATTGTGAACCCGCTGATCAAGGCTACCAAGGCCGGCATTGAGCTTCCCATCAACAAGCTGGAAGCGCACTATCTCGCGGGCGGCAATGTGGACCGTGTGGTCAACGCCCTGATCGCCGCACAGCGCGCAGACATCCCGTTGGAATTCGAGCGTGCAGCAGCAATTGACCTTGCGGGCCGTGACGTGCTCGAGGCTGTGCAGATGACCGTCAACCCGAAGGTCATCGAGACGCCGGTTGTTGCCGCCGTGGCGAAGGACGGCATTGAAGTAAAAGCAAAAGCAAAGGTCACGGTACGTGCCAACATCGACCGTCTTGTGGGCGGCGCCGGTGAGCAGACGATCATCGCGCGCGTCGGCGAAGGCGTTGTCACGACCATCGGTTCCGCCGAAACGCATAAAGAAGTGCTTGAAAACCCGGACCGTATCTCGCAGAACGTCCTGATGAAAGGACTGGAGTCCGGTACGGCGTTTGAGATTCTTTCCATTGATATCGCGGACGTAGACGTGGGCCGCAACATTGGCGCACAGCTTCAGACCGATCAGGCCGAGGCAGATAAGCGCATTGCACAGGCAAAAGCCGAGGAGCGCCGCGCGATGGCTGTGGCGCGTGAGCAGGAAATGGTCGCTGCCGTGCAGGAAATGCGTGCAAAAGTCGTGGAAGCAGAGGCGGAAGTGCCAAAAGCCATGGCCGCCGCGCTGCGTGACGGAAAATTGGGCGTGATGGACTATTATAATATGAAAAATGTGATCGCAGATACGCAAATGCGCAATTCCATCGCCGCTCAACCGAATGAATAAGGGTTTTTGTCATGAAACCGAATCATCTTCTTCCGATCAGTGTGTTGTCGGCGATCACGAACACGCAAACTGCCATGAATCAGAGAGTCCCTATCACCTCGGAAACCTTTGATCCGTTTCAAGGTGAGAAGGCAGAGGCGAAAAAAAGCAGAAAACAGGCAGTATCTGATCCCGTGCCCCCGAAGGGCACACCATCGCAAGTACCTTCGCCTATGGCAGCCAGAGAACCCGCAGATGACGCTTCTCAAGCGGCGCATATGCCGCTCGGCGAACCCGCGAAGGTCTTTCGGCGCGAGTCTACCGCGGTTCCTCAGCGTTCTGCTTTGGTCACACGGAACCCAGCAGAGCTCCGGCGTGCAGTCATCCTTTCAGAGATCATTGGGCCTCCCCTTTCCAGGCGCGGCAGATAAGAGCCATCCGTTCCTCTTCGGATGAGGCCAGCCGGCGTCCGGTTTTGTAAGATATCCCCGACTCAGTAGTGTAACAGCGGGGCGTTTTGGGAAACGCCCCGCTGTACTTTTTTGCCCAAGCGTCCGGAATGCTCGATCTCAAAGAGCGGTATCTCCCCCGCAAGTAAGAGTCAAATTGGTCGGCTGTTTGTCCTCGTGCACTCTTAAATCGCGGTTTACCAAGGCGGAAAAAGCAAGAAAAGTGCCCTCCCTCCGGCCGCATTTTCGCTTTCAGAACAGAGTCTTAACGTTCTCCAATTTTGTATAAATATGCAAAATTCCGCCCCGTGCAAAGCACGGGACGGAACTGTAAAATGGCTGTTATCAAAGACAGGAATTAGTCCTCAATTTCAACAGCGTCACGGCCGATAGCCTCGAGGTAACGGTTGACGCGGGACTGCATCACATTGATGTACTCCTGGAGACCCAGGTTATCATATGCGAACTGTACCTGCTCGTCGATCGTGTCGGTCGAAATGGTACCGGTGATCATGTTGGTGGTCATCTCGAGGAGGTAGGTCTCCAGCTCAGTCTGATACTGGGCGACAACTTCAGCCTCTTCCGGAGTAGCCATGGTGGTGTAGGAATAGTAAGCGGTCGGATGATAGAAATCCTTGCCCTGTTCCACGATGTAACGGAGCATCTGCTCAGCGCCGGAAATGACATCCTCGCTGACGCCACGCTGCGCGCACCAGGCTTCATGGGTCAGGAAGTCCTGCGCATAAGGCTCGCCAGCATCCAGTGCAGCCTGAGCGTCATCATAAACGTTGATACGAACGCCCCAGATGTTACCATGGTGGCCGCCGTTGATCGGGAATGCGTTGTTAGCGAGCCAGTAGGTCTGTGCCGGGCCGTAGCTCTGGAGATCGCCGTCATCAAGAGTATAGTTCGTGATGGAGCCGTCATCATTCCAGTCATAAGCCTTGCCTTCGATACCATGCTTGAAGATCATGTAGGTATCCTGGCAGCAGAGGAAGTCCATGAAAGTACCAGCAGCCTGGTAGTCACAGTCAACAGCAAAAGAGAAGCCAACGAACGGAGCCTGGGATTCCTGAATCAGCAGACGCGGCTCAACACCCTCAACAGCCTGAACGATCGGCATCGGATAGTACATGCTGTTCGGGTCGCCAGTGTTCCAGAACTGCAGGTTGCCCGGCATCATGCCGATAGCAGCGATATTGTTCGCACCGATAGCGGTTGCGTTGCCCCACGGATGCGTGCCTTCCACGTATACGAGGTTGTTGGAGTACAGCAGGTTCATGTATTCGCAGAACTCTTTGTAACCTTCGGTCAGGCAGGAAACTTCGATCACGCCGGTTGCAGGATCTTCAATGAAGTCCTGATACGGCAGACCAAACCACTGACCAACGCCGGAGGTCTGGAACTTGCTGCCCAGCTGGCCAATGTAACGTTCTTCAGCGGAACCGGAGCCGTTCACATCCTGCTCCTGGAAGGTCTTCAGCATCTCGAAGAACTCATCCGTATTAGTAGGCATGGAGAGGGAGCACTTGTCAAGCCAATCCTGACGGACGCAAACAGAGTATGCACCGTGGATCTGGCCGTTTGCACGCAGATTGTACTTGGAGTTGGAGTAATCGAAGGAAGAAGCAGTGGTGTTGGGCAGCGGTACATAATACCAGTTGCCGTCAGCAACCGTTGCAAATGCCTTCAGGTACAGGAGCTGACCTTCCGTGTTGTAGTAACCCTTGGAGGAACCATCGGAGTACTCCAGGATGTCATCAACTGAAGCCAGACGGCCGGCCGCGATCAGCTGGTTCAGCGTCGTGTCATCGAGGATTTCACGAGTATTGAACATATCCGGCAGGGTGTTTGCTGCGATGTAACCACTCAGGGTGGTCAGATACGCATCAGAGAAAATGATGGACCACTTATAGTCGAGGTTGTAGTCGTTGGTGACGACATCCATAAGAGCCTCGTAAGTGGCGAAGTGCTGATCTCTGGCCTCTTCAGCAGTTGCATAGACGTTGCCGCCCTGGCTGCCGAGCCATTCGATCGTGCGCTTTTCGGTTTCTGCGGGGTTGTCTTTTCCGTCATCGCCGGTATCAGCAGTGTTGCCCTGATCGGCGGTGTCGGAGGTGTTGCCCTTGTCATCACTGGGCTGCTTCGTGTCATTCTGCGCGCAAGCGCTGAACAGCGTAACCAGCATGAGAACAGCGATGAGCAGGCAAACCAAACGCTTTGTGTTCATAGTTTTGCCTCCTTGACAAAAATGTTTTTGCACATAAACCACAAAAAGTGGTTTATGTGCATTTACTGAAGACTGCCCACATAGTGTATACGAAACTTAACAAAAAGTCAACAAGCAGTTTTTGAACAAATTTTACCTTGCTGAAATTTTCAAAGCTTCTTATTTTTACAGCTACTTATTTGAACTTTTTGTCATAGAAGGAGTTAAGGTTCTTTTCACCGCCATTTTTCATCGTTTTTCAGCTTGATTTCAGGTCATATTCTGCTAAAAATGCACAACAACAATATAAGCGCCCCATATGTTTCGCATATGGGGCGCTTCGCAATTGAATTTTCGATTCGTCTTTGAAACTCAATTATTTGATTTCAACAGGATCGCGGCCGATAGCCTCGAGGTAACGGTTGACGCGGGACTGCATCACATTGATGTACTCCTGGAAGCCCAGGTTATCAAATGCGAACTGTACCTGCTCGTCGATCGTGTCGGTCGAAACGGTACCGGTGATCATGTTGGTGGTCATCTCGAGGAGGTAGGTCTCCAGCTCGGTCTGATACTGGGCGACAACAGCTGCCTCGTCCGGAGTAGCCATGGTGGTGTAGGAATAGTAAGCGGTCGGATGATAGAAGTCCTTGCCCTGTTCCTTGATGTAGAGAAGCATCTGCTCAGCGCCGGAAATGACATCCTCGCTGACACCGCGCTGCTCGCACCAACCCTCGTGGGTCAGGAAGTCCTGCGCATAGGGCTCGCCGGCTGCAAGAGCGGTATCAACATCATCATAAACGTTCTTACGAACGCCCCAGATGTTACCATGGTGACCGCCGTTGATCGGGAAGGCGTTATTGGACAGCCAGTAGGTCTGTGCCGGGCCGTAGCTCTGCAGATCGCCATCGCCGAGCGTGTAGTTGGTGATGGAACCATCGTCGTTCCAGTCATATGCCTTGCCTTCGATACCATGCTTGAAGATCATGTAGGTATCCTGGCAGCAGAGGAAGTCCATGAAAGTACCAGCAGCCTGGTAGTCGCAGTCAACAGCAAAAGAGAATCCAACGAACGGAGCCTGGGATTCCTGAACCAGCAGACGCGGCTCAATACCCTCAACAGCCTGAACGATCGGCATCGGATAGTACATGCTGTTCGGATCGCCGGTGTTCCAGAACTGCAGGTTGCCCGGCATCATGCCGATAGCAGCGATGTTGTTCGCACCGATCGCAGTAGCGTTGCCCCACGGATGCGTACCCTCAACATAAACGAGGTTATCCGTGTACAGCAGGTTCATGTATTCGCAGAACTCTTTGTAACCGTCAGTCAGGCAGGAAACTTCGATCACACCAGTAGCCGGATCTTCAATGAAGTCCTGATACGGCAGACCAAACCACTGGCCAACACCGGAGGTCTGGAACTTGCTGCCCAGCTGGCCAATGTAGCGCTCTTCAGCAGAACCGGAACCGTTCACATCCTGCTCCTGGAAAGTTTTGAGCATCTCATAGAACTCGGTGGTGTTGGTCGGCATGGCGAGGGAGCACTTGTCAAGCCAATCCTGACGGACGCAAACAGAGTATGCACCGTGGATCTGGCCATTTGCACGCATGCTGTACTTGGAGTTGGAGAAGTCGAAGGAAGAAGAGGTGGTGTTGGGCAGCGGTACATAGTACCAGTTGCCATCAGCAACCGTTGCAAATGCCTTCAGGTACAGGAGCTGGCCTTCCGTGTTGTAGTAACCCTTGGAGGAACCATCGGAGTACTCCAGGATATCATCAACGGAAGCCAGACGGCCGGCCTCGATCAGCTGGTTCAGCGTCGTGTCATCGAGGAGTTCACGGGTATTGAACATATCCGGCAGGGTGTTTGCTGCGATGTAACCACTCAGGGTGGTCAGATACGCATCGGAGAAAATGATGGACCACTTATAGTCGAGGTTGAAGTCGTTGGTGACGACATCCATAAGAGCCTCGTAAGTGGCAAAGTGCTGATCTCTGGCTTCTTCAGCAGTTGCATAGACGTTGCCGCCCTGGCTGCCGAGCCATTCGATCGTGCGCTTCTCGGTTTCTGCGGGGTTGTCTTTTCCGTCATCGCCGGTATCTTCGGTATTACCCTTATCGGCGGTGTCGGAGGTGTTGCCCTTGTCATCACTGGGCTGCTTCGTGTCATTCTGCGCGCACGCGCTGAACAGCGTAACCAGCATGAGAACAGCGATGAGCAGGCAAACCAAACGCTTTGTGTTCATAGTTTTGCCTCCTTAATTTTTTTGTTCACAATAATTCTAATATAGTGTGAACAATCTGTAAGTAACGTTATTCAGTATAGCGGGTTTGTCGTAGAAAGTCAACGAAAATTTCAAACTTTCATAACATCTTGCACGCATGTTCCAATTTTTTCTTGGAATATAGATTTTTTCGGAAATTATGTTCATGGAATGACAGTTCTGGGCGTATTCCCATATACAGATATCATTTCATTCATACGAGAAAAAGCCCCGTATGTTTTCACATACGGGGCTTTCTTAGTCGCACGAAGCGACGATTCGTTAAGAATCAATTATTTGATCTCAACAACCGGACGGCCCAAGGTCTCGAGGAAGCGGTTAACACGAGCCTGCATGACATTGATGTACTCCTGGAGGCCCAGGTTGTCATATGCGGACTGTACCTGCTCGTCGATCGAGTCGATGGAGATGGAGCCGGTGATCAGGCCGGTGGTCAGCTCACGGAGGAAGGTCTTAAGGTCGGTATCGTACATTGCGATGACCTCAGCCTCTTCGTTGGTGGCCATGGTGGTGTAGGAATAGTAAGCAGTCGGACGGTAGTTGTTCGGATTTTCCACGAGGTAATGCAGCATCACTTCGGAGCCGGCGATCATGGTGTCGGTCACAGGCTTGTTGGCAGCTGCCTGAAGCTCACGCCAGGATTCGATGGTCTGATTGTCCTGCGCATAAGGCTCGCCGGCATCCAGTGCATCCTGAGCATTGTCATAAACGTTCTTGATCGGAGCCCAGAGGTTGCCGTGGTGGGCGCCGTTGATCGGGAACAGGGAGTTGTTCAGCCAATAGGTACCGGCCGCGCCGGCGCTGTGGAGCTCGTCCTCGCTTGGCAGAACATACTGGATGAAGTTGCCGTTCTCATCATAGTCCCAAGCCTTGCCTTCAATACCATATTTGAAGGTCATGAAGGTATCCTGGCAGCAGAGGAAATCCATGAAGCTACCGGCTGCCTGGTAGTCGCACTTGGAGGAGAAGGAGAAGCCGGTGAAGAATGCCTTGGATTCCTGAATCAGCAGACGCGGCTCAACGCCTTCCACGCCCTGAACAATAGGCATCGGCATATAGTAGCCATTCGGATCGGTGCAGTTCCAGAACTGCAGGTTGCCCGGCATCATGCCGATAGCGGATACAACGTCAGCAGCGATCGTGGTGCCGTTGCCCCACGGATGCGTGCCTTCCACATAAACCAGATTGTTGTTGTAAATCTTGTTCATGTAGGTGCAGAACTCTGCATAACCGTCAGTCAGAGCGGAAACTTCGATTTCACCGGTGGACGGATCTTCAATGAAGTCGGTGTACGGCAGGCCGAACCACTGGCCGATACCGGAGGTCTGGAAGTCACTGCCGAGGAGGCCGATGTAACGCTCATCAGCGGAGCCGTTGCCGTTCGCATCTTCATCCTGGAACTTCTTGATGACCTCAAAGAACTCATCCGTGGTGGTCGGCATTGCAAGGCCGAGCTTGTCGAGCCAGTCCTGACGGACGCAGACTGCGTATGCACCGTGGATCTGACCATCCGCACGGGTGTTGTACTTATCTGTGGAGAAGTCGAGGGAGGAACCGGTGGTGTTGGGCAGCGGTACATAATACCAATTGCCGTCATCAACCGTTGCGTATGCCTTCAGGTACAGAAGAGCATCCGGATCATTGTAGTAGCCCTTGGAGGAACCGTCGGAGTACTCCAGGACATCATCCAGGGAAGCCAGACTGCCGCCGGCGATCAGCTGCAGGATCTGCTGATCGGAGAGGATCTCACGGGTATTGAACATATCCGGGAGATTGCCGCCTGCGATCATACCGTTCAGGGTGTTCAGGTAAGCTTCCTGGTAGACGCAGTTGTAAACGTAGTCAACATTGTACGTATTGGTGACGAGATCCATCAGGTGCTGGAAAGTTTCAAAGCCTTCGATTTCGTCGTTCGTGTAGTTTGCATTGTAACTACCGAGCCACTCAAGAGGAGCCTTTTCAACTTCAGCAGGGCCATCGTCGGTCGTGCCCTTGTCGTCAGAGCCCTTATCATTGGAGCCCTTGTCGTCAGAGGTCGAGGTGCTGCCCTTGTCATCCGCAGGCTTCTTATCGCTCTGTGCGCACGCGCTGAACAGCGTGACCAGCATAAGAACCGCAATGAGCAGGCAAAGCAAACGTTTTGTGTTCATGCTATTTCCTCCTTGTTTTTTGTTTTGTTCACAAGATATAAAAATATTGTGAACAATAATCGAATAACGTAAATTCATTATACCGGCCTTTACATGAAATGTCAACACAAACTTCAAACTTTCATAACACTTTGAATGCCTATTCTCATTTAGTTCATTTTTAGCTCCTGTTTCAGGAAAATATATTCAATCTTCTAATGGTTCGATTGCCCGCTCCATGCGCAATTTCTCAGGCATATATAAAAACACCCCCCGATGTGACAAAGCACATCGGGGGGTAACTGGCAATTCAACGCCCTTGCAGCCATTCTGACTTCATAGAAAAGAAGCAGAAGGGCGTTCCGTTAATGTTGATATTCGCCGTATTTTTTCGTCATGTAATCGTTAAATTCGTTCCGCTGACGCAGCCATTCTTCCTCTGAGACATAGCTCTTTGCGATATCCTGCACATCATAGGCGTCAAACAAATCCGGAAGATGCTCCGCACCGCCGACAATGGAAAGGCCGCCATCCACGCAGATGACCTGACCTGTAATGTAGGATGCCTTTTCAGAGGCCAGGAACGAAACCACATTGCCCATATCCTCCGCATAGCCGTTGCGGCGCAGCGGGATAAACTTCGGTGAATCGCGGTAGAAGGGATTCAGCGCTTCATCTTCCGCCTTCGGGCTGCGCACATTCGTCACGCCCGGCGAATAGCCGTTCACGCGGATTCCATAGCGTCCCAGGTCAATGGCAAAAGATTGAATCGTGCGGTTCAGGGCCGCCTTCAGTCCGCCGTACACGCCGTCGCTGGAGTGCGGCGCAAAGCTGCGGATGGAGGTATTGAAAAGAATCGTGCCCTGCACGCCGTTTTCCACCATATATTTCGCCGCTTCCGACGCGCCCAGAACCATGCCGCGGTAATCCAGATAGTACATACTGTCCATGATTTCGGCAGTGATCTCACGCGGCGTCTGGATACGCGTGATGCCTGCGTTGTTGACGTCCACATCAAGACGCCCCAGTTTTTCGACCGTTTCGCGCACCAGACGGCGCGGCACTTCCGCATCAGAGGTATCTCCGTGCAGCAGGCAGGTGCGCACACCCATGGCTTCAATTTCTTCCTGAACGCCCCGTGCGCGTTCCGGCGAGCGGTTGTAATGCAGCGCGATATCGTAACCGTCACGTGCCAATGCCTTCGCAACCGCTGCGCCGATCCCTGATGAGGAGCCTGTTACAAGCGCGACTTTTCCATTTCTCATAATTTCACCCTTCTCTCTGCCGGCCCCCGAATCAATCCGCCGGAATCCGGCAGGCGACACTTCCCCGTTGCCGCCCCGCCAGGCATTTTTCGAGGGGGCGCGGCGCGCCCTGCGGGACAGTTTCATTATAGTACGGTGTGTGGGGGAAAACAACAAATGCGCCGTGATTTATCCGTCTTCCAGCGCAATACAGTGAGATTTTCAAACATTCCGGTCACTGTTCGAAAATCGTTTGAAAATATCCGATCCTGTCTCCCCCGCAGCGGCGGCCTCTGACGTAAAAACGCATGGCAAAACCGGAGCACACCATATTGTTTCCGGCGCAAAAATTTGCTATAATACAGAAAAGGTGGTGATTCAATGTTTAAAAGTGCATACAAAGACCGATATCTTTTGTACGCCGACAATTACGTGGAAAGCGCACAGGAGGACACTTCATTATTGAACATCAACGAGGCTCACGAGCTTGTTTACTGCAAATCCGGACGGCTTTCCGCGAATGTGGAGGGTGTTTCCTATATCATCGGCCCCGGCGATATTCTGATCACGCGTGATGCGGAAGTGCACAAGGTTGAGCCGACCGAATTTCCGGCCGAATTTCACCACATGGAGTTCAGTCCGTTTTATTACACGATCTTTGATCCGGATTTCCGCATCTACCGTCCCTTTACGGAACGGGAGCTTGGCATGGGCTGCGTCATCCCGAAAGGGAAAATTGACAGTACGTTTCTGGAGTCCTGCTTTGCAAATATTGCGGCCGTTCCCGACACCTATATGCGCAGGATTGCGGTATTTGGTGCGCTGACCATGATATTGAGCGAGATCAACCGCGTTTATGAATACAACAATACAAGCACCTGCGATAACCGTTCCGAGATTCTGCGCAATATTATCACCTATGTCAACGACCATCTGGATGAGGACCTGAATCCGGACAGCATTGCGGCCAATCTGTACATTTCCCGCTCGCAGCTTGACCGGATTTTCAAGCAGCATCTGGGCTTCACCCTCTGGAAATACATCACGTTCAAGCGTTTGATCCGGGCCAGGCATCTGCTGCACGCCGGCATTGCAAACAACGAAGTGGCGCGCCAGTGCGGTTTTGGGGACTATTCCACGTTTTACAAGGTCTATACCAAGATTTACGATACGCCGCCGCGCGCCGCGCAGCCAAACGACACGACCGACCCGCTTTTAAAGCAGTTTTACAAGTTCGATGAAATGTGCAGCACCATTGAGTCGCCCAGCGAGCAAACCCGTGTGCTGGAAAGCGTGAAAAAGCTGAAGCTGGATTGAGGACGGCAGCATGAACTGTCACGTTTTGCAGGCCGTTTTGACGGCCTTTTCCCTCGGTACGCTCTACGGATCTCCTATGCCGCTCTCCGGCGGCCTGATGCATACCACATACCGCGTGGAAACAGACCGGGGCGTCTGGGTACTGAAGCGACTGAACCCCGAAGTGGCCGGGCGGCCCGGCGCACTCGGCAATATACGCCGTGCGGAGCAGGTGGCGCGTGCGCTGGCGCAGTTTGTTCCATCCGTTACCGCCCTTACGCGGGAGGATGACCCGATTTTCTGCCAGAACGGGCAGTACTTTCTGCTCTTTCCCTGGCAGGAGGGTGTTTCTGTCTTTCCGCCGGAGCTGACACCGGCGCACTGCGCCGCCATCGGCGCTATACTCGGCCGGATACACAGCGCAAGGCTCACGCTCCCCGGTTTCCCGCTTCCCGAATATAGGGAAGGCCCTGACTGGAATGCGCTGGGGGAAGCCGCCCGTCGATTCCGGCAGCCCTGGGCGGACGCATTTCTCGCCGCGCTCCCGCAATGCGCGCGGCTATACGAGAAAGCGCGGCGTGCCTGCGTCAGAATGCGTGCAGGATGCGTTCTCAGCCACGGAGATCTCGACCCCAAGAATGTACTCTGGGCAAACGAAAAACCCGTCCTGATCGATTGGGAGGCCGCAGGGCCCATTCACCCGGCGCTGGACGCCTTCACGCTGCTGCGTGACTGGACAGGCGATGGGCAGGGTGGGATTCTGCTGCCGCAGTTCCGGGCCATGCTTGACGCATACCGCGCGGCCTGTCCCGCAGCCGGGCTGCCGTGGGAGGAAGCGGCGCTGGCTGCCGCAGAGAGCATACTCGCCTGGCTTGCCTACAACGTGCGACGGGCGTGTGCCATAGACACGGCGGATCCCGCTGTACAAGCCGCAGGCGCAGAACAGGTCACGGAAACGCTTCGGACGCTGGCTTCCTATGAGTCGTGCGCGCAGCGGATGCTGTGTCTGCTGAATGCCCCCGGTTTCTGAAAAACAACAAGTCCGGATACCGGCCTTTCAAGGCCCGTGTCCGGACGTCTTTTTGTGTCAGTCGCGCCGCTTCCCGCATAAAATGGGGCATCTTGAGAAAAAGGATGACGCGCCTTATGAAACTCATTGAATTTCCCTATAACCGCGAACTGGCCGTGGCCTATGCGCACCGCTGGGCCTATGGACGCAATCCCGAATTTTTTGATTTCCAGGGCATAGGAGGCGACTGCACCAATTTTGCCTCCCAGTGCATCTATGCCGGCGCCGGCGTGATGAATTATACCCCGATATATGGTTGGTACTACATCACCGCAAACGACCGCACCGCCTCCTGGACGGGCGTACAGTACTTATACAATTTCCTGACGGGCAACCTGAATGCCGGGCCCTTCGGAACGGACACGGACATTTCACAAATGCAGCCCGGCGACATTTGCCAGCTTGCGCTGAACCGGCCGGAGTTTCACCACACCCCGGTGATTGTCTCCGTCGGAGAAACCCCGACGCTCGACAACATTCTGGTCGCTGCCCACTCCCGGGACGCAGACTATCGCCCGCTCTCCAGCTATGCATTCCGGGCAATCCGCTTCATTCATATCGAAGCGGTGCGCACCTTTGTCCCCGACAGCGAATAAACCGCCGCGCGCGGCAAATAAAAAAGGCAGGATGGTTTTCCTGCCTTTTTTCTGTTTTAATACCGTTCCCGGATTCTGTTTGCCACGCGTTTTCCCTGTACTTTGAGACGGCGCACGGCCTGTACGGCCACGATTCCCGCAAACACCAGCGGCACAACGGCGGAAACCGCCGCAAACACCAGCATCAGCGCCATCATATCTTCCGTATAGCGCGCGGCGTTCTCCCAATACGGGTATAAAATGCCGAATACATTCATGGAGCGGCTTCCGAAATGCCAAATGATGCCCGTGATGCTGCCAAGGCTGTACCGGGCGCTGTTTTCCACAATCTCGCCGCCCGCTTTCATGCTCTGCGTTACCGTATTTTTGGCAAAACCGGAAATTGGATCCGCCAGAATGATTTCATAGCAATTGATCACTGCGTCCGACGGCGTGTTCTTCCGGTCGCTGTGCAGATAGATGCTCGGACCGCCGGCTCCGGCCGCAAGACTGGCCGCATCGCTTTCGGAATCCACGACGCCGGCCACGACATAGGGCACGTTGTCGATCGTCACCGTCATGCCGGCCACATCCACAGCGCCAAAGACCGCCCATGCCAGCTCCCGTGTGAGCACCACGCGGTCGCGCGCCAGATCGTCCCCGGCGATATAGCTGCCGGAAACCAGCTTCAGCGGATGAAAGGTGAAATACTGGCCGCCGATTTCATAGGCAGTCGCCTCGATGGAGCCTTTGTTTCCGTATACCGTCAGCTTCGACCGGGAGCTGTACGTATCCACATACATCCGAATGTCGCCCTCCACGTCCAGGGAAGCATCGACCAGCGCGGATTCCACGGCGGAACGGAATTGAGCAATGTCGTTCAGGCTCAGTTCCGCGCCGACCGGCCGGAAACAGGAGATCTGCGCAAAACGCACGCCGCTTTCCCCCTGCCAGCGTTTTGCGGCTGCCTGGGATTCCAGGAGGTTGGCATAGTGGCTGTATCCCGCCACCGACGCGATAAATGCGGCGATCAGCAGCGCATTCAAAGCCAATATGAGGATTGTGCTGCGTTTCCTGCGCATACTGTTTCCCTTTCCATCCAAATCAGTTTTCCACAAGACGCACCAGCTGGCCGGGCGTCAGCGGCGCCGACGAGGTCGTAATCACATAGTCATAGCTGACCAAGCTGCCCGATACCGCCGTATTGGTATCATCGGAGGCAAGCACCTGTACGTCCACACGCGTCGCCACATAGCGGTTGCCCAGCGGGCTGTTCTTCGTCTGTACCGTCAGCACAAAATAGCCGTTTGCATCGGAGCGCACCGCGCTGTTGGGCACAATCAGCTCATAGTTCGCGCTCTTCTGGCTGATGGCCAGATTCAGCTGGTCACCGGCGGATACGTCGCCTTCCACCACAAAGTTCAAGAGCTTGCTCTGACCGGCGCCGGCGGGATCATTGGTGATCGCTGCAAGCGTTGCCTTGATGTCAGAGCCCCAGTAATAACCGGTCACGTCCGCGCTGTCGCCAATCTTCACCTTCTGGGCCTGTTCATTCGTGACGGAGAAGCTGAGCATATAGCCGCGGTCGTTTTCCTCAATCGTCATCAGGGAGACGTCGTAATCCGTCGTGGAACCGGCGGAAATATTGATTGCCGTTACGGTGCCGGCAACGGGGGCATTGATGGTATCGCCGCCCTCGCCTTCTTCATATTTGTCGATTTTCTCCTGAAGCTCGTCGATCTGCTTTTTGGCCTTTTCCACATCCAGGTCAAACTTGGTTTTTTCCACCGTTGTGGAGTGCTGCGATTCCTGAACGGAGATCAGCTTATCTTCCAGAGCATCCTCGGCAGCCTTCACGGCGTCGTCGAGCATTTTATAGTTCTCTTTTTTTGTTTTCAGCGTTTCCAGCAGGGCATTGGCTTCCTCGAGTGCCTTGTCGGCGTTCTTCTTTTCCTTCTCCGCCGCCTTCTTCTGCTCCTCCAGCGTTTCCAGCTGGGCCTTCAGGCTGGAAGCCTGTGCGGATTCCATGGACGATGCGCCCAGCTCCGCAAGGCGGTTGTAATAGGCTGTCTGTGCATCGTTATAGGCAATCTGTGCCGCTTCCAACGCCACTTTGGCGTCCGTTATTTTTTCATAAGCCTCGGAGTATGTTATACCATCTAGCCCTGCACCCGGATTCATCCGCGCATAACCGGCCATACGGGCCTCCAGGCTGTACTCCGGATGATACTCAATTTCCCATGTTGCGGCAATCTCACTCAGTTTTTCATAGGCGCGGCCGTAAATCAGGTTGGCTGTCTGCAATTCCGTTTTTTTGCTGTTCAGCTCCCGTGCGGCGGCATCCAGCGCTTTCTGCTCGGCGGAAAGGTCTGCATTCACCGTGCCGCCGCTCAGGCCGGCAAGCTGTTCGTTCAGCTCGGCAATTTTTTCGTCCAGATCCTCAATCTGGTTCGCCGCTGTCTCCGCGGCAATTTCCTTATCCGTCACATCGCTCTCCGCGGAGGCAATCTGCGCATCCGTTACATAGGACAGGTCGCGCTCTTCAATCGCTTCTTCCACCTTTTCCTTGAGCCGTTCGATTTCCCGGCTGTCGGAGGAGGTGTTGATATACGGCGAGCTTAAAAGCAGCAGACGGTAGTTATACTTTGCGTCGTCCAGCTGATCCCGCAGTTCCTGCAGACCTGTGCTCTCGCCCTCTTCCAGGATGAACAGCACATCGCCCACCTCCACCGTATCGCCCTTTCGCACGGCCACGGTTTTGATCACGCGGTTTTCCTTCACCTTCACCTCATAGGCGGAGTTTGCGGTCACAGTACCGGAGCCGCGTATCTTCGCCGAAATGGTTCCCGAGGACACATACTGCGTGGCGACCTCCGGCAGGGAACGGTTCATGATGGTATTCGAGAAGAAGGTCAAAACGAGCATGATGGCAAGGAATATAATGGCTGCATTTTTGATCCAGCCTCTTCTTTTTCCTCTGAGTGCTTCTTTGGTATCCATATGATCCCCCTTACCCCTTTACGGAGCCAGAATATGTGATGCCCTCGACCAGGTAATCCTCTCCGTGCAGGAACAGCAGGAGCGTCGGCACCATATAAATCGTCGCGACGGCAAAAGCCAGTCCGACTTCACCTGAATTGATTTGCGAAAGGAACACGGAAAGCGGCTGTTTTTCCGCGTCGGACAGCAGAACGATCGGCTGTTCCACCATGTTCCAATAGTCGATGAACACGAGTATCACGATGGAGTAAAGCGCGCTGCGGCACATGGGCAGGCAGATGCGCGTAAAGATCTTCCAGTCTCCCGCGCCGTCCAGCTTGGCGGCCTCGATCAGCGAAACCGGGATGCGCCGCATAAATTTTGTGAGCAAAAACACCGAAAACGGTGCGAAAATGCCCGGCAGAATGATGGCCCAGCGGGTATTCAGCAAATGCGTCCACTCTGCCACCAGATAGTTCGGCACCAGCGTCACCTGATAGGGCATCAGCATGAGGATGATGTAAAAGAAAAACAGGGCTTCCTTCATTTTTCCCCGGTAGCAGGTGAAGCTGTATGCGGCAAATGCCGCCACCGCCACCTGGAAAATCACGATCGGCACCACCAGAATCACACTGTTCCAGAATTTCAGCAGATAATCCGGGCTTTTCAGCAGCGCTGTGGCATACTGGGAAAAGCTGACTTGATCCGGGATGAATTTCAGGTTCACCTGATCCGAAATATAGGTCGTGGTATTGGAAAGGGACGAAAACACCACGCCATAGTTCGCGGCGATTTCCGTGCCGGACATGAAGGAATTCGTGATGGTCAGCACGGTCGGCATCAAAAACACTATAGCAAACAGCAGCGCCGTCAGAAAAAGCAGCCCGCGCCCCAGCGCATACATGGCCTTTCTCATCCTTCCACATCCTTTCCGAAGAAGTTCTCCGCCACGAAAAGGATGGCGATCAGCACCACCATAACGGCCGCCATCAGCACGGCCGCCGCCGATAGCTTTTGATAGTCAATATTCACGAACGCATTGTTCATGAAGTGCTGCAGCATATAAAGAGATTCGTAGGGATAGGCGCCTGTCAGCAGATAGACCTCGCGGAACACCTTGAAGGAGTTGATCAGCGACAGAATCGTGACAAACAGCACCGTCGGCGAGAGATAGCGCAGCTTGATATTGAAAAAGCAGTATACCGGGCCGGCGCCCTCCACGCGGGCAACCTCCAAAAGGCCTTTTGGCATATTGTTCAGTGCCGCCATAAACAGAATCATGTTATAGCCGAGGTTTTTCCACAGAAACAGGACAATGATCGGTATCTGGCCGTAATCGGATTTGAACCAGTCGATTTTGTCATACCCGAATATCGACAGGAAATTGTTCAGCACGCCGTTATAATGGAAAATGACCTGCCAGATCAGGACAATGGAGGCAACCGGCACCATCATGGGGCTCAGGAAGAAGGTCCTGAGCTGGCTTTTGGCCGGGATTTTGCACTCCAGCATGAGCGCCAGCAGAATTGCCAGTATGACCGCGAGCGGTACAGCGACCGCCGAAAACTTCAGCGTGTTGGCGGCCGCCATACGGAAGGACGAGTTGTTTAAAACATTGACAAAATTCTCAAAGCCGACAAATTCCCTGACCAGCGGGCTTTTGATGAGCGAATAATAGACCACCACGCCGAAGGGCAATATGTAAAATATGGCCGCGCCGAGAAAGCTGGGCGCCAGAAACGCCGCGCCGCTCAGTCTGCCGCGCATCTTGCGGCGGAGTTTTGCGTGATTGATCTTCATGCTTTATCCTGCCTTAATTTATCTCTGTTCGTTGACGTAAATACTTGCGCGGCTCTGGATGATGGCCGCGACATCCTGTGCGGTCTTCTGGCCTTCAAAGAAAGCCTGTGCCTCTTCGGCGATGATGTCGTAAATATCCTGATCAAACGCGCTTGCACCGCTGGCGTTGTTGATCAGTTCCACAATCTGATCCACATCCTCCTGCGTGGCGGCATACATTTCCACTTCTATGCCGTCATCAATCCACCAGGAGCCGTGGGAGACTTCCACTTCGTTGCCGTTTTCATCGGTGCCCATCTGCTTTTCCATGGCCTGCGCAACCATCTGGTCAAATGCCTTCTGGTTGGTCGGGAAACGCCAGCCATAATGGTCTTCCGTCTGGTATTCCTCCGTGAAGAGGTAACGGACGAAGGACCAGGCCGCATCCTTGTTGGCGCAGGTAGAAGAAATGGCAAGGCCGTCGGAGAACTGGGCAATGCTGCCGCTGCCGGAGGAGGTCGGGAAGCCTACGAACGTGATGTCGCCGCCGAATACCTGTTTGTACACCCGGAATTCGTCAAAGTCGGCAACCGTCGTGTTGGCCAGCATGACTTTGCCTTCCATGATCTGCTTATACAGGCTGACATATTCGTAATTGTCGTCGTAGTTGATCTCGGCCGGGAAGGTTTTTACAAACTCCAGAAGCTGTATAAACTCCTCGTTATTGAAATCGCACTTGCCCGTTTCCCAATCTACATAATTGCTTTGGTTCATCGAGCAGATATAAAAGAGCAGATTGTCGCGCGTTGTATCGCAGAAGGCCATGGCGCCCTCCGGCATTTTGGCAAGAGCCGCCTTCAGATCGCTGACTGTCCAGCCCATTTTATCGCCGACGATTTTCTCTGCGCCGATCACTGTTTCAATATAGAAGCTGGAGGCTGCCTGGTAAATACCGCCGTTGACTTCCAGCGCACGCAGCGCGCCGGGCACAATGGCATCCGTGCCCAGTTCGGGATCCGACTCGATATACGGCTTCAGATCCTCAAGCAGGCCGCGGGCAATATAGCGGTTGATGGGCAGACCGGAGGTTGCAAGGATATCCGGCACCTTACCCGAAATGATCTCCGTCGTCAGCTTGGTCTGTCCGGCGGTGTAGTCGTCCTCCGTGTTGAATGTGGAATAATCCACCACGTTAATGCGGTAGCGGTCGCTTGCCTTGTTGAACTCAATGATCTTTGCGCGCACGTCATAGTTCAGCCACATACAGGCAAAGGTCAAGATTTCCTTCTCCGGAATGGTGGAGGGATCCGCCTTGGTCAGCGTGACAACCTCGACATTGGTGCGATCGTTCTTCCAGCTGGTGCTGATGCCGATAATACGGCCGTCATCCAGCGGGATAATGCTTTGCAGCTCGTCTGAATTGATGTCGCTGTTGATCCAGTTGACCAGCTGTGTGGCCGTTTCGGTTTCTATCTGATAACCATAGAGCGAATAGCCGTCGTTATAGTAATAATCGTAGTCCCCGCCGCCGTTGATCAGGTAATAAATATTACCGGGAACCGGGAGATCGTCACCGAAGGCCTTCGCAGCCGTATCAATTCTGCTCAGGACATAGCTCCCCGCGCCTTCGCTGTAATACATGGCGGCAACCGTGCCGTCTTTCAGTCTGACAAGCTGGTTAATCGATCCGTTTTCCAGGGGAACGGTGCACAGCATTGCGCCCGTTTCATCTACCACATAGACGCCGTTTTCCTCGCCGCCCGTGATATACAGCATCCCGCTGGCGTCCACCAGGAAATTGTTGACATAGAAATACTGCTGTTCTCCGTAGATCTGGGAAAGGTCCACCGTGACCAGGGTTGCGCCCGTTTCATCCAGTTTGCGGATCAAATACTGGTTTCCGTCGTCAAAGTAGGTTCCGTTTTCGTCATAGTGCCAGGCATACATCTCTTCATAGACCCAGATGTTCCCGCTGCCGTCCACACACAAGCTGTTGATGTAGCTGCTGCCCTGGGAACCCTCCGGAATCGAGGTCTGTTCGAAATTCTCCAGTCGTTTGAAGTCCGAGCCATCCGGATTGGCACTGCAAAGTGCCGGTTCGGTCTGGTCGTACTCGTACTTTTCGACATACTCGCCGTTTGCGATCTTTTCCTCGTCCGTGATAAGGTTCCAGTCCTCGTCATAATACTCCGTCACCTTGCCGGTTACCATCCACGCAATCATGTAGAGCCTTCCGTTTGCGTAGGTCAGCTGATCCAGGTTCTGGATTTCCTCGTCCGTCGTCAGCTTCTGATAAGCCGCCGTGTAAACAAAGTCCTTATACGAATCATCGGACGCGGCGTTTCCCTTATTGTCTTTGTTGCCGCTGTTGTCCTTGTTCCCGGACTCCGACGCATTTGTGCCGTTTTCGGCAGAATTGTTTTCCGTTTTGCTGCAGGCAGCCAGCGGCAAAACAAGCAGCAGCACCGCAAGCAGCAGTGCAGTCATTCTGAGTAATTTTCTCTTCATAGTAGTCTCCTTGTAGTCTCCTTGCTGAAATTTTTCAAACTGGGCCGAACGGCCTTTTGTCAATCACAATATTAGACGCAAGCCATACCAAAAAGTTTCAGGCATCCAAAAAAGAAATCAGTTTGCAGATGGGCCTCTTTCATTATATCACAGGCAAGCCGAAAAGCCATATTGCCCCCGGTTATTTTTTTCTTAAATTTTTCTAACAGAGCACCTGCTCTTCCGCAATATCCTTGATTTACGCAGGTTTCCGTTATTTTCATGAATTTCTTTCAAAAAAGCAGACAAATACTAATGGCAAACAGGGAAAAAGGAGTTGTTTTTGATGAAAGCTGTCATACTGGCCGGCGGCGAAGGTGCCAGGCTGCGGCCGCTGAGCTGCGGCACGCCAAAACCCATGACAAGGCTGTTTGACCGACCCATCATGGAACACACGCTCAACCTTCTGCGTAAAAACGGCATTACGGACATTGCCGTGACGCTTTGCTATATGCCGCATGTCTTTGAGGAATACTTCGGCGACGGAAGCCGCTGGGGCGTCAGCCTTCGTTATTATTATGAAACGACCCCTCTGGGTACGGCCGGCGGCACGGCGGCCTGCCGCGATTTTCTGGACGGTGATTTTTTGGTCATCTCCGGTGACGCAGTCTGCGATTTCGATTTCGCGCCGCTTTTTGCATTTCACCGGCAGAGCCACGCCGAGGTGACGGTGGTGCTTTCCCGCCAAAGCAACCCGCTGGGCTATGGCCTGGTGCTGACCGGACAGGGCGGCAGGGTTTCACGCTTTATCGAAAAGCCCTCGTGGGACAGTGTTTTTACGGATACGGCCAATACCGGCATCTATATTCTCTCCCCCGCCGTTCTGCAGCAGGTGCCGCCGGGCAAAAAAGTCGATTTTGCGCACGACCTGTTTCCCCGCCTGCTGGCGGAGGGACGTGCCGTCTGTGCCGTGGCTGCTGACGGCTACTGGTGCGACGTCGGCAATTCCGGCGCCTATCTCACCTGCGTCCGGGACGCCCTGGCGGGGCGGGTCCGGCTGGAACTGCCTCCCGCGGAACGCGGGATCCGCGCGCTTTCCCCCATTCCCGCCGATGCGGTTGTCTCTCCGCCGGTTTATATCGGTGAAAACGTCACAATCGGGGAAGGCGCGCACATCGGGCCCTATACCGTGCTGGGGGAAGGCACGCGGGTCGGACGGGACGCCCGCGTGACCGGAAGCGCTGCAAACGGCGCCGTAATCGGCGCGAATGCACGCCTGCGCGACAGCATTGTCTGCCGCGGTGCGGAGATCGGCGTGGGCGCCGTTTTGCAGGATGGCTGCGTCGTGGGCGAAAAAGCCGTCATCGGCGCGGGCGCACGCCTGCATGCCGGCGTTCTGGTCTGGCCGGAAAAGGCCTGTGCCGCGGATGCGGACGTCCGCTTCAACATCACATCCCGCTCCCCGTGCGAGCCGCCGGCATTTTGGGACGGTTCCGCCGTCTCCGGCGAGCCGGACGGGATGCTCACGCCGGAGTTCTGCACCTCGCTCGGCATTGCCGCGGCAATGACCTGTGGTCAGGCAGCCCGGATCGGCATCGGCTGTGAAAATGTCCCCGCTTGCGGGATGCTGGCCTCCGCGCTGGAATGTGGCATCCGTGCAGGGGGCGCGCGCGCCGTCCGCTGCGGCGGCAGCTTTGCGGCGGCAGCCGCCTTCGCGTCGCGGTATGCGTCGTTCGCGCTGTGTTTCTTCGTGTATTGCAGCGGGGAACAGATCACCGTGCGCCTGTTTGACGCGGACGGTCTGCCCCCGGAGCGGGAACACATCCGAAAGATCGAGCTGACCCTGCGCCAGGGGGATTTTTCCCGCGCGCCGTTTGGAAAAACAGGCCGCGTGATGAAGCTGAGCGGCCTGATGGACGTCTACTGCCGCAGCGCCACCTCCCACGGAGATGCACGCGGCAGAAGTTATGCCGTGCGTGCCTCCGCCGCTTCGCCCGCGTTATGCAACACACTGTGGCTGATGGGTGCGCGCATTGCGCCGCGCGGCGAGGGCCGCGCCGTGTTTGAGCCCTCCGATGACGGGCTTTCCCTGCGGATCACGGATGAGACCGGACATCTGCTCGACGACGGGCAGACCATGGCCTGCGCGGCCTATGCGGCGCTGGAGTCCGGCGGCGAGCTGGCCGTTCCGTTTGAGGCGCCGGCAGTTTTTGATACGATGGCCGAAGGCTTCGGCAAACGGGTTTACCGCGTTGGGCGCGACGGCATACCTGCCCGACAGCTCTGGGCGGCGCAGACCTTCCTGCGTGACGGCGTCCACCGCGCCGCGTACCTCGCAGCTTACACTGCCGCGCGCGGCATGACCATCGCCGGACTTGCTGAAAAGGTGCCGCATTTCCACACCGAAGCCCGCGAAATCCCCCTTGCCTCTGACCGGGCACGCTTCATGCGCGTCCTCTCGGACAGCTTTGACCGCAGCTGCCCCGAATACGGGCACGGTATGCGCGTACACATCGACGGCGGCTGGATCACGATTGCGCCGTCCGCGCGCAGCTGCGCCATCCGGATCTGTGCGGAAAGCAGCGCGGCCGAGCTGGCGCACGAACTGTGCGAGGGCGTGTGCGAACGTGTGCGGCAGCTTGACAGCGATATAAAACGCCGAAAAACCGTCTGACCGGTTTCTTCTCTTGTGGGGATTTTCCATGAATTTTCAATGGTGTTTAAAAAAAGCGTGTATTTTCCCTTCCGATGTGTTATAATACCTTTCGATGACAGGGACATGTGAAGCGCCGGGCGCGCCTCTCACATGACGACGGATGATGATTCCGGGCGCAGCGTGCCGCTTGCTTGGGCGGTACCGGCTGCGTCCTACATAGGCTGCTTGCGGAAAAGGAAACCGCAGGCTTACTTTTGTTGTGCCGCAATTCGCCCTGCGGCCGGTTTTGTCATACACGAGTGATTTGATTTTTTACAGCATTTGAAAGGACAATTATGGCAGAAAAGAATAAAACCGAAAAAATCCAGAAGGAAAAGGTTAAGAAAACCGAGAAAACAAAGACAGAAAAGACAAAAAACGAAAAATTGAAGATCATCCCGCTCGGCGGGCTGAATGAAATCGGAAAAAACATGACGGCCATCGAGTATGGCAGCGATATTATCGTGATTGACTGCGGCGTCGCGTTCCCGGACGAGGAAATGCTGGGCGTGGACCTGGTCATCCCGGATACGACGTATCTGGAGAAGAATGAAAAGAAAGTGCGCGCCATTTTCCTGACGCACGGTCACGAGGATCACATTGGCGCACTGCCCTACGTACTGAAAAAGCTCAACGTGCCGGTTTACGGCACGACGCTGACGCTCGGTCTGGTGGAAACCAAGCTGGCCGAGCACAAACTTTTGCAGAGCACGCAGCTCCACCGCGTCGCGCTTGGCGATACCGTGCGCATGGGCTGCTTCATCGTGGAATTTATCCGCACGAACCACTCTCTGGCAGACTCCGCGGCGCTTGCCATCAATACGCCGCTGGGCGCGCTGATTTTCACAAGCGACTTCAAGATTGACCCCACGCCGGTCGCGGGCGAGATCACGGATCTGACCCGCTTCGGCGAATACGGCAACAACGGCGTCCTGCTGCTGATGCAGGATTCCACCAATGTCGAGCGCCCCGGTTATACGGTCAGCGAGAAAAAGGTCGGCGAGACCTTTGACTCCATCATGAAAAACTCCGACAAGCGCATTATTATCGCAACTTTTGCATCAAACGTCCACCGTGTCCAGCAGATTCTCGACATTGCGGCAAAATACAAGCGCAAAGTGGCCGTTTCCGGCCGCAGCATGGAAAATGTCATCGCCGTTGCAAGCAAGCTGGGCTATTTGAACGTTCCCGAAAACACCCTGATCGAGCTTTCTGCTCTGAGCCGCCATCCCAAGCACAAAACTGTCATCATTACAACGGGCAGCCAGGGTGAACCCATGTCGGCGCTTTACCGCATGGCATTTTCCGGGCATAAACAGGTGGAGGTGGGCCCCGGCGACCAGGTCGTCATTGCGGCATCCCCCATCCCGGGCAACGAGAATTCCGTTTACCGCATGATCAACGAGCTCTTTAAAAAAGGCGCGGAGGTTGTTTATGACCGTCTGGCGGACATTCACGCCTCCGGTCACGCCTGCCAGGAGGAGCTCAAAATCATCCTTGCTCTCACCCGGCCGAAATACTTCATGCCTGTCCATGGCGAGCACCGCCATCTGGTCAAGCACAGCGAGCTGGCGCAGACCATGGGCATCGACCCGAAAAACATCTTCATCAGCGACATCGGCAAGGTGTTGGAGATTTCCGCCAAGGGCGCACGCTTCTCCGGTACGGTACCTTCCGGCAAGATCCTGATCGACGGGCTCTCCGTCGGCGACGTCGGCAGCGTGGTGCTGCGTGACCGCAAGCATCTGGCGCAGGACGGCCTGATCGCCGTGATTATCACGCTCGACGGTACAACCGGCCAGCTGATGACCAGTCCCGAAATCGTCACGCGCGGCTTTGTGTATGTCAAGGAATCCGAAGACATGATGAGCGACCTGAAAAATGCCGCCCGCACGGCGCTGGAGCGCTGTGCAGGCGAGGATGTCCACGACTGGGCGAGTCTGAAGTCCTCCGTCAAAAAGGATGTTTCCAATCTCATCTATTCCAAGACCAAGCGCAGTCCGATGATCCTGCCCATCATCACAGAAGTCTAAACAGCCAAAAGCTGCATACCCATTTGGGGTATGCAGCTTTTTTTCTTTTCGCCTCCGCTTTGCGCCACAGCGGAGATCAGCCGATAATCGGTTCGATCTGACGGCCTTCGAGCGCTTCCGCCACCGTTTCCGGAATCAATTCCATCCGTGCCACAATCGAACGCGGTTTTTTCACGGGATCATCCTGCGTCATGGGCACAAAGTAATAGCCGCGCCGGTTTAAAAGCGCGCCGATATTGGCCGCATTGGCGGCCAGCGCGTCGTTTGAGGACACCGCGATCACGACGGGCCGTTCATTGCGCAGATGCGCCTTGGCTGCCAGCGTGACGGCGCTGTCCGCGATGCCGGACGCAAGCTTGCCGAGCGTATTTCCCGTGCAGGGCGCGATGACCAGCACATCCAGCAGCTTTTTCGGGCCGATCGGTTCCGCATCATGGATTGTTTTGATGACGGGACGGCCGCACGCACGAACCAGACGTGCCTCGAAATCCTCCGCGCGGCCAAACCGGGTGTCCGTGGCGGCGGAAACTTCACTCATAATCGGATAAACATCCATGCCTGCGACGGTCATCCCCTCCAATACGCCGATCACCCGCTCAAACGTGCAAAATGAACCGCACAGGGCAAACCCGATGCGTGGATTTCTTATCATGTACACTCCTCCATAATCTGATAAAGGCTGTCGCGCACATATCCCGCCGCGGCGCGCGGCGCCGTTTTGGCGGGCAGCGACAACGCCCATTCCACCCGGCGTCCCAATTCCCGTGCCGCAGCGAAATCCACACCGCCGGGCTTTGATGCGAGATCCACCACCAGCGCCGTCGGTTGGAGCTTCCGCAGGGCCTCCGCGCCCAGTACCGGGGCCGGAACGGTATTGAACACCAGATCAAACTGCGTGATTTCCGCCGTAATCCCGGCTGTCTGCACGGCGGTATAGCCGTCTGCGCGGATCCAGGCAAGATCCGCCGTGCGTCTTGCGCTCACCGTCACCCGCGCGCCGAGCAGCGCCAGCTTCCGCGCCAGCAGCTTACCGATTCTGCCGTACCCGATTACCAGGCAGGACGCGCTCTGCAGCGTGCCCTGTGTTTCCAGAATCGCCAGGCCGATGGCGCCCTCCGCGGTGGCCAACGCATTTGCGATGGCAAACTCCTCCCGTTTTGTATAGTCGAAAAGCGCCACACCGCGCATTTCCGCCATGCCGTAAAGCTCCGCCGGAATCCGTCCGCCCGCCGCCACGCTTCCGTGCCGCATATGCAAAAAAAGCCCGGATGCGGAAAGTCCCTCCGCAACCGTTCCGTCCTCCCGGCAGGCCGGCAGCGGAAACACCGTCAAATCCGCCTCCCCGATCCTCGAAAGGCCGCTTGTGTCCTCAATCAGGAAGCTGTCCTGTCCGTCCGCCGCCAGCAGTTCGGCCAGCAGCTCCTGTCTTTTGTCCCCGCCGACAACGGCGATTTTGAACCTGTCTTTCATTCCGTTTCTCCCTCCCGATACCGTACCACATGATATTCACGTTTTGCGTTTTGGGTGCAGGAAAGCAGCGGCCTTTTCCGCCGGAATGTGCCGACAGGAAAAAAGCGGCCTGGATGGCCGCTTTTTTCAAGCACAACTTTGCGTTGAGTTGTAATTTTCGGTTGCGCAACTTTGCGTTGATGTCAATTTTGCGCGACTCAACTGCGTGTTAATTGACAAAATTGCCGTTTTTCAGTACAATTTAGCCGTAATCAAAAAACGTGTCCCCAAAACGCGCGATCCATTCTGTTGAGGTACAAGAGTATGCGCAAATACCCGGAAGCCGGTGCAGAAAACCGGCAGAACAAGGAAACTGCTTGGAACAATCCGAAAAACACCGGCTGCGGTTCTTCCCGGAACCTGTCCCGCTGGGAACTTATCACAAATTCACCGCCGGAGGCAGGTCTGCTGCTGTGGCGAGAAACAAAACGCTATCATCACACTTATTAAATATCTGAAGGAGGCATACAGTATGTACGATTTATCTGGTCTTGGTCTTCGCATCCGTCAGCTTCGGATGCAGAAGGGCTTTACGCAAGATTCCTTTGCGAAGGAACTGGGCGTTTCCGCACAGGCGGTATCCAAATGGGAGACAGGCGCCGGCTGCCCGGACATTGCCATGCTTCCCCTGATTGCGAATATCCTGGAAACATCCATCGACTCTCTGTTCACCGATGCTGATCCGGAGCCGGCTGCGGCAATCCGCGAGGAAAAACCGGCAGAGCCGGTTCCCGGCGAACTGGTTCCTGTCTATACGGAGGAGCCGGAGCAAGAACAGCCCGGAGAACTGCGTGTCGTATTCGCCAGTGCAAATCTGGAGTGTCTTTCCGACATGACGCCGGAGTCGATCGACGGTCTGACCGTCCGGTTCCCGGACGGCAGCAGCGCCGACCTGAAAACCCGCACCATCGTCAATTACGGAAACTTCACAATCAAAATCCGCGAAGCTGAGCGACGCAATGTGCAGGATAAAGCGGCATTTCCGTCCAACCTCGGCGACGAAATCTTTAGAGAGGTGGACGATGTCCTGAAAAATTCCGGCATTTATGCGATGGGCGATCTCGGCGAAGCCCTTACCGAACGCATCAACCGGGCGGTGGATAAAGGCCGCGTCTATGTCGTCCCCGAAGAAGAATCGAAAAAACCCGGGGAGCTTTCCTGGAACGGTGCGGACATTGATTCGCTCGACATCTCCGTTTCCGGCAGCGTGAACGTCAACGTGCACGAAGGCACGCCAGGCAAGTGGAGCATCGTTGCGCGCGGGCGGCGCGAATTTTTAAACAGCCTGCGCTGCATCGAGGACGGAAACCTTCTGAAAATCGAAACGCTCCCCTACCAATCCACACGCAGCTGGCTGCTCGGCGGTGCGAAAAACACCATTGATATCTGCACCGGCTTTGCGCAGGGCGTTGACCTCGACGCAAAAATCAAAGGCTCCGGCAATCTCATCTGCGAGCCGGCCTTCCAGTCCAGCAGCGTATCCGTCAGCGGCTCCGGCGATGTGGAACTGGGTGACGCCGGCAATCTGACCAGTAAAATCAGCGGGTCCGGCGACATCACGTTTGTTTCCGCCCGGAATGCCAACGTCACGGTTTCCGGCTCCGGCGATATCCACGCGGGCCGTATCGAGGGCATCAGCGAGGTAAAAATCAGCGGGTCCGGCGATGCGGATCTCTCCATTGTCACGGGCAAGCTCACCTGCAACGTCGGCGGCTCGGGCGACATCAACATCGGTGAAATGGATCTGGAGAACCTCAGCGTACGCATTTCCGGTTCCGGCGACGCCGCAGTTGCCGCCGGTAAAACCGACCGGCTGGAAGTCAAGCTCGGCGGTTCCAGCGATTTCGATGCACCCTGCATCACGGTAGGCGAGCTTGTAGCCGAATTGAACGGCCCGTCCGACGCAGTGATCGGCCGCCTGCTCGGCAAATCCGTGGAGCGTATCAGCCGTATGTCCACGCTGCGCATCCTGCAGCGCGGCTGAGTATTCCAAAAAGAGAAGGTTCCGGCACAATCCAAGCCAACGGACAGCCACAGCAGAATGCATTGCTGTGGTTGTTCTTGTATTTTCTGACTCGTGATCGTATAAGGCCATGCGGCGCTGCAAAGCAGGACACCCCGGGCATGCAGATGCCCGGGGTGTTTTTGCCTATTCCGCTGTTTTTTCGGACGCCGCTCGCAAAGCGCGGGCCCTTTTTTTGTTTTATTCTGCCACAAGGCCGGGATTTGGGGTATAGGGCGTATCAAAATTTTCATAAAACGACGACGTTGTCACTTCGCCGTTAATCAAAAACTGCACGCGGTCAATATAGGAAAGCTCGCACAGCGAATTGACAAACGAATAGAGTTTCAGGCTGAAGCCTTCGCCGTTTTTGATGGAGAGATTCAGAAAATCCTCATTGAAATTCAGATAGCAGACGCGATTATGGATGGAAAGTCCCAGAAACTCCGTCCTGTCGGAAACGACATGGTTGATAGTCCCGTTACTCTGCCGTCCCTCCATCAGAATGGCCACGATGCTTGCAGCCGGCTGCTCCGCATCGGAGAGCGTGCAGGTAAATTCGTCGGCAGCCAGCGTTCCCGTCTCCCGGTCGGGAAAGTAGATGCGAAAAACATAGTCGCGCAGCCGCATATAGTCCGTACTGCTGACTACATCCTCCGGCTTCAACACGGAACGGTCGCCCTCGCCCTCCACCAATATTATCACGCCGCTAATGGGGATGTCGTTCACGCTGTTTAAGGCAAAAAGTGTGAAAGCTGTGCAATAATCCGCAATTGTCCGGGAAATCCCCGTCAGTTCGTCATAGCTCCGGTTGAAATCCACGGTAAGAATGCCGCGTTTCGATATACTCACCGAGCGGACTGTCGTTTTTTTCGGGAAGGCGCTCACCATCGTTTCATCCTCCGGGTCCGTCATGGCAAGCTGCAGAACCAGGCTGCACAGGCGCTCATCGTCAGAGGCCGCGACCTTGCGCGTCGCATAGCAAAACACCTCTCCCTCCGTGCTGTCTGCGCAGAGGTAAGCAATGCGCACTTCTCTCAGGTCCTCCCGCTGTGCGCAGCCGGATATCCACAACAGCAAAAAGGCCGCACAGAGGGCCACTGCGGCAAGCTGCCGCCGATCATGCATCATGAATCCTCCTTAGAAAAGCTGGTAATCCTCAGGTTTCAGGGCCGGGATCGTAAACGTGAAGCGTGTGCCGCCGGATTCCCGGTTTTCGGCCCACACGTGCCCGCCATATTCCTCCACCGTCTTCTGCACGATGGAAAGGCCCAGACCGGTGCCTCCCGTTTCCCGAGAGCGTGCCTTATCCACCCGGTAAAAGCGCTCAAAAATATGCTCCAGATCGCTTTCCGGAATACCGATGCCGGTATCGTCCACAATACAATAAACCAGGCCGTCGCGCACATAGGTCAGCGCGCGGACCGAGCCGCCCGGATGGTTATATTTCAGCGCATTCTCCATCAGATTGAAAACGATCTGATAAATGCCGTCCTCCTCGGCCATCACCAGGCAGTCATCCGCCGTTTCACAGGAAATGGTATTGCGGTAATGCTCGGCAAGCGGTTTCAGCATACGCGCCGCGCGCTGCACAACATAGGAGACATTCACCGGCGTGAATTCCTGATGAATCTGCACGTCCAGCCTGGTCAGACTTAAAAGCCGGTCCGTGATACGCGTCAGGCGCACGATTTCTTCGCTGATATCGTTTAAAAAGTCGCGTACATCGTCCATGCTCATGCCGCGGTTCTGCAAAATGGAGTCCGTCAGCAGTTTGATGGAGGCAAGCGGTGTTTTGAGTTCGTGCGAAGCGTTTGAAACAAATTGGCGGCGCAGGTTTTCCGTTTCCTCCAGGCGTCCGGACAGTTCGTTGAACTCGTCCGCGATCAGGCTGATCTCGTCGCGTCCCCGGGATGGGGCACGGTGGCTGTAATTTCCCTTTCGGACTTCGCCGATCGCCACAATCAGGTTCCGGATGCGGCGGCGCAGCGCAGACGAAAAGAACAGGCTGACCGCCAGCGTGAACACGGAGAGAATGATGGTCATATAGCGCAGATAACGCTGCATGGATAACAGCAGCGCACCCTGCTGCTCGTCGTATTCATAAAAATAAACCGCACCGAATATTTCGCCGCGGTAGGTAATCGGAACGGCGGCGCTGGACTCAAACGCGCCGTCGATATAGGAACACAGGAAAAAGTCATGATTGGAGAGCGCAGAAAGCAATCCGGGCATGATCAGAGAGCGCCCCACCAGGCTCGAATCCTTCGAGCTGTCGAAGAGCACTTTCCCCACGGTGTCCGTGACAAACACACGGCCTTCCCCGTAAATATCCAGCAGGGACATTACCGCCGTCACGCGTTCGCTGTCCAGCGACTGCAAACCCGACAGGCTGGACGAAACGATATTGGCAGTGCGCAGCATATCCCCGCGTTTTGTCTTTACCATCAAATCCTGTGCGGTCAGAAGCGGATAGGTGTTGATCAGCACCACGATTACCACAAGCATGCCGGCAAAAAGCGCCATCAGCTTGAAGCTCAGGCTGTGCACAAACTCCGCCGGAGACGACCGCCCGTCACTGTTTGAAATAATAGCCTACGCCCCATTTCGTGAGTATATATTCCGGCTGCGCGGAATTGGCTTCAATTTTCTCCCGCAGATGCCGGATATGCACGTCCACCGTGCGGATATCGCCGGGCGAGTCATAGCCCCACACCGTGCTGAGCAGGTTATCCCGGGAGTAAACGCGTCCCGGATTGCGCATGAAAAGCTCCAGCAGATCGAATTCCTTGACCGTCAGGATCACCGGGTTGCCTTCCACGAATACACTGCGTTCCAGCGCGTCCAGCTCAATGCCGCCCCGGGCAATGCGGTGCGCATTGTCATGCCGGTCCGCGCTTCCCGCGCGGCGCAGTATGGCCCGGATGCGAGCCTTCAGCTCCATAATATTGAAGGGCTTTGTGATGTAATCGTCCGCGCCGTATTCAAAGCCGATCAATTTGTCATTATCGCCGGTTTTGGCCGTCAGCATAATCACCGGCACATTGGAAAACTCCCGGATACGGCGGCAGGCCTCCAGTCCGTCGATTTTCGGCAGCATCAGATCCAGCAGAATCACGTCATACGTGTTTCCCTCCACCAGACGAACAGCCTCTTCTCCGTCGAAGGCGGCGTCCACTTCGTAACCATCGTTTTCCAGATTGAATTTAATGCCCTTTACAAGCAGTTTTTCATCGTCTACTACGAGTATTTTCATCTAAATGCTCCTTTCGGCGTCACCCCGCGCAGTATTCCGTCAAAATTATTTGACAAGCACCGCAGAATTGAGTAAAATGAGAGACACGAAACAGGGGAAAAAGCTTTTTCCCTATGCGGTTATGCCTGTCTTTGGCTGCAAAAACATCGGTTTTCAAAGCGTTTCCGCGCAAGAGGAAAGCCGGATAGCCCTTGCGTCTGCGAAAGCGGACGTCCGGCAGGCCCGAAGGGTATCGCGGACGGCCTTCCGGTTTCCAAAGCGGCAATGCTTTTTCTTTTTCATGTTATCAAATTCAGTATATCATAAATCCGAACACTTTCAAAGGGATTTGTCAGAAATTCTACCAAGGCGGAAGGAGCGCGCATGAAAAAACGCAGATTCCCGGCAGCCGTGCTGCTGCTTGCCATACTCTGTTCCCTGTCCTTCAGCTTCCGTGCGGCCGCCGCCCGGGAGGGTGAACCGAAAATCCGGTCAAACGCCGCCATTCTCTACGAAGTCACAAGCGGCGAACTGGTTTACGAAAAAAACGGCAAACAAAAGGCCTATCCGGCCAGTACCACAAAGATTATGACGGCGCTTTTAGCGCTGGAAAACTGTGAGATGGACGAGCCTGTCACCGTCACGCGCGCCGCGCTGAACACCGTTTCCCCGGGATCCAGCATTGCCGGCCTGCAAAACGGCGAAGTGCTCTCCATGTATGAAATGCTGGAATGTCTGCTGGTCGCCTCCGGCAATGACGCCGCCAGCGTCATTGCGGCGCATATCGGCGGCACGGTGGCACAGTTCGTTGAAATGATGAATGAGCGCTCCCGGGAGCTTGGCTGCACCAGCACGCATTACACAAACCCCTCCGGCCTGCACGACGAAGAGCATTACACCACCGCAGAGGATCTTTTGAAAGTTACCGTCGAAGCCATGAAGCATCCCGAATTTGTAGAAATCGTCGGCAGTGCCCAGGTGACGATCCCGGAAACGAACAAAGTCGACCATCCGCGTTACTTCAACAACACGAACCAGCTGATTTCGCAGGCCGTGACCAGCGTAAATCTGTACAGCAAGGCAACCGGAATCAAAACCGGCCATACCACGCCGGCGGGCTACTGCCTCGTTTCTTCTGCGGAAAACGGGGACCTTTCCTACATAGCCATCGTTCTGGGCGGATATATCGACGAAAACACCGGCCGCAATTACAGCTATGTGGATTCCATCAATCTGTTCCTCTGGGGCTTTTCCGATTTCAAATACCGTACCATCGTCAGCACCTCCGACCTGGTGAAGGAGCTGGAGGTCGATCTGGCAAAGGAAAAGGACTTCGTCATCCTTCGCGCGGCGGAGGATGTGACGGCATTTTTGCACGAGGACGATGACATTGATGCCATTTTCACCAAAACCATCTCCGTGCAGGAGAACATCACCGCGCCGGTGGAGCGCGGCGACATTTTGGGCACCATGACCATCCTGCGCGGCAGCGAAGTCTATGCGCGCGTGGATCTCGTTGCCACCAACACGGTCGAACGCTCCGAGGGACTTTACTATTTTGAACAGCTCGGTGCATTTTTTGAAAAACCCCTTGTCCGGGCTTTCGTGGCCCTGCTGCTGGCAGCACTGATCGTGTATATCATTTTCGTCATCTTCTATAATAAGCGCCGCCGGAACATCAACCGGCGCAAGCGCCAGCGCGGTCTGGATGACTAAGGCGCTCCCGCCGGAATTTCCTCCGAAATTCCGCCTGCGCGCAGGCAATTCTGATAATTTAAAAAAAGTTCTTGCATATTGCGCATTTCCATGCTATAATATGCAGTACTTATGTGAAACAGGGTGGGTGTACTGATAAATGGAAACTTTAAATCTGATAATCAGCATCGTGCAGGTCGTTCTGGCCATCGCAGTCATTTTCCTTGTCCTCCTGCAGCAGGGCAAGCGTGCCGGTCTGTCCGGAGCCATTTCCGGCGGCGCAGAAACCTTCTTCGGCAAGAATAAGGCCAGCTCCATGGATGCGCTTCTCAGCCGTCTGACCATCATTCTGTCCATACTGCTTGGCATTTCCACGCTGGCACTGAACCTCGTGCATTGACAGCTTTTTTAGCCTGCATAGCAAACTCCGTTTGCCGGAAATCCCCGGTAAACGGAGTTTTTTCTCTGATTTTCGGCCAAAAACGGCGGCAAACAGAACTGTTTGCCGCCGTTTCCCGTTTTCAGCTGGCAGACACGGCCCTTCAGGCCTTCTGCCACGAGCCGTCGCGATAGATATCGCCAATGCCGTACGCATCCGGGATCTCAACAAAGCCCATCTCCGCAGCAAAAGTCTCTCCCGCCACAACGATGTTCACGCACACCTCATCTTGGATCACGGCATATCTCATATGCAGCCTCCTTCCTTAGTCCTGCGGCAGGGCAAGCGGTGCGAACCACTCGATCAGGGCATAGCCGTTGCCGCCATTGCCGCCGGCGTTGATAAAACTGTACTTGGCGTTGGATTTCGGCGTTGTCCGGTTGATATACGGCGCGCAGCCGCCTCCACCGCCGCAGCCATAGCCCTTTGCGCTGCCGCCCGGGGAAGCCTGTCCCGCGATATGACGGCTGAGGGAAAATTCGCCGCCGTTACCGCCGCCCATTCGTCCGGGCCCTGCTTCTATCACCAGATCCCCGCCCGACTCCGTAATCTCGTTGTCCGAAATCTTCACTGAATTGCGCAAACCAGGCAGATATCCCGCTCCGGAAGCGCCGCCCAGCAGCGTTGACTGGGAGCTGCTCAGGGTCAACGGTACATAGCAGGCAAAGGCACAGCCGCTGATGCGCTGGCTGGTTTTCAGCAGTTCCTCCGCGCCGAAGGACAGGGAAGATTCACCGCCCGCCGATGCAAATCCATCGCACGAGGAAAAGGTCGGCATCGTACTGGGGCCGCTTCCGGCGGAATTCAGCACATATGCATTGCCGGTGCGTCCCATGCCGCCGGCCCCGATTACAAACGTATAACTTTCCTCCTGATACAGTGCAAACCGCTTTGACACTGCAACAGACGCATCGCCGCCGGCGCCGCAGAAAAAGGTCCTTGGATAATTGGAGTTGGAATTCAGCGTGGTGTCGTACACGGCAAAGCCGCTGCCGCCGCCTCCTCCGCCTCCGAGTAAGGTGACGGTGTAAATTCCGTCATACGGCGGCGACCAGTTGCAGGATTCCGTAATCAGATACGACTCGTGAAAATCCCCCAGCCCGTCGCCCAGTTTCTCCGCCGTGACCGCTCCGTCGGCCAGCTTCTCCTGCGACACACAGCCGGGCGCCAGTTTTTCCGCCGTCACCGCCTCTGCGGCCAGTTTTGGGCCTGTCACAGCGCCGTCTTTCAGTTTTGCGGCAGAGAGGGTATTGTCCGGAATCGCGCCAACCGCCGTCTGATCAATCAGATTTTTCAGCGATGCAAGCTGCCGGGCAACGGTCTGCCCCTCAACTCCCGCAATTGCGGCAGCGCCGATACGCTGCGCGCCTGCCGTTCCCGCTTCCACGGAATTCAGCTGCTTTTGCAGCGCGTTGAGGTGATCCCGCAGCTGATCGGAAACGCCCTGGATTTGGCCGCGGATCGCCTCCTCGTTTTCCGGCTCCGTCGGGGAATACGCATGATCGCGCAGACCCTCCGCAGGCGAAAAGGCAAAATCCTCAAATTTTATCAGTTCATTGGGCATTGCTCCGCCCTCCTTTACTTTAATTGATGTGCAAGCCTGTACTGCACCACAACGTCCGCAAGAGAAAGGTCGCACGAAACGTCCCGGTTCTCCAATTCCATGGAGAAAAACAGCACACGCCTTCTCTGCGGCCGTCTGGTAAATGTCCGGAAGTACCCCGGCACATCCCATGTGAAGCTGTCCCAGCGGAACAGCCTCCAGCTGAAACTGGACACCCGGATGTTCACCGGTTCCTTCAGGGAGACATCGCTTTTCTTCTCGTCAAAGAGATAGCGGACAGCCGTATTGCCGGGAACTTCCCCGCGGCAGACAAACCAGATACGTTCCAGACGTTTATACCAATTCGGCCGCCCAAAATCCAGGGCCGCGCTGCGCCAGTGGGCGGCTATCGGCTCGCCGAAATCACTGAACTGGCGCACAAACTGCACCACGGCGCCTGTTTTTTTGCCCGCCGTTCCCCGTCTTGCATAATAGAGTCTGTTTTGATAGGTCAAAAACGCAGCAACCGGGATGTTGTCAAAGAAATACCAGGCAAGACTGCGCAGCGCATCGTCATCCGCCGTACCGTGCAGAGGGCGCGCTGCGTTATCCCACAGATATACGTGACTTCCCACGCTCAGCCAGTAGCGTCCTTCAAAACAGCACGCCGACGCACCGGCCAGATCAGCCTGCGGCTCTGTAAGCAGCTTCGGATTGATATTCCGGCTGACAGGCACCACATTCCGTTCATTTTCACGGCCTGTCGATGTGATCAGGCAGATGCCGTGCCCGGTGTTTGCGAACACAATGCGGTTATCGATGTTGCAGATCGTGCCCGGCATATCACAGCCCATCACAGGGCTAAGGATGTTCACCGTGAATTTCACCGTTCCGGCAGCATAGCTGCTGTCAAGCGTTGCAATCTCGTGTGCCTTAAACACTGCTAAAAGATCATACTGCCTGCCAAAGCCCGTAATCGGTTCGTCGCTGCCAACGGTAAGCCTGTTTTCCGCAGGAAAATACGTGGGCTGATATGGCTGGGAATAGTACAGCAGATTGCTGCCGTTTCCGCCAAGCATCACCCGGCTCTCGCCCGCGTGTACCATTGCATAGCGGCAGGAAAGAATGTCCCCTCCCGCCGCTGGTTCCGTTCCCGTCAGCGTAAGCACCACATTGTCAAAGCCTGCGGCCGGGGCCGCCGCAAAAGTAACCGTGCGGTTTGCGCGGTTTACGGTAAAACCGTCATTTTCCGGCATCTCCACGCCGTTCACCTCTGCCAGAACGCTGTCCTCCGCCACGGTACAGCCATCCGGCAGCGTATAAACCGTGCCGCTTCCATCACCGGAAAAGGCGATGCGGTAACGGGCGGTCAGCGCATTGCGGCTGCCGCAGGTCACGCCCTCCACGCTGCCGGACGGAGAACGCCCTCTTACAAGAATGGGGGCATAGGGCTCTACCGGTGCAAAATCCCCGCCGTTTGAAACCAGATAATCCGCGCCGTTTAAAAAATACACCGCGTCGCCATAGCGAAAGAACGTGCCTGCGGGTGCGGTTCCGTCGATTTCCTGCAGACTTCCGGCTTTCACAAAGCTCCCGTTTTCCAGATTCATTCTGAAAAGCCCCGTCCCGGCCTGCAGGACGGCATAGCCGGCGCCATCCAGAATTGCCGCCTGAATTTCCGATTCCTGATCCAGCGCACCCACCATGCGCTGGCCCCAGCGTTTGGTCAGCGTTCCCTCATAAAACCAGACGTTCCGGCAATCCGGCGATTGCGTGGTGTCCAGCGTATGCGGCAAATCCGCGGCATTCAGTCCGCCGTCCATGCAGCCGTTTTTGCCGCTCAGCCGCAGCTCACAAATTTCCCGCTCCGGGAATTTGGGGGAAAAACGCAGCATATCTTCACCCCTTTTTCGTCCCAAAGAGCGTGTTTTTGATCGTAAAACCGTTTCCGCCGTCCAGTGCCGAAACCCGATCCCCGTAAAGGTTCAAAAGGAGTCGGGAGAGGTTCGGATCCTCATCCATCAGGAGCATCGCGGCAACAAAATACGGAATCGTTTCCGCCGCAGCCTCCGGCACGTCCAGACTGACGGCTTCGCCGGTGTTTTCCCCGATCGAGCGGGGATACACCGTATACAGAAGCTCCGCTGCACCGTCAAAATCCCAGGGGAAGCCGATTTTTCCCTCCTCCACCGTATAAAAAGCCGCGCCGCCGCGCATCGGGAAACGGTGGGACGGCGTTACGGACCGCACGCCGCCGAAATCCGCCGGCAGCGCATGAAAGCGGCGCATATCCAGCACAGGGGTCTCCTCATGGCGGGGAAACTCCCGGTAAAGTCCGGCTTCCGCAATGTAAGCGTCGGACGCCGAAAGCGTCAGTCGTATGGGCACATCCGACGGCGGCAGGCTTTCCAGCTGACCGCACACAGTTTCCAGATGTCCGCTCCCCGCGCAGGAAACGGTCAGAAGCTCCTGCCACTCGCCGCCGTTTCCCTGCTCCAGCACAGCCGTCAGTTCCCCGTCGCACAAAAGGGAAAAGGCGGCGGCGCCGCAGGCAGAAAGCTCTGCCTTGCCCGCAAGACGCCGCATCCCGCGCAGCGCATCAAGCGGACGCAGCGTATGCTGCGTATAGGTCACACGACGCAGCAGCGGACAGCGCCCGGCCAGTTCCTTCTGCGCAGTATCCACAGCGCTTTTGGCGCGGGACATATAATCCGCCTGCACGGGATCCCCGGATGCGACGCGCTCGCCGGATACGCTGTAATAATTGATCAGTTTTTTTGTTTTCTCCAGGCACTCGCCCAATGTCATAACGCACCTCCTGAAAAGATTTCCCCGTCCGGAAAACCGGACGGGGAGGGATCCCCGTTACGCGGGATTCGAGAAAATAATCGGCCTTGCATCCGTCCAGCCAACGCCGAAGTCCACATAAGGCACCACGCGCGCAATCAGCGGATTGTCCAGCGCGGCGCGGATCACGGTCGGGCGGCTGATATAGATCACCTTCGCGCACTCGCGCAGCAGGCTTGCGTCTGCAACAGCCCACTGCTTGGCAGTGAATCCCACGTCGCCGCCGCCGATGACCATATACTGCATCCCGCAGACGGGATTTGCGGCATTGTTGGCGCTGTCGGGGTTCAGCTGCGGCGACATTTTAGCCTGCGGACCGCAGATTTCGCGTGCCTTGCCCTCCAGTTCCGGAGAAACGAGCAGGATACCGTTTGAGAAGTAATCGGTCAGGAAGGGCAGGCCGTCCGGGGTTACAAAGCGGTTGGCCATGATGTTGGCCTTTGTAATTGCAGCCACGGAGAGTTCGTCCGTGATCAGGTTGGAATAGGTGCCTGCCTCCGCATCGGCGATGGCCACGCCGTCCTCGTCGTGGTCGGAGGCGATGGGATGATCCGCCGCAGCCCAGGGCTTGCCGTCGCCGCCTAAAACGCTCTTGTCAAAGGCGCTGCCGAACATACGCAGCACGCCCATATACACGCTCATTGCCGCGGAATAGGCTGCGCGGCGGCCGGCGCTTCTTGCCTCGCCGGATTTGTCAATCTTTGCGTACTTATAGTCGATGTCAATCGCACCCGCCTTCTGGACAGGACGGATCACCGTCACAAAGCCGCGGCGCTGGTCCATGTTGTGCAGCTCGCCCGTATACTCCGGCAGTTCGCCGTAGCCGCCCATACCTTCCACGCGATACTCCGCAGAATGGGAATCCACCTCGGAAACAATTTTGCGCAGTGCGCCAAGACGGTTGCGGTATTCAAAATCAAAAACCTTGTCGATCAGGGGATACAGATCGTTTTTCCACGCATTGTTGATATTGGTAACAGCCATAATAAAACCTCCTGTACTTTTGCCGTCAGCCCTTCAGGGCGGCGGCATATTCCTTTGCAGTCATTGCGTATTCGGGATGTTCGCGGTTCCACTCCACCAGGAACGCATTCTGCGCATCCGTCAGACCCGCCGCGGACGCACTGGTGCGTGCGCGGCCGCTTCCCGTCGCACGGTTGGTTCGAATGCGGAGTTTTTCGGTGATTTTCTCTTCAAGAGCCGCGCAAAGTGCCAGATAATCACCGTAAATTGCAGTGAGATCCAGCGTTTTACCGCGCGCAAACAGTGCAAACTGCGCATCCTTGCATAGTTCCTCCGGATCCAGGTCCGGATATTCCTCACGCAGTTCCTCCAGGCCCGCGGCAAGTTCCTCCTGCGGTGTCTCCGGGAAAAGCGCCATCAGTTTTTCCAGCACGCTCTGCTGCGTTTCCGTCTTTCCGGTATTCATTTCTTCCATAGCAGTCTCCTTTTTCACAGTTCTCCGCCGTCTGCATGGCACCCGGCGGCCTCATCCGCCTGCTGTGCCTCCTCTTCGGCAAAGATTTTCTCAAAATGTTCCTCAATCTCACCCGCTCGCTCCAGACCCAGCAGACGCAGCACATCCATCACCAGCGGATAATTCTCGCGCGTCACCTGATGTCCCAGAAGCGAATCAATTGCGCTGAGCGTAAACGAATTACTGCGCCGCATGCCGTCGCCCGTGCTGACATAGGCGTCCACGACCGGGAAATAGCCGCGCTCGTCCAAAAACGCATTGGCGTTAAAGGTAAACACCTTCGGTTCCCCGTCGTTTTTTGCACCCAGGAAAATCACGCGGTCCTCGTCATAAAATTCCAGCGCCGTCCAGTCGATCAGCGTATACAGCCTCGCAAACGCATTGATGCGTTCGCTCTTTTTCGGCACACTGCGGGCATCGCTGCGCTCAATCAGCTGTGACAGCGCCGCCGCGGAGGTCAGACTGGTCTGCACAATGCCGCGGTCGATGTCCAGCGTGCCCAGTGTCTCGGAAATCATCTCGCGCAGCTTCGCGGTCATCTCCAAATGCGCCGAGTTCCCGCCAAATCCGCCCAGACGGGCCACCTTTCCCATCGCGCCTGGCTTCAAACGCCACAGCGCGCCGGGACGGTTCTCCGGTTCCTCCGAGAAAGCGTCGTGCTCGGCCAGGATAATATCGCTCCCTAAAAATGCGCTCGAAAGCTGCGCCACGCTCAGCTCACGATCCACCGCATCCACCAGCGTGAGGATCGGTTCAATGTCCCCGGTTCCCCAGAACTGATCCGGATTGGAGACACGATACTGAATCACAAACGGATAGCTGGCATTGTGCGGCGCGGTCCTGCGCCAGTATTTTTCAATGTGCCGCAGTTCACAGCCGCCTGCCTGAATACTGCAGCAGATATCCCCCTCGCCGTCGCGGTACCAGTGCTCCGTCACGGTAATCACGTCATCCTGCGCGGTATAGGTTTCCGGTGCGGGTGTGCTGTATGGGTCAAACGTACGCGCCAGCTGCTCCGGCTCCACACCAAGGCGCTTCAGCTCCGCGCCGTACTGCCGCTCAAAGGCGCGCCGGTGCACCGGATACACAAATTGCAGATATTCGCACTCGTCCAGCCGCTTTGCGGAGGGGTCCGGGTATAAAAAGCGCGGATCCACCGGCACAACGCGGATGTCCCCGCCGCCTGCATCGTCCCAATAGACCTTCCAGGCGGAACTGCCCGTAATCAGGCAGCGGCGGTCATTCGACGCCATTTCATCCGCCACCCGGCTGTGCGCCAGAATATACCGCACCACATCCTCGCGCTGCCTGGCGCGGGCGCTGTCGAGATCATCGTCACGGCCGCGGAACTCAAATTCCGGCAGTTCGGAGGTGATCTGGCTCTCCACCTGTAAGTAGGGGTCGGGCGACATCGCGGCAATCCACGGAATTCCCGCATCCCGGCAGCTCTCTGCAATCTCCAGCTGCGTGCGGTGACGCCCGGCGTAATATTCATAGCAAAGCTGCCAGCGTTCATCGGCCTCGGCGCGGTAACTTTTCGCATACTCGAATAAGAACCGTGCAGTTCTGACCCGCGCCTCCGGCGTTTGATAATCGTATATACAGTTCATTTCTTTCTCCTTCTCAGCTTCACAGGACTGCTGCGCGCGGCCTTCGGCCGAAGCGGCCAGACAGACGCGGATCGCGCAGTTCCTCGCGTGCCGGCACAGGCCTTCCGGCCGCGAAATAGCGCAGTGCGTCCGGCGCATGGGTCAATTCATGCGGCGTTACGGCGGCGTCATTCGGATTTTTGGGATCCCGGGCCAGGGATGGCAGCGTACGGATCAAATTTTCGCAGCTGCGAAACACCGTAAGCGCGGCGCGCATCCGTTCCTGCTCATCCCGCCAGGGTCTCAGCCATTCGTGCAGGTCGTACCACCCGGCAACGCGGTCATTTTCCGCACGTGTCAGCGGCACGCCGTTTTCGGCAAAAATCGCCGCCGCAGATTTTCCCGTATCCTGCCGCCGGTTCCATAAGTCCGGCGGTGCAAAATACTGATAAATTTCCTCATCGTCCGCCGTCCGGCTGCGAATCCGCTTTGCCGCCTCCGAAACAATGAGTCCGCTCTCATAAATTTCCTTATAAACCCATGCACAGCCCTGCGTATCCATGGCAACGAAATAGGCCGCCAGCATATCGAGTCCATAGTCAAGCGTCACATAGCGCCGCCAGTGCGGCGGGATCGGGAAATTCTCGCAGGTATGCACGCTTTCGCGCCACTCCGGAAAGTACTGCCCGCCCGTCACGCCCCATTCGCCGAGCCCATACACCCGATAGCCTTCCGGGTCCAGTTCACGTCGGCGCTCCATTCTGGCATGGAAACCGGGATCTATGAAGCGGTTGTCAAGGTAAGTCGAATGATTTGTCAGCACGTCCGGGCTTTTCCGGTCAAAAAAGCGCGCTTTCATCCAGTGATTCGCGCTGACAGGGTTAAAGGTCAGCTTGATCTGATAAAACAGCCCTTCCGGCAGACGCCCGCGCAGTCGGTCGTCGATGATTTCAAAATCACCGGCTTCCAGCTCCGTGGCCTCCTCAATCCAGACGTCCGTCAGCTTTCCGGAGGGAAATGTTATGGACTTCAGCCGCTCGCGCTGCCGGTCGTCCGACACGCCGCGGAACAGCACGGCGTTCCCGTTGATCCGGCACCGCATGGAAAGCGGCGCCAGCGTGGAATCCCAGAGATCGGCCACACCGAGACGGTTCACCGCCGCCGAAAGCTCCGCGAAGGTGCTCGCCCGGTTCGACTCCTCGGTTTTGCGCACGCACAGAAGGTTGCGTCCCGGCTCTGTCATCAGCCGCAGGACGTACATCTGCGCGGTATCCATGGATTTTCCCGAACCTGCCGAACCGCGCAGGGCCACATAGCGGCATTGGGACTCATGCACGGGACGAAACACCGGATTTGCCTCCAGCGTCACGCGCCGTATCATGCCGTTCCCCCGTCCCCGTAATCGATCCGCACTTCAATCGCCGTCACTGCATCGTCCGCCGCCTGCGGTACGGCCTTCGCCAGCAGTTCCGACGCTTTCAGGCGGTCTTTCATGTCCGCGCCATCGTCCTCCACAATCCCGCTCCAGAAGGCGGTCACCAGCCGCCGCGGATCGCGGCTGCGCCGCCTTTTGCCGGGCGGCTTTTTCTCACTCAAGGGGCATCTCTCCTTTCCTCCCAAAACCCTGGCGGCGCGTCCGCCGCCTGCATTCGCCATACGCTTGACTGGTCTTAGCATACCAACAAAAAAAGAGAAAGTCGTCCCGACTTTCTCCCACGTTTTTCCCAGACACCCGCACCGCCCCGACGGAAAATCCTCCCACCCCGTCCTTACGGGCAAACAGTTACAAAAAAAGCGTGCAAAGGCTTCAAAAACGCCCTTGCACGCCATGAATATTCACGGTTTTCCTGCCGCACTGCGCCAGAAATCCACATAGTTTCTGATGGGATCATCACTCCAGACATGTACCTCGACATATCTTTCCGGGCCAAATTTGCCGTCATCGTTCCAGTTCTGCGGCAAGCCGTATTTGTCGATGATTTTCAGAATTTCATCAAATGTATAGAGCTTTCTGCGGTATTCCTTCCAATCGTCTGCTCTTGGCCGCGGACTGAAGGTCGGATGCGAATCCCCATACGTAAAGGAAACAGTTTTCAGGTCAAATTCCTCCGCCGGAATCCGGAGATACGCACAGTTTTCAAACCAGGTACTCAGCCAAGGGCTGTGTTCCACAACCATATAATGCGGAGACTTGCGCTGTACAACGCCGCCTTTTTTCAAAAACTCCGTCCGAAGGATTTCTTCGTAGTACAGGCGGTCCTCCATATAGGTATCGTGCCGTTTTGCACATTGCACCCCGGGTTTTTCCCGTTTGATCTTTTGCAGAAGTGCTTTCGCCTCGTGAAGCGGCAGATCGCACAGGTTTACAAACGGTCCTACCGTGCTGTCGAAATAATGATAGAAAACCAAGCGCCATCTCACATCCTTTCCGCACAAACGGCGCACGGCATTCCGTCGGCCGCTTTACATCCTGGCGGACAGTTCAGCGGTAATCCCCCAAAAAGTCCTCATTTGCCGCAAACATATCGTCCACCATGTTCTGAATTTCCGACAAACTCAGCACCGATGAAGTCAGCGGGTCAAATGCCACCGCATGATAAATCTTGCGGCGGCTTCTTGCAAAGAAGCCCTCCACAGCCAGTTCCTCGCAGCCTGCGGAAACATTGTTTAAGATGGCAAGCTGGGGCGGCAGCGGTCCCACGTGAATCGGACGCAGCCCCGCGCGGGATGCCTCCACCGGCACCTCCACACAGGCGCCCGCCGGCAGATTGTCAATCAGGCCGAAGTTGCGCACATTTCCGTTGAACTCAAAAATCGTGCCGTCACCGAACACTGCGTTAAAGATCGACGAGGCATACTCTTTCCCGCGTTCCAGCGGGATTTCCTCCTGCGCCAGCCATTCGCGGATCGAATCCTGCCAGGTATGCTCACGATCCAGATACTCGTTCAGAATATAGGCATACCGGCCCGGGTTCCAGCCCGTTCCGTGCGTGCAGTACTTTTCAATCAGATCCTCGCGCTTGCGGAACCACGCCACATACTCGGAATTGTGCCCGGATGACTCCGTGACATAGTAGTCCAGTGCCAGGAACATCTCGTTGCGCACCTGTTCCTCGTTATAAATCTCCGGATTTTCCAAAGCCTTGCGGATCAGCGGATAGGCATCCTCGCCGCGCACTTTGTATTCCAGATAATGCGCCTGATGGTTGATGCCCGCGCAGAGATAGGTCACATCCTTCATATCGGCGCCGATCCAGCGTGCCAGCATTTCGGCCGTACCCTGCACGCTGTGGCAAAGGCCCGTCACATTGGCCGTACTGGCCCCCTGCATGGCGCGGCAGAGCATCGCCATGGGGTTCGTATAGTTTAAAACGATCGCATTCGGGCAAACTTTTTCCACGTCACGGATGATATCCATCATCACAGGCGCCGTACGCAGGAAGCGGAAGATACCCGCAGGCCCGCGCGTATCTCCCACATTGATATCCACACCATAGCGTTTCGGTATTTCAATGTCCGAGCGCCACACCTGCACGCCGGCCGCCAGAATCGTAATCAACACGCCGTCCGCGCCCTCCAGCGCTTCCAAACGGCTCGTCGTTGCGGACAATGTTGCCGGATAGCCGCCCGCACGGATAATTTTTTCACAGGCCGCGCGGCTGTAATCCAGACGGACGGGGTCAATGTCCATCAATGCAATATGCGCATCCCGGAATGCCGGGAACGACAGAATATCCCGCACCAGATTCCGCGTAAAGCCAAAGCTTCCCGCTCCGATAAACGCGATTTTCTTCATATCTTCACCTCATCTGCCGAATTGGCCGGTCGGATGCAGACCGCTGCCGCACGCCGGCGTATTTTCCTGCATCAGGAGAGTTCGCTTCTCGAAAAAGTGATCTGGATTGCCATGCCCGCGTCGCAGTCCGCCTCGCGGAAATCGGAAAGCAGACCCATGCGCAGTGTATTTCCCCTCGTGCCCAGCTTCACATACAGCGTCACCGGAATTTCCGGTTCTATTTTCGTTTTTTCGCTCAGCCACGAGCTGCCAACCATCATGCCGTCCGGGAAACGCTCCTCCAGTTCCATTGTGCTCCCGGAATATCCGTTTTCTCCGATCTCCAGAAGGCTGCACTCCCCGTCCTGTATCCGGATGCCGACGCGGTTTCCGGTCATCTCATTCACACTGCCCGCCGAAGCGCCGCCGCTGACCCATTTCCCGTCCTGATACAGCAGAACATCAATCCGCACAGAGCGGATGATATCGTCGTCCACCGCATAGTCAAAAAACACCGTTTCGTCGCCGATTGCCTTCAGAATCTCCCTGGTTTCCTCGGACAATTCCGCCGGTTCGATAAAGCTCGCCTGCTCCACTTCTCCGCCGCCGCACGCCGGCAGCAGACACAGCAGCAGTGCCGCCAGCAGCAGCGCGGCAATTCGTTTGATTTCGTTCATTTTCTTCTCCCGTTTTCTGAAAACAACTGTTTTGGACTTATTATAGCATCCCGCATACCGAAAAGCAAGATTTTCCATCTGTGCAGCGATCCGTTTCCGAACCATATCTTGATTCACCTTCCGCCCGGTGGTATAATTTAAGAAAATATGTTGACAAAATACGCTTCCAAGAGGAGTTTTTATGAAAATATTAGCGATTGACGGCAACAGCATCATCAGCCGTGCGTTTTACGGCATCCGTCCGCTCACCACAACGGAAGGCATCCCCACAAACGCCATTTACGGCTTTCTTTCCACCTATCTCAAAACGTGCGAGGAGGAATCCCCGGATGCCGTCGCCGTGTGCTGGGATCTGAAATCGCCCACCTACCGGCATATGGAATACGCGGCGTACAAAGCCGGACGCCGCCCCACGCCGCAGGAACTGCTTACGCAGATTCCGCTGATGAAGGAAGTCCTGCAGGCCATGGGCGTGATGTGCTGTGAGCTGGAGGGCTATGAGGCAGACGACCTGCTGGGCACCATCAGCCGGATCTGCGAGGACTGCCCGGACTGCTCCTGCGTCATCCTGACCGGTGACCGCGACAGTTTTCAGCTGGCCGGCCCCTCCACGCGCATCAAGCTTGTCACAACAAAGGCCGGGCACCCCGTCACCACGGACTACACGCCCGAAACCATTCAGGAAACCTTCGGCGTCACGCCCGCGCTCATGATCGATGTCAAGGCGCTCATGGGCGACGCCTCCGATAACATTCCCGGCGTTGCCGGCGTCGGTGAGAAAACCGCGCTGACTCTGGTTCAGAAGTATGGCGGCATCCGGAACATCTATGACAAGCTCCCCGAGCTGGATATCCGCGACAGCCTGCGCAAAAAACTTGCGGACGGGGAGGAAAGTGCCTGGATGAGCCGCCGTCTTGCGGAAATTGACCGCACTGCGCCGCTTGCTTTCACGCCGCAGGCCGCGATCGACCTTCCGGCGGACGAAGCAAAGCTCTTTGAACTCCTGCGCCGTCTGGAACTGCGCAGTTTTATCACACGTATGCGCCTTTCTCCCGCCGCCGTCCCCTCCGCGCCGCGCGAACCGGAGCCTGCCGCCGTGCCTGCACGGTTTGCTGCCGATTCCGCCGCGCTTTCCGCGCTGACGGAAAAGCTCCGCGCCGCAGAGGATGTCATCCCGCTCATCTGTCAGGAAAATCTCGACTGGGTCGCGCTCTCCTGCGGAGAAGATGCCTGGGTTGTGCGCCGCGATGATTTCCCGGCGCCGGACTATGCCGCGTTTCTCGCACTTTTGATGTCCGATGGCATTTCTAAAACCGGCCATGATATCAAACACATACTGGTGCGGCTTTTTGAGCAAAAAATCCCTTTCGGCGGCTTCTCTTTTGACAGTGCGGTTGCGGCCTATCTCTGCAATCCCGCGACCGGAAAATACGAACTTCCCCGTATCGCCGCCGCCTATCTGGATACCGAGCTTCCGCCTGCCGCCTATGAAGAAGAAACCGCTTTCTCACCGCTTTCCGACAACGCTGCGGCGCTTACGGCCATCGCCGCGCATCTTGCGGCGATAGCCCGGCTGCGGAAGGTTCTTACGGCAAAGCTGGAAGAGCAGGGCATGACCAAACTCATGTTTGATATGGAGCTGCCACTCACGGAAGTGCTGGCCTATATGCAGGCTATCGGCTTCCGCATCGACAAAAAACGCCTGGTAGACTACGGCGAGGAACTTGCCGCACGCATCGCCTGGCTGGAAAACGCCATATACGAAGCCGCGGGCGAGCAATTCAACATCAATTCGCCGAAACAGCTCGGCGAAGTCCTCTTTGAAAAACTGGGACTGCCCTCCGGCAAGAAAACCAAATCCGGCTATTCCACGGATATCGACGCGCTCCGCCGCATCGAGCCGCTTCATCCCATCGGCGGACTGCTGATCGAATACCGTCAGCTGGCAAAGCTCAAGTCCACCTATGCGGACGGCCTTGCAAAGGTCATTTCCCCGGCGGACGGACGCATCCACTCCAGCTTCAATCAGCTCGTCACCGCCACCGGACGCATCAGCTCCACGGAGCCGAACCTGCAAAATATCCCCGTCCGTCAGGAACGCGGCGCGGAGCTGCGCCGGATGTTTGTCGCGGAGGAGGGATGGCTGCTCGTTGACGCAGACTATTCCCAGATCGAACTGCGCATTCTTGCGCACATTTCAAACGACCCCGGCATGAAAGCCGCGTTTGCCGCCGGCGGCGACATTCACCGCATGACGGCGGCCTCCGTCGAGGGCGTGCCGCCGGAGGAAGTCACGCCGCAGATGCGCTCCCGCGCCAAAGCGGTCAACTTTGGTCTTGTCTACGGCATGTCAGACTTCACGCTGGCCACTAATATCGGCATCAGCCGCGCGGCCGCGCGCGAATATATCAACAACTATTTTACCATGTTCCCCGGCGTGCGCCGCTATATGGAGGAAATCAAGGCCCGCGCAAAGGAAGAGGGCAGTGTTTCGACGCTTTTCGGACGCCGCCGCCCTCTGCCGGAAATCAAATCCTCGAATTTTAACGTCCGCGCCTTCGGCGAACGCGTTGCGCTCAACACACCGATTCAGGGCACCGCCGCCGACATCATCAAGCTTGCCATGGTGGCGGTTTACCGCCGCCTGCGCCGTGAAAATCTGCGCGCCCGCCTGATTTTACAGGTGCACGATGAACTGATCGTGGAGGCGCCGCGCGAGGAAGCGGAGTATGTCCGCCGGCTTCTCACGGAGGAAATGCAGAACGCCATGCACCTCGACGTCACGCTCGTTGCGGACGCAGCAGTCGGCGAGGACTGGTACAGTGCGAAAGGATAACGCATGAAAGTACTCTTTGTATGCACAGGAAACACCTGCCGCAGCCCCATGGCGGAAGGCATCTATAACGCAAAGGCCGAGCCGCTCGGCCTGGAGCCCGCCGAAAGCGCCGGCATTTTTGCCGTGCCCGGCGATCCCGTCACGCCAAACGCCGTCACGGCGGCTGCCGAGTACGGCGCAGACATTTCTGCCCACACCGCACGCCTTGTCACAGCGGAACTGCTTGCCGCCTGCGACCGGATCTACTGCATGACGCCGTCGCACCGGGCCGCCCTCGCCGCGCGTTTTCCGGACTGCGCGGCAAAATGCCGCCTGCTCAGTGAGCAGGGTATCCCGGACCCCTACGGCGGCGATCCGGACTGTTACCGCCGCACAGCCGCCGCAATCGCCGCCGCGCTCGACGCCGTGCTGCGGGAGGCGCAGGCATGAACCGGTCCGACCGCTTTGAATGGGTGGAATTAACTGCCCGGTGGCTTTCCGAAATGGAACGCTTGGAACAGACCTGCTTCACCGCACCCTGGAGCCGTGCCGGTTTAGAAAGCGATCTTCTCAGCCCCACATCGCGCTGGTACGGTGCGGCAGACCGGCAAACCGGACGCCTTGCCGCATTTCTCGGCGTCCACATCTGTCTGGACGAAGCGGAAATTGTCAATGTGGCCACACATCCCGACTACCGCAGACTGGGCCTTGCAGAAGAGCTGCTGCGCGAATTTCTCCGCCTGCACCCCGCCCTTTCTCAAATTTTCCTGGAGGTGCGGGAGTCCAATACCGCAGCGCGGATGCTTTATGCCAAATTGGGCTTCTCCGCCTATGCCGTTCGCCGGAATTACTATGAAAAACCAACCGAAGACGCAGTTTTAATGCGTCTGCAAATCAATCGGAGGGAACTATGCTGACTCTTGGAATTGAAAGCTCCTGCGACGAAACCGCCGCGTCCATCAGCCGTGACGGACGCGAAATTCTCTCAAATGTCGTGCTCTCGCAGGTCGATATGCACGCCATTTATGGCGGCGTCGTCCCCGAAATCGCCTCCCGTAGCCACGTTGAGGGCATACACAGCGTTGTCAGCCGCGCGCTGGCCGACGCCGGCGTCACGATTGCCGATCTGGACGCCATCGCCGTCACTTATGCGCCGGGCCTCATCGGCGCGCTTCTCGTCGGCGTGAACTTTGCAAAAGGACTCGCCTTTGCCTCCGGCAAACCGCTGGTTCCGGTGCACCACATCCGCGGCCACATTTCGGCAAACTACATTGCCTTTCCGGAACTCCGGCCGCCCTTTACCTGTCTGGTCGTCTCCGGCGGCCACAGCCTGATCGCCGACGTGCGCACGTATACGGATATGGCCATTCTGGGTTCCACCCGCGACGATGCCGCCGGCGAGGCGTTTGATAAAGCCGCCCGCGTGCTGGGGCTTACCTATCCCGGCGGCGTGCAGATCGACCGCCTTGCCGCAGACGGCGACCCGCACGCCTATGCACTCCCGCGCGCCAAGGTGGAGGGCGCTCCCTGGGACTTTTCCTTCTCCGGACTGAAAACTGCGGTTCTCAACACGGCCAACCGCGCCGCGCAAAAGGGCGAGGCGCTGGACCGCGCCGGACTTTCCGCCTCGTTCTGCCGCGCCGTAGCGGACGAACTCGCCCCCCGCGCCATCGACGCCGCGCTGCACTGCGGCCACGGCATCCTGACCGCCGCAGGCGGTGTCGCCGCGAATTCCTTCCTCCGCCGCGCCCTGGAGGAAGGCTGTGCAAAACACGGTCTGAAGCTGTACATTCCGCCGGTTTCCCTCTGCGGCGATAACGGTGCCATGATCGCCTGCCAGGGCTATTATGAGTATCAGGCAGGCATCCGCGCCGGCGCAAATCTCAATGCGTTCCCGACTATGGGCATTGATGAACCCCCGCGTATCTGAGTTTTTGCGTACCCCCCTGCCGCTCCCTCCGATTCTTTCCGGAAATCGATATTACATATACTGGTTGTAATCATTTTGTAATATAATTCGTCTACGAAAGGATTATGTAACCCATTTTCACGCCTTAACCTGTGGAAACTCCGGATCACTTTTCGCTTTCAGCCGCAAAACCCGCTGTTTTTCCCCTGTTTTTTCCCACAGCCCTGTGGAAAAGCCTGTGGAAAGTGTGGATAACTTTTCGTTGAACCGGTTTCGCGCGGCGATTACGTCAACCGCATTCCGGGATAGATCCAATCCGCGCACCCTGTTTCCCGCAGAAAACTCCAACAGATACAAAAACCCCTGCCGGACCTCAGTCCGGCAGGGGTTTTTCACTGCCTTAATCCAAAATCTTAATGGTTGTAATAACCGGCTGATCCTCCACAGGAGCGCGGCCGTTTATACCCTTTTCCGCGGCGTCAGCCATCATGGCATCCACAACGTCCATTCCCTCTGTCACATGGCCGAAGGCCGCATACAGCCCGTTCAGCGCCGTCGCATCCTCCACGCAGATAAAGAACTGACTGGACGCGCTGTCATAGGCGCCTTCAAAGCCGTCACCGCGCGCCATGGAAATCACGCCGCGCCGGTGCGAGATGGAGTTGCGGTGGCCGTTTGCTGCAAATTCGCCTTCGATGGTCTCGCTGGAACCGCCGGTACCATCACCGTTCGGATCGCCGCCCTGTATGACAAAGTCCTGCGCCAGACGGTGGAAGGTCAGTCCGTCATAAAAGCCTTCTTTGGCAAGCTTCATGAAGTTGCGCACCGTTTTCGGCGCGGTTTTCCCGTCCAACTCCACAAAAATGGAACCATACCCCTCGACTACAATTTCTGCATGATGAATTCCCGCGCTGCAGGCTGAAAACAGTACCGCGCACAACGCCAGACACAGGAAAAGCGCCGCCGCTCTTCTCAGACTTTTCATGGTTTGTCTCTCCTTTGCACAACTTTCAGTATCCGGTTTCGCTTATGATGATAGCATTTTTTTCTCCGGACGGCAAGCAGGCACACGGAAATCATAGTTTTTTTACAATTCTATGCCGCCGTGCGCCGAGCTTTTTCAAAAAAGGATTGCATTTTCCGCAGGAGTATGGTATCATGATTGTAACCACTTTGTAATCTTATTGACAGCAGGTGTAACTTATGAAAATCAAACGCTCACTTTCTGTCGTACTGATACTGGCGTTTTTCTTTGCATTTCTGCCCCACGCGGGAGCCTATTCCGACACGGAGGGTCATCCTGCGCAGCAGGCGATCGAACGTTTCAGTGAATACGGCATCATTCTGGGATACGACGGCCTTTTCCGTCCGGATGATTCCATCACACGTGCCGAAATGGCCATCATCATCGACCGCATGGTATCCTACACACAGACTGCGCAAAACACGTATCAGGATCTGGACGACGGCTGGCACACCGAAGCCGTTTTAAAGCTCTGCGCCGCCGGTATTCTGCAGGGGTACGACGGCTGTGTCCGCCCCTTTGACAACATCACCCGCGCCGAAGCCGTTGTCATGCTGGCCCGTACCTTCGGGGTATCCGAGTATGCGGAAGGCATCCGTATTTTCGACGATGCGGCGTCCATACCGGACTGGGCCGCCGGCCTGACCGGCGCCATGGCCTATGCCGGAGCACTGCCTTTCGGCAGGAATTTCGAATATGCCCGTGAGATCACGCGCGCCGAGGTCGTGCAGATCCTTGATGCATTGCTGGCCGACATTTGCGATGTCCCCGGCCTTTACACCCGGAATGTCCACGGCAATCTTCTGGTCACTGCGCCGGACGTTGTTCTGACAGACATCACGGTAAGCGGCAACATATATGTTGCGGGACAGGCACAGAATTTCACGTTTTCCGATGCAGCTGTGCTGGGCGAGGTGTACACGTTGGCCAATCCCGACATCAAGGCAGACGATGACAGCTTCGCGGGCAGTCTTTTGCCCTCTGACACAGCGCCCACGGCGGATATTGCGTCCGAGCTGGATCTTTCCCACACCGGCAGCGAAACGGTGAGCGTCATCGTACGTGCCGGGCGCAGTCTGGCGCAGATTTTCGATCTTCTCGAGGAAAAGGGCGTCTGTTCCGCCGCCGCCCTCTTTGCGGCGTGTGAAACCATCGACTTTTCCCGGTATTACCCGTTCCTTGCAGATTCCTGCCAGGCAGAAAACCGCATTTTTGCCCTGGAGGGCTATATTGCGCCGGATTCCTATACGTTCTATACGGGCTCTTCCCCGGCCCTGGTGCTGAAAACCATGCTGGATCCCTCGGCAGAAGCCTATTCGGACTACGCCGAACGTGCTGCCGGGCTTGGCCGGACGCTGGATGAGATCATCACCATTGCCTCTATTATTGAAAAGGAAGTCGGCGGCTGTACGGAGCAGGACCGCGCCACCGTAGCCTCGATCATCTATAACCGCCTTGACAGCGGCACCAAACTGCAGATGAATGTCACAGAGAACTATCTGGAGACATACGTGCTTCCCTATACGAACGCCGGTCTGGCAGACTACGAACCCTATTATAACACCTATATGTGCAGCGGTCTGCCTGCAGGCGCCATTTGTTCGCCGCGTGCCGACTGCATCGAGGCTGCGCTTTCCCCCTATGACACCGATTACATCTTCTTCCGTTCCGACCGTTACGGCAATATTTATTATGCCGTGACCTATGAAGAGCACGTCCAAAACGGCACGCTTGCCGCCGCTGCCACGGAGTATCTCGGCTACCTCGGGAACGTTTCTCTCCCCGAAGCAGAGGACGAGTATGTGCCGGTTGACGGCAGATACAGCGGTGTGACCATCCTGCTGGATCCCGGCCACGGCGGACGTGACACCGGCGCATACACCGGCGATGTTTCCGAGAAGGATCTTAATCTTGCCGTCGCCCTGAAGCTGCGTGGTCTTCTGCGCGCCGAAGGCGTCAACGTCCTGCTGACGCGCGACGGTGACACCACGCTTACGCCGTATGACCGCGTTGATCTCGCAAATGACTTCTCTCCCGATCTTTTCCTCAGTATTCACTGCAATTCTTATGAGGATGACCACACGGTAAACGGCATTGAAACGTATTATTACCCCGGCGATGCAGCCAGCGCGGAATGGGCAAACTATCTCCAAAACGCAATGATTGCTGCAAGTGCTGCTGCGGACCGCGGTGTCAGGTCGAACGAACTGATTGTCCTGCATTACACGCAAATGCCCTCCGTCATGGTGGAATTGGGCTTTCTGACAAACGATATGGAGTCCAACCTGCTCCAGAGCGAAATGTACCAGTCGCTTTTGGCCCAGGCACTGGCGGACGCCACCTTGGCCTATCTGGATTCGCGTACTGCCTGACGGAATTTCCTTGTTCATCCTTCCTAAAAGATAAGCTGCCGTATCAAGCGCTGAAAACGCGCTGTCCGGCAGCTTTTTTCTTATATTCAGCTCAGTTTTTCCCCAGGAAGTGTCTCATCAGGGAAGGTCCATCCGGCACAGTCAGGCCGGTTTCGGCCGCATGGCGCTCGTCATAGGCCTCCGCAGTATGGGTTCCGTCGCTTCCCTCCGAACGATAAATCACAAACGGCACGGAATCCCGCGCGTGCGTCATGGTGGATACCGGCGTCGGATGATCCGGCAGCACCATCACCGTATAGGGCTCCCCGCACTCCTTCAAATAGGCCAGCACAGGCTTCAGGACACGCGCGTCAATCCGCTCAATCGCCGTGATCTTTCCCTCGATATCCGCATGGTGGCCGCACTCATCCGGTCCTTCCAGATGAATATACACAAAGTCACGCCCACGCTTGAGGGCGTCGATGGCCGCCGCGGTTTTCCCTTCAAAATTCGTATCCAGCGTGCCCGTCGCACCGTCCACGTCGATGCTCTCAAAGCCCGCACAGAGGCCAATGCCCTTAATCAGGTCAACAGCAGAAATCACCGTGCCGGAAAGGCCATAGAGCTCACGGAAAAGCTGCAGGGACGGCCGTTTTCCTTCGCCCCAGAACCAACAGGAGGTGGCCTCATGCAGGCCGCGTTCCCGGCGGCTGACATTCACCGGGTGATTGCGCAGAATCTCACGCGAACGCTTCATCATATCCAATATCATCTCGCCATAACGGCCGTTCGGCAGATGGTCAGCAATGGGACGACCCGAAATGTCATGAGGCGGTGTACAGTCCGTACCGGTATCCGCATGCGAGAGCACCAGGCAGTGGCGGTAACTGATGCCGGGATACAAGTGGATATTCTCCGTATTCAGTTCTGCGGCAACCGCAGAAATCAGAGCAGTGGCTTCTTCGGTCGTGATTTCACCGGCAGAGTAATCCACCATCACGGCATCCTCAAAACGCTCCGTGTCCGAAAGCGTGACCAGGTTGCAGCGCATTGCCACATCATCGTCCGCCAGGCGGATACCCATGCTCACAGCTTCCAACGGCGAACGTCCTGTATAACATTTTGTCGGGTCATAGCCCATTACCGAAAGATTGGCTGTATCAGAACCGGGTTTCACGCTGTCGGGCACAGTTTTCACCAGTCCGCATTCGCCGTGCTTTGCCAGGTCGTTCATAGCCGGCGTCTGCGCCGTTTCCAGGGGAGTGCGATTTCCCAGCGATGCTACCGGATAGTCCGCTGCACCGTCCGTCAAAACAATTACATATTTCATACAGTTAACGCCTTTCTCGTGGAGATCATCAATTTATTTTAACACAGACTGCGCGCCGGCGCAATGTGCAAGTCATACGGAATATACCTGCGCAACGCACACTTTCCCGCCGGGTGGATCAAAGCGCAGTATCCAGCTCAACCAATATAAAAATCCATCACGAGCATCACAATGAAGCCCAGCAGCAGTGCATAGGTCGCAGCACGCTCGTAACCATGATTGTGCGTTTCCGGAATCATGTCGTTGCTGATGACATACAGCATCGTTCCGCCCGCAAAAGCCAAAAAGAACGGGAGCAGGAACGAGGCAACCGACACCGCAAAATACCCGAACAGCGTGCCCAGCACCTCAACCAGACCGGTTGCCAGTGCAATCAGGAAGGTTCTCCTTCTACTGATTCCCGCCGCCAGCATCGGCGCAATAATGATCATGCCTTCCGGCACATTCTGTAAAGCAATGCCTGCCGCAACGGTAAACGCATCGGCCACATTCCCCGTACCAAAGCTGACACCCGCTGCAATCCCCTCCGGGACATTGTGAATGGCGATTGCCATGACAAAGAGCAGGATTTTGTTCAGCTGGTCCAGATTTTCGCTCTGACGCTCACCGCTGACTCCGGCTATTGTGTGCATATGGGGCACAAAACGGTCGATAAAGTTCAAAAAAAGCGCGCCGCAAAGAATACCGGCCCCGGCAATCAGTGCGCCGAAGCGGCCGCCATTCTCCACCGCAGGAAGAATCAGTCCCAGAACCGCAGCTGCCATCATAATTCCGGCCGCAAAGCTCAGTATGATATCGTTAAACTTATGCGGGATTTTCTTCACTGCAAAACCAAGCAGCGAGCCCAAAACAGTTGCGCCGCCCACTCCCAGGGCGGTCAGCATTACCTGCTGCAAAATGATTCCCCCTTGTTCCAATTAAGAATAATTCCTAAAACAGGATAACAGATTCCCTTCCCCCTGTCAAGCGCAGTACGCATTTTTATGGATTTTTTGTCTATTCACATCGCCTGTGATAGTCTGTAAACAGAACATCGCGGCATAAAACCGCGCCGCAGGAGACAGATAAAAAGCGGTCTGCTCTGCTGCGAACAAAAACTCCTGAAATCCATGCACGCGCAGCCTCTATATTATACCGACAGAACGCAAATAACCGAAGATTCGGCAATCAAATCCCCGAAATACCGCAGATAAAAAATAAAGCTGCAATACACAGTAGAAATCTACTGTATGTTGCAGCTTTATCTATACCCTCAACCGGTTGGATTTACACCAACTCGATGATCGCCATTTCGGCGGCGTCGCCGCGGCGCGGGCCCGTTCTCACGATACGGGTATAACCGCCGTTGCGCTCTTTATATTTCGGTGCGATCTCATCAAACAGCTTGATGACAACGTCTTCCTTGGTGATAAAAGCAAATGCCTGGCGCTTTGCAGCAAGCGTACCATTCTTGCCCAAGGTAATCATTTTCTCCGCGATCGGGCGGACCTCCTTGGCGCGGGTAACAGTGGTCTCTATTCTGCCGTTTTCCAGCAGATATGTCACCATTGCTCTCAGCATTGCCATTCTATGATCGGTCTTTCTGCCGAGCTTGCGTGGCATAGACAATTCCTCCTTATGCTTGTGTGGGGAGTGCGGCTCCCATTATTCCTCGTTCTTCTGAAGCGACAGGCCCATCGCACTAAGCTTGTTCATAACCTCTTCAAGGCTCTTGCGGCCGAGGTTACGAACCTTCATCATCTCGTCTTCCGTCTTATCGATCAGATCCTCAACGGTATTGATTCCGGCGCGCTTCAGGCAGTTGAAGCTGCGGACGCTCAGATCCAGTTCTTCGATGGTCATCTCCAGAACCTTTTCATACTGGGCCTCCACACGCTCAACCACGGTGGAACGGGAACCAACTTCCTCGGACAGATCAATAAAGTGGACGAGAAGATCACTCAGGATCTTTGCGGACCAGGAGATGGCCTCCTGTGCCGTCAAAGTCGAGTTCGTCCAAACTTCAAGAATCAGCCTGTCGTAATCTGTTACATTGCCTACTCGGGTGTTTTCAACAGCGTAGTTGACTTTGTAAACCGGAGTGTAAATGGAGTCGACAGGGATCAGTCCGATGATGGACTGGGCGGGCTTATTGCGCTCAGCCGGCACATAGCCGCGGCCATGATTCAGCGTGAGTTCCATGTTGAGGTGGGCGTCTGCACCCAGCGTGGCAATGTGCCAGTCCGGATTCAGGATTTCAACCTCACCGTCCGTTTTGATGTCACCGGCACAGACTTCGCACTCGCCCGCGGCGTTGATATACACAACCTTGGGCGTCTGCGTATGCAGGCGGGCGATAATGCCCTTTACATTCAAAACGATCTCCGTAACATCCTCTTTGACTCCAGGGATAGTGGAAAATTCGTGCTGAACACCATTTATCTTAATACTTGTAACCGCTGCACCGGGCAATGAAGAGAGCAGGATTCGCCGCAAAGAATTGCCCAGGGTTGTGCCGTAACCTCTTTCCAGAGGCTCGACTACAAATCTGCCATAGGAACCATCCTCAGACATCTCTGCACATTCGATGCGGGGCTTATCAATCTCTATCATTATATCATACCCTCCTTGAGTCACTACGCTTACGCGCCTGGGGTTTACAACAAACTACGATAAATGACTCCGCGGTCTGCGACCGCCAATCATTTACCCGATACATCGCATTACTTAGAATACAACTCAACGATATGGTGCTCCTCGATCGGGAGGTCGATATCATCGCGCTCGGGCAGAGCAACGATTTTACCTTCAAGCTTTTCAACATCAAGGGAGAGCCACTTCGGAATAGGCTTCGAAGCATTGGCTTCCAGGATTGCCTTGAACTTCGCGGAAGAACGGCTTCCGTCCTTCAATGCAATCACATCGCCGGCCTTGCAGAGATAAGAAGGAATGTTGACCTTCTTGCCATTGACCTCAAAGTGTCCATGACGCACGAGCTGACGTGCTTCCGGACGGGACATGGCGAAACCAAGGCGGTAAACAACGTTATCAAGACGGCTCTCAAGGATGACGAGGAGGTTTTCACCCGTAACGCCCTTACGCTTCTCAGCAAGCTCAAAGTAATGGGCGAACTGACCCTCGAGAACGCAATAGTATCTCTTGGCCTTCTGCTTCTCACGAAGCTGTGTGCCATATTCACTGCGCTTTTTACGCGCCTGGCCGTGCTGACCCGGAGCAAAGTTGCGGCGAGCGATCGCGCACTTGCCGGTATAGCATCTATCGCCCTTCAAAAAGAGCTTTTCACCCTCGCGGCGGCACAACTTACATACCGCACCGGTATATCTTGCCATTCTCAGTACACCTCCAAATGAATTAGACGCGGCGACGCTTCGGCGGGCGGCATCCGTTGTGGGGGATCGGGGTAACGTCCTTGATCAGGCTTACCTCAAGGCCTGCGGCCTGAAGTGCGCGGATTGCAGCTTCACGTCCCGAACCAGGTCCCTTGACATACACTTCAACGCTCTTAAGGCCATGCTCCATTGCGTTCTTCGCAGCAGTCTCAGCAGCAGACTGTGCAGCAAACGGAGTGGACTTACGGGAACCACGGAAGCCGAGGCCGCCGGCGGATGCCCAGGCGATGGCATTACCGTTCACATCGGTAATGGTAACAATCGTATTGTTAAAGGAAGCACGGATATGAGCCTGACCCTTTTCAATGTTTTTACGTTCACGGCGTCTTCTGACGGTGGTGTTCTTCTTGGATTTAGGTGGCATTTCTGTCCCTCCTTACTTTCTCTTGTTGGCAATGGTCTTTGCCGGACCCTTGCGGGTTCTCGCATTGGTGCGGGTACGCTGACCGCGAACCGGCAGGCCCTTTCTGTGGCGCAGGCCACGATAGGAACCAATTTCGATCAGGCGCTTGATATCCAGCGCTACATCACGGCGAAGGTCACCTTCGACGCGGTAGGAGTTATCAATTGCTTCACGAAGCTTCGAAATATCGTCCTCGGTCAGGTCGCGTACGCGGATATCCGGATCAACACCGGTCGCTGCAAGGATGTCCTTGGAGCTCTTGAGACCGATACCATAAATGTAGGTAAGCGCGATCTCGATTCTTTTATCTCTGGGAAGGTCAACGCCTGCTATACGTGCCATATTAAAACGTCCTCCTATTAACCCTGTCTCTGCTTATGCTTCGGCTTTTCGCAGATGATCATGAGACGGCCCTTGCGGCGAATGAATTTGCACTTTTCGCACATGGGCTTCACTGACGGCCTTACTTTCATATGAAACCAACCTTTCTGATTACACGGCGAAAGCCATGTCTCACTTGGAACGCCATGTGATTCTGCCGCGCGTCAGGTCATACGGTGACATCTGCACCGTCACCTTGTCGCCGGGGAGAATCCTGATGAAGTTCATTCTAAGTTTACCTGAAATATGTGATAAAATACGGTGCCCGTTTGCAAGTTCAACCGTGAACATTGCATTCGGCAGCGCCTCTATGACGGTACCCTCGAGCTCGATAACATCGTCTTTTGCCAAGCTATATACCTCCCTAACTTATCTGCGGGACTAACGGTCTACCTGATAAAAACCAGTGTGCCTCAGTCTACTGTCCCTTCATCCCACTTAGTCAGAAGTACCGGATCACCGGTAGTGATCAAAACACTGTGTTCATAATGAGCAGACAGACTGTGATCTGCTGTTTTCACCGTCCAGTTGTCCGGCATGACCTTCACATCAAAGGAACCGGCATTGATCATCGGTTCAATCGCGATAGTCATTCCGGGCAGCAGGCGCGGCCCATGACCGGGTTTTCCGAAGTTTGGTACTTCAGGGTCCTCATGCAGCTTACGGCCGACGCCGTGGCCCACATACTGGCGAACCACGCCGTATCCGCGGCTTTCCGCGTATTCCTGAATCGCATGAGAAATATCGGATACACGGTATCCAACCCTTGCAAACTTGATACCCTCATAGAAACTCTGTCTTGTCACATCCATTAAACGCCGGGCCTCTTCCGAGACCTCGCCGACTGCGAACGTTGCCGCGCAGTCACCGTGGAAGCCTTCAAACAAGGCGCCGACGTCGATTTTCACCAGATCGCCCTCGTGGATCACACGATCGCCGGGGATACCATGGATCACCTCGTCATTCACACTGACACAGGCGCTGCCCGGGAATCCACCGTAACCCAGGAAAGACGGCACTGCACCGTGCGCAAGGATCTCCGCGTGCACTGCGCGATCAATTTGGCGGGTTGTGACGCCGGGGCGGATCACAGCGCGGGCCGCCATCATGGCGGCGGCTGTGATCGCACCGGACTTTTGCATAGATGCAATTTCTTTGGAATTTTTCAGCGTAATCATCGAATCCCCAAAGCCTCATAGATGGCAGCGGCAACATCCGCAAGCGGAAGCTGGCCGTCAACCGTCTTTAAAAGACCGCGCTCGCGATAGAAAGCAATCAGCGGCTCCGTCTGCTCATGATAAACCTTCAGGCGGCCGCGGACAACCTCCGGATCATCATCCGGACGAACGATCAGCGCTGCACCGCACACATCGCACACGCCTTCTTTTTTCGGAGGCTTGTTCGTAACGTGGAAGGTCGCGCCGCAGGTCGGGCAGGTACGTCTGCCGGACATACGGTTCACGATTGCAGTGTCAGGAACATGAATTTCGACAACGGCGTCAACGGCACAAATGCCTTCGAGCGCCTCTGCCTGGGGGATGGTACGCGGGAAACCGTCGAGCAGGAAACCATTCTTGCAGTCATCCTGCGCAATGCGGTTTTTCAGAAGCTCGATGACCAGGGAATCCGGAACCAGAGCGCCGGACTCCACGATGGACTTAACACGGAGGCCAAGCTCCGTACCACTCTTGATCTCCGAGCGGATAATATTGCCTGTGGAAACCTGGGGGATCCCCAGCTTTTCACAAATCAGCTCTGCCTGAGTGCCTTTGCCGGCGCCAGGCGCTCCCAAAAGAATTAGCTTCACGGAATTACTCCTTCCAAACCTTACTCAAGGAAGCCCTTATAGTGACGCATGAGGAGCTGTGCTTCAAGCTGCTGAACAGTCTCAAGCGCAACGCCGACCGCGATCATCAGCGAAGTACCGCCAATGGAAATCGCAACAATACCGGTCAGAGAGCTGAAAATCAGCGGGAAACCGGCGACGATTGCAAGGAATACAGCGCCGATAAAGGTAATCTTGTTGAGTATCTTCATCAAGAAGTCGGAGGTGGGCTTGCCGGGACGATAGCCCATGACAAAACCGCCGTTTTTCTTGAGGTTATTAGAAACTTCAACCGGGTTGAACTGGATGACGGAATAGAAGTAAGCAAAGCCGAAGATGAAGAGCAGATACAGCACAATATAGAAGGGATGCGTCTGCGTCAGCCATCTCGACACGCCATACCAGAAGGTGCCTTCGGCCGGGCCCACGAAGCTGATGATCGTACCGGGCAGGGCCAGGAAGGTGGAAGCGAAGATGACCGGCAGAACACCGGACATATTCACCTTCATCGGCAGGTTGGTGGACTGGCCGCCGTACATCTTACGGCCGACCATACGCTTTGCATACTGCACCGGAATACGGCGTTCCGCATCGGTGACAACGACGATAAATACGATCATGGCAAGCAGGAGCACAATCACTGCCACCATCAAGAGTATATACCAGCCGCCCTGTGCAAAATAGGAGAAAATTGTCATGCCTATCTGCGGGAAGCGGGCAACTATACCGACAAACAGGAGGATCGAAATACCATTTCCGATGCCCTTGTCCGTGATCTGTTCTCCAAGCCACATAATGATGGCGGAACCGGCTGTGAAGCTGGCGATAATCACGATCGCGCTCCAAACGCTCGGGTTCGTGAGGAGATCGTTGTTTTTCAACAGGATATAGTAAGTGAAGCTCTGGATCAGACCGATCGCAACCGTGGTATAACGGGTGATCGACGCGAGTTTCTTCTTACCTTCCTCTCCGCCCTCCTTGGAGAGCCTTTCAAGAGCAGGTATAGCTATCGTCAAAAGCTGAATGATAATGCTTGCGTTGATATAAGGAGTGATAGACAGTGCAAACAAAGTGGCATAGCTCAGGGCACCACCGGAGAGGATATTGTAATATCCCAGGAGGTTGCCTGACTCCAAGTACGTATCGAACAGCACGCGCAGTCCTTCTGTGTCAATACCGGGGATCAGGATCGCAACGGATCCAAAGCGGTAAATGACGACAATCATGAGCGTGAAAAGCAGTTTCTTGCGAATTTCGGGGTTACGCCATGCGTTCACAAACGTATTCCACATGTTACACCACCTCTGCCTTTCCTCCAGCTGCCTCGATCTTTTCCTTGGCGCTTGCCGAGAACGCTGCGGCTTTCACCGTCAGTTTCTTATCGAGCTCGCCGCTGCCAAGGATCTTGACGCCGTCGAGATCCTTCTTGATGATGCCAGCCTCGAACAGGGCCTTGGTGTCGACCGTGGCGCCATTTTCAAAGCAGGAAAGAGCAGATACATTGACCTCTGCGTAATGGGTCTTGAAATAGTTCTTGAATCCGCGCTTCGGAAGCTTTCTGATATACGGAACAGAAGTACCGTCAAAGCCGGGGCGCACGCCGCCGCCCGAACGCGCCTTCTGACCCTTGTGACCACGACCGGCAGTCTTACCGTTACCGGTGCCGATGCCGCGGCCTTTGCGCTTCGGTGCCGAAACGGAACCGGGCGCCGGGGACAGTTCATATAACTTCATAAAGTTCATTCCTTTCGCTCCGCACAATACGGCAAGCAAGCCGCTTGCGTATCGGGGTTAAATTACGCCTCTTCGACCTTAATAAGGTAAGAAATCTGATCCACCTTACCGCGCGTCTGCGCGTTGTCGGGCTGTACGGTTGCGTCGCCGATCTTGCGAAGACCAAGGGAATTCGCGGTGGCGATATGAGTCTTATTTCTGCCGTTCAAACTTTTAACCAACGTAATTTTCATTGCCATAATGCCCTCCTCAAGCCTTCGCAATGTCAGCGGCGTTCTTACCGCGGACCGCTGCGACCTGCTCCGCATTACGCAGGGATTCGAGGCCCTGCATCGTTGCGGAAACAACATTCTGCGGGTTGTTGGAACGCAGGCACTTGGTACGGATATTCTTGATGCCAACAGCCTCCATGACGGCACGAACAGGACCGCCGGCGATCACGCCGGTACCTTCCGCAGCCGGCTTCAAAAGGACGCGGCCAGCGCCGAACTCGCCGATAACCTCGTGAGGAATGGTGTTGCCCTTCAAGGAAATCTTCTTCAGATTCTTCTTGGCGTCTTCCATGCCCTTGCGGATTGCATCCGGAACTTCGGAAGCCTTACCAAGGCCAAAACCGACAATGCCGTTGCCGTCGCCGACGACGACGAGCGCCGTGAACTTGAAGATACGGCCGCCTTTTACGGTTTTGGAGACGCGGTTGAGGGCCACGACCTTCTCTGTCAGGTCAAGGGTCGAAGCATCGATACGTTTTGCCATGTCATTATCCCCCTTACCTTAAAACTCGAGGCCGCCCTCACGGGCGCCGTCTGCAAGATTCTGGACTCTGCCGTGATAGACATAACCACCGCGGTCAAAGACAACATTCGTAACGCCGCAGGCCTTTGCACGTTCTGCAATGGTCTGGCCGACTTTCTTCGCAGCCTCGCAGTTGCCGCCGTACACACCGAAATCCTTCTCGGTTGTCGAAGCGCTGCAGAGGGTTACGCCGTTTACGTCGTCGATCACCTGGGCATAAATGTTGGAAAGGCTTCTGTAAACGCACAGGCGAGGTCTTTCGGGCGTACCCGAGATGGCCGCACGCACTCTGCGATGACGCTTCAGGCGCTGTTTATTGGAATCTTTTCTGCTAACCATCAGTGTACACTCCCTTACTTCTTCTTACCGCCGGCCTTGCCTTCCTTGCGGATCAAGGTCTCATTGACATATTTGATGCCCTTTCCCTTATAGGGTTCCGGCGGTCTCTTTTCGCGGACGTTTGCCGCGAACTGACCAACAAGCTGCTTGTCCGGGCCGCTGATGATGATGCGGTTCGGTGCAGGAACGTCGATCGTGATGCCCGGGATTTCGTCCATCGTAACCTGATGGGAGTAACCAAGGTTCATCACAAGCTGCTTGCCCTGCTTTGCTGCACGGTAACCAACGCCATTGACCTCAAGCTCTTTGCTGAAGCCGGTATGCACGCCGGTGACCATGTTGGCGACCAGTGCACGGGTCAGACCGTGGAGGGATCTGGTCTCCTGGGCGTCATTCGGGCGGGTAACATTCAGAACATTGCCATCCAGCTCCACGGAAATCAGCGGATGAATGGTGGACTTCAGTTCGCCCTTCGGGCCCTTAACGGTAATATTCTTGCCCTCGAGTGTGACCTGCACATCGGCCGGCACAGTAATGGGCATTCTTCCGATTCTCGACATATTGCTTCCTCCTTACCAGACAAATGCGAGGACTTCGCCGCCGACATGAGCGGCTCTTGCCTGCTTGTCTGTCATAACACCACGGGAGGTGGAGATAACCGCAACACCGAGGCCACGCAGGACCTGGGGAAGCTCATCTGCCGGAGCGTAAACGCGAAGGCCGGGCTTGGAAACTCTGCGGATGCCGGTGATGGCCTTCTCGCCGTTTGCGGTATATTTCAGGGCGATCTTGATCATGCCCTGGCCGCCGTCCTCAACTATCTGGAAGCTCTTGATATAACCTTCCTCAAGAAGGATCTCGGCGATAGCCTTTTTCATCTTAGAGGCCGGTACGTCAACCGAATCATGTCTCGCAGCGCTGGCGTTGCGCAGACGGGTCAGCATGTCGGCGATAGGATCTGTAATATGCATATCTTATCCTCCTTACCAGCTTGCTTTTTTCACGCCGGGAATCTGTCCCTTGTAAGCAAGCTCACGGAAGCAGATGCGGCAAATGCCATAATCGCGAAGGTAGGCGTGCGGTCTGCCGCAGAGCTTGCAGCGGTTATAACCGCGGGTGGAGAACTTCGGCGTTCTCTGCTGCTTTAAGATCATTGATTTCTTAGCCACTGTTCTCTGCCTCCCTTACTCTTCTTTTGCGAAGGGTGCGCCAAGCAGCTCAAGAAGTGCTTTCGCCTCTTCGTCGGTGTTAGCAGTGGTTACCATGATGATATCCATGCCGCGGATCTTGTCGATCTTGTCATATTCGATTTCCGGGAAAATCAGCTGCTCCTTGAGGCCCAGGGCATAGTTGCCGCGGCCGTCAAAGGCGTTGGGGTTGATACCGCGGAAGTCACGAACGCGCGGAAGCGCGACGTTGAACAGACGATCTAAGAACTCCCACATACGATCGGCACGGAGGGTGACCTTCACGCCAACCGGCATGCCTTCACGGAGTTTAAAGTTTGCAACGGACTTGCGGGCGTGGGTAACAACGGGCTTCTGGCCGGTGATGAGGGAAATGTCATTCACAACAGCGTCGATAACCTTTGCGTTGTCGCGTGCGTCGCCGCAGCCAACGTTGATCACGATTTTATCAAGGCGCGGGATCTGCATCGGGCTCTTGTACTCGAATTTCTTCATAAGAGCCGGGGCGACCTCAGCCGTATACTTATCTTTCAAACGTGCCATTTATCGTCCCTCCTTAAAGCTCGCCGCCGCAGTGCTTGCAGACACGGGTTTTCTTGCCGTCGGCGATTTCGGTCTTAATGCGCGTGGGCTTATGGCACTTCGGGCAGACGACCATAACCTTGCAGGCTGCCAGAGGCAGTTCCTGCTTGATGATGCCGCCCTGCTGCTGGGCGTTACGGGGCTTCACGTGCTTGGTAGCAACGTTGATGCCTTCAATAACAACCTTGCCGGCTGCCGGAACAGTGTGGAGAACCTTACCGGTGCGGCCGCGATCCTTGCCGGTAATCACCTGCACGGTATCGCCCTTCTTTATTTTCAAAGCGTTCATTCTTTCAGTCCCCTCCTTACAGTACTTCGGGGGCGAGAGACAGAATCTTCATGTAGTCCTTGTCACGGAGCTCACGAGCGACCGGTCCAAAGATACGGGTGCCTCTCGGGTTCTTATCATCACGGATAATTACGGCTGCATTGTCGTCAAACTTGACGTAACTGCCATCGGCGCGGCGCACACCCTGTGCGGAACGAACGATAACCGCCTTCACGACGTCACCCTTCTTCACAACACCGCCGGGGGCTGCTTTTCTCACGGAGGCCACGATCACGTCACCGATATTGCCGTACTTTCTGACCGAACCGCCGAGCACTCGGATGCATTTCAGCTCCTTTGCTCCGGTGTTGTCGGCCACTTTTAATTTAGATTCCTGCTGAACCATAAAGCCTGCCTCCTCTTATCGTGCCTTCTCGATTATCTCGACCAGGCGCCATCTCTTATCCTTGGACAGGGGGCGGGTCTCCATAACCAAAACCTTGTCGCCGACGCCGCACTCGTTGTTCTCGTCGTGGGCCTTCAGCTTGTAGGTGTTCTTTATGATCTTCTTGTAAAGCGGATGCGCAATTCTGTCCTCGACCGCGACCACGATGGTCTTATCCATCTTGTCGGAAATCACGCGGCCAACTCTTGTTTTGCGGAAAGCTCTGTCACTCATAATTCAGTACCCTCCTTAACCGGCCGTCTTCTCGGTGATGACAGTTTTTACTCTTGCGATATCGCGACGGACCTCAGTGATCCTCTTGGGGTTCTCAAGCTGATTGGTCGCGTTCTGGAAGCGAAGATTGAAGAGATCCTTCTTAAGATCGTTCAACTTCACATTCAATTCTTCGACGCTCATCTCACGAATCTCATTAGTCTTCATTCTCTTCACCGCCGTCCTCAGCGTCGCATTCAGCGACATCCTCGCGCTTGACAAACTTGGTCTTGATCGGCAGTTTGTAGCCGGCCAGACGCATAGCTTCACGCGCGGTCTCTTCGGGAACGCCCGCGATCTCAAACAGAACTCTGCCGGGCTTAACAACTGCTACCCAATACTCAGGGGAGCCCTTACCGGAACCCATGCGGGTCTCAGCCGGCTTCTTCGTAACGGGCTTATCAGGGAAAATCTTGATCCAGACCTGGCCGCCACGGCGGATATAACGCGTCATGGCAATACGGGCTGCTTCGATCTGGTTGGAGGTAATCCATGCGGGCTCAAGAGCCTGGATACCATACTCACCGTAGGTGACCTTCGTGCCCTTGTGGGCTGCGCCCTTCAAACGGCCGCGGTGCACTCTGCGGTATTTCACTCTCTTAGGCAGAAGCATTAGTTGTTGCCTCCTTCCGGTTTAGCTGCGGGGGCTGCCGGAGCCGCGGGACGCGGGCCACGGTTGTAGCCGCCCTGCTGCGGAGCGCGGTTGTAGCCGCCCTCACGCGGGCCGCGGTTATAGCCGCCCTGGCCGCCTTCACGCGGGCCACGGTTGTAGCCGCCCTGGCCGCGATTGTAACCGCCCTGGCCGCCTTCACGCGGTGCACGGTTAAATCCGCCCTTGCGGTCGCCGTCACGGCGGTCGCGGCGATCTCTGCGATCACGTCTGTCCTGACGCGGAGTCTCAACAGTGGACTGTCTCGGGCCGCCGGTCAAAACCTCTCCGCGGTAGATCCACACTTTGACGCCGATACGGCCGTACTGGGTCTTTGCCTCAGCAAAACCATAGTCGATGTCAGCGCGCAGGGTCTGCAGCGGGATGGTGCCTTCATGATAATGCTCAACACGCGCAATTTCGGCGCCGCCCAGACGGCCGGAAACTGCGGTCTTGATGCCACGGGCGCCGGCGCGGGTAGCGCGGCCCATGGACTGCTTCATCGCACGACGGAAGCTGACGCGCTTCTCAAGCTGGGAAGCGATGCTCTCTGCGACGAGCTGTGCGTTGAGGTCCGGATTGCGGATCTCGACGATATTGACAGCCACGCGCTTGCCAACCATCTCTTCAAGGGTCAGACGGAGCTTCTCAATGTCAGCGCCGCCGCGGCCGATGACGATGCCCGGACGTGCACAGTGGATGAAAATACGCACACGGTTGGGATTTCTTTCGATTTCGATCTTCGGGATACCCGCTTCATAGAGGGAATCCTTGATGAATTTACGGATCTTGAAGTCTTCCACGAGAAGGTCGCCGACCTTTTCGTTCTTGGCGTACCATCTGGAGTCCCAGTTCTGGATCACGCCGACGCGAAGACCATGAGGATTAACTTTCTGCCCCATTGTACGACCTCCTGCTTATTCTCTCTCTTTGAGAGCCAAGGTGATGTGCGAGGACCGCTTCAGAAGACGGTCTGCACTGCCGCGCGCTCTGGCCTGGATGCGCTTCATCGTCGGGCCCGGGCTGACGAACACTTCGGAAACATAAAGACGGTCAACGTCCATTTCGAAATTGTTCTCGGCATTTGCAATGGCGCTCTTGAGGAGCTTGATGAGCGGCTCGGAGGCCGCCTTGCGGGTGTTCATTAAGATCGCAGCAGCCTCGGAAATGTCCTTGCCGCGAATCAGATCGCAGACAATCTTCACTTTTCTCGGCGTGATGCGAACATGCTTCACATATGCTCTTGCTTCCATGTTACTTCCTCCCTTACTTGCCGGAGGTCTTGCTGCCCGCATGACCTCTGAAGGTACGAGTGGGAGCAAACTCACCAAGCTTATGACCAACCATATCCTCGGTGACATAAACCGGGACATGCTTGCGTCCGTCATGGACGGCAATGGTGTGGCCAACGAACTCCGGGAATATCGTGGAGGCGCGGGACCAGGTCTTTACGACGTGCTTTTCATTGCCCGCGTTCATTTCAGCGATTCTCTTATAGAGCTCGGGTGCCACAAACGGTCCCTTCTTAATACTTCTGCTCATTTAAGTTACCTCCCTTACTTACCGCGGCGTTTCACAATGAACTTATCGGTGCGATTCTTCTTGGAACGGGTCTTGTATCCAAGAGTCGGCTTGCCCCACGGGGTAACCGGGCCGGGACGGCCAACAGGGCTCTTGCCTTCACCACCGCCGTGCGGGTGGTCAACCGGGTTCATAACAGAACCGCGGACGGTCGGACGGACGCCCATGTGGCGCTTGCGGCCGGCCTTACCGATCTGAACGTTTTCATGATCGAGGTTGCCGATCTGGCCGATCGTTGCTTTGCAGTCGAGGCGGACCAGGCGGACTTCGCTGGAAGGAAGGCGAACCTGTGCATAACCGTTTTCCTTAGCCATGAGCTGAGCGGCTGCACCGGCGGCACGAACGAGCTGTGCACCGCGGCCGGGATAAAGCTCCACGTTGTGGATCACGGTACCAACCGGGATGTTCTGAAGCGGCAGCGTGTTGCCGGGCTTGATGTCTGCGCCTGCGCCGGACACGACGATGTCACCGCGCTGCAGGCCGACGGGGGCGAGGATGTAACGGCGTTCGCCGTCTTCATACTCAAGACGCGCGATATTGGCGGAGCGGTTCGGGTCATACTCAATGAAGAGGACCTTCGCGGGCATATCGATCTTATCGCGTCTGAAATCAATGATTCTGTATTTCTGTCTGTTTCCGCCGCCCTGATGGCGTACGGTAATTCTGCCATAATTGTTTCGGCCGGCGTTCTTCTTGTTGGTATCAAGAAGGCTCTTTTCCGGCTTCACCTTGTCAAGCCCGGAGAAATCCGCGACAGTCATGTGACGTCTTGACGGGGTCGTGGGCTTAAAGGTCTTTGTCGGCATGTACTCTCACTCCCTGTATATTAATGAGGTCCGGTCAGTCCGGAAAATCAGGTAAGGGACTCAAAGAACTCAATGCCCTTGGAGCCTTCCTTCAAAGTTACGATCGCTTTTTTCCAAGCGCTCGTGCGGCCGTGGGTATAACCCTGGCGGCGTGCCTTGCCGTCGTAGTTCATGGTGTGAACGCTTTCCACGTCAACGCCGAAAATCTCTTCGACAGCCTTTTTGATCTCAATCTTGTTGGCCTCACGGGCGACCTCGAAGGTGTACTTGTGCTCACTTGCACCTTCCACGCTGCGCTCGGTCACGATGGGGCGGCGGATGACATCATAGACAGATTTCATTTTCCGAACACCTCCTGGATTTTCTCGACGGCGCTGCGGTCCACAATGAACTTGTCCGCGTTCATGATATCATAAACGTTGATCACGTTTGCGGGGCTCGTCACGACGCCGGGGATATTACGGGCGGAAAGCACCACATTGCGGCGTACTTCGGGAGTGACGATCAGGCTCTTGCACTCGCCGGCGCCGACAGCCTTCAGCATACCGACGATGTTCTTCGTCTTGATCTCGCTGCAGTCGAGGTTGTCCACCACGATGATCTCGCCGGCTGCGCACTTTGCGCTGAGCGCAGAGAGCATAGCCAGGCGCTTATATTTCTTGTTCAGGCGATAGGTGTAAGTTCTGGGCTTCGGAGCAAATGCGACGCCGCCGTGCGTCCACTGCGGAGAACGCGTGGAGCCCTGACGTGCGCGGCCGGTGCCCTTCTGGCGCCACGGCTTTTTGCCGCCGCCGGAAACCTCCGCACGGGTCAGCGCGCTCTGCGTGCCCTGACGGCGGTTTGCAAGCTGATTCTTCACTGCTTCATGGATCGCGACCATATCCGGCTCAATACCGAAAATGGCGTCGGAAAGTTCGATTTCGCCGACCTGCTTTCCTGTCATATCGTAAACATTAGTCTTAGGCATGGTTCAAACTCTCCTTTCTTTACTTTCTTGCAGAAGCCTTCTGCGGGTTGACGGTTGTCTGCACCTGGATCTGCTTGACGCGGTGCGTCTTGACCGTGCTCTTCACATACACGATACCACCGCGCGGGCCCGGGATTGCGCCGCGGACAGCGATGATATTGAGTTCGGGATCGACCTTCACGATGTCGAGGTTCTGGATGGTAACCTGCTCAACGCCCAGATGACCAGGCATTTTCTTACCGGGCATTACGCGTGCCGGGTCGGAGTTTGCACCCATGGAACCAACGCTGCGGTGGACAGGGCCAACGCCGTGGGTGTGGTTCTGTACGTGCTGTCCCCAGCGCTTGACAACGCCGGCGTAGCCTTTACCTTTGGAAATACCGGTGACGTCCACGAAGTCGCCTTCTGCGAACACATCAGCGGTCAGAACATCGCCAACATTCAGTTCGGCGAGTTCGCCTTCCAGTTTGAACTCTTTCAGGACCTTCTTGAGATCCTCGCCGGCCTTTTTCAGGTGGCCGACTTCCGGCTTCGTGAGCTTGCGCTCCGGAACATCCTGGAAGCCGAGCTGGATGGCGTTGTAGCCGTCTTTTTCAGCGACCTTCTTCTGGGTGACGGTGCAGGGACCGGCTTCGATGACCGTTACCGGGATCACCTTGCCCTCTTCGGTGAAAATCTGGGTCATGCCCACTTTTCTGCCGATGATTGCCTTTTTCATTTGTTTTCCTCCTTGTCGGTTATTGGTCGGCTTTGCCGACTTGACCGGAACGAAACCAGGTTTCGTTCACTTACATGACCTTTATCTCAATATCAACGCCCGCCGGGAGATCGAGGCTCATCAGAGCTTCCACAGTCTTCTGTGCGGGATTGACAATATCGATCAAACGCTTGTGGGTGCGTCTTTCAAACTGCTCACGGCTGTCCTTGTACTTATGAACAGCACGCAGAATGGTGACGATTTCCTTCTTGGTGGGAAGCGGGATCGGGCCGGAAACATCGGAACCGGTACGCTTTGCTGCTTCCACGATTCTTGCTGCGCTCTGGTCTATGAGCTGATGGTCATAGGCTTTCAGACGAACTCTGATCTTCTCCATGGTTGTTCCTCCTTGCACGTACGTTTTGAACCGCCGCTATCGTGCAGTGTCGTTATAAAATTTGCGGCGGCCGAAACAGTACGGATTAGAATATGCAACCGCGCCGTGTGTCAAAACACTGCACATGATAAAAACCGGAAACTTCCCGACTTCTCACACCGGCACAAAACGCAGGCTGAAATCGGACAGTACAGTCCGGCTTTCCACCACGTGTAGGTCCATGCACACCAAAGGCGCATGTACGCGCGTTTTCGCAGTATTCTAAGCCGCCCGTCATATTCACCGCGCCGCGCGGTGTGCGGACATACTCAGCCGAAGTTACCTCGCACAGTGCGAGCAATCTCCAGCGTCATCGCATCAGCGTTTGAGGCACGCCAAACCGCCTGCCGATTACCGCAAGCTAATACAGTATAAACCAGACTTATCTAAAAGTCAAGACCTTTTATCATATTTTTCATACAAATCCGAAGGTTTTTGGAAGGAATGATGCCGCAGGATATACAAAAGCGTGTTCTTTTGCTGCTTTGCGCCGTCCGGACGCGCCCTCATGCGTGCTCCGGCCCGCCGCACAACGCCGGACAGCGCAGAAAAACGCGAAAAAGGAGGCGTCCCGCCTCCTTTTTTCACTTGGTATGCAGTGTAATCAGCGCCACTTCCGGCATACAGCAGAACCGGAGGGGCAGATTCGAGGTGCCAAGTCCCCGGCTGACAAACAGCTGCGAGCCGCGGACATTGCGGGCCGCATACTGTCCCATCGGATACAGTCTGCCGTACTGCGGCAGAATCAGTTCGCCCAGAACCGGGACGCGCACCTGTCCGCCGTGTGTATGCCCGGCCAGCATCAGGTCCACCGCCGTATTGGCCGCACCCGCAAACACATCCGGCTCGTGGCACAGCACCAGGTTGTATGTATCCTCCGCGAGGGAGGAGAAATCAAATGTCCCGCCGCTGCCGAAAAGCAGGTCGTCCACACCCGTCACCGTGATGCCCAAAAGCGGCAGCTCCATACTTTCGTTGCGCAGCACCGTGAAACCGCCGGCCTCCAGGATCCGGATGCTTTCCTCATCCGCGCCACGCCCGTAGTCATGGTTGCCCAGCACGGCATATTTGCCCTGCGGCGCGCGGAGGGCGGAGAGTGCTGCGATAATCGCCTCGTCGTCAGCGGGATACTTCGCGTATTCCTCATACAGGTCGCCGGTAAACACCACAATATGCGGTTCAAACGCATTGATTTTTTCCACAGCACGTTCAAATCGTTTCACGTCGTAGTCAAAGCCAAAATGCGTATCGGTAAACTGCGCAACGCGCAGGCCTTCCGCCGCCCCCGGCAGACCGGAGAAGTTCAGTTCCACCTTCGTGGTGCTCAGAAGCGACGGTTCCGCCCAGCGCATCCAGGTGAACGCCAGGCATATCAAAATCACACAAAAAACAAGCATTTTCGTTAAAAACCGAAAAAATCTTCCTATCAAGCTGCACCTCCGAAAGCGTCAGCCTTCCCCGTTTTCGTCTTCATCCGTGTCAGAGGCGGCATTCACTTCCGCAATGGCTGCGTTGTGCTCGTCCAGCGTTTTCGAGAAAATATGGCTTCCGTCAGAGCGTGCCACATAGTAGTAATAGGAGGTATCCGCCGGATACAGCGCCGCTTCCAGTGAGGCAATACCGGGATTGGCGATCGGTCCGGGCGGCAAACCGTTATAGAGGTAGGTATTATACGGATCGTCGATTTTCAGATCGTCGGCTGTCGGCGCACGGCCCACAATATACTGCACCGTCGCGTCAATCTGCAAACGCGGGAAGGTGCCGGGGTCGGCCAGACGGTTATAGATAACGGAGGCGACAACTGCGCGCTCGTCATCGCGCCGTGCCTCGCGTTCCACCATCGACGCAATGGTCACGACCTCATTGATGGTCAGTCCCAGTTCCTCTGCGCGGTCACGCAGCTTCTGTGTGAACTTGTTGTTGAAGTTCGTCAGGAACTTTGCAATGACATTCGGCGCGCTGTCGTTAACATAGAACTCATAGGTGTCCGGGAAGAGATACCCCTCCAGTCTGGTCTTGCTGTCGCCGATGCCGTCGATGAAAGCATAGTCAAAATCGTAGTTTTCAATCGCGTTATAGAGGTCCTCCGAGCTTGCCACGCCTTTTTCCACCAGCGCATCCACAATCTGCGCGGTGGTATAACCCTCCGGAATCGTCACGCGCACGGTTTCCTTATAGGTAGAGGTGCGGCGGAGCGTGCGCGCAATGGCGCTGTAATCCAGATTGGCGTTGATCTCATATTTCCCGCTTTTAAAGGTTGCGCCGGAAACGGAACAATACAGTTTAAAAAGGGAAGGGTACTCAATAATGCCCGCATCCTTTAAGAGATCCGCCACTTCGGCGGCGGTAACATCCGCATCCAGCTCGATTACCGCAGTGCGGTCCGGCTTGACAAATGCAAACACCTCGTTTGCGGCGATGATGATAAAAGCGGCCAGGAACATGGACACGCCCAGCACGAACGCCGTATACATGGCGCCGACCAGGCAGCCGTGACCTGCGTCGCGGTGCCGCCTGCGGCGGCGTCTGTGCCCGCGCGGCACATCCTCCATGGAAAAGTCCAGTTCATCCGCCGGTTCATAGTCCGGCTGTTCCGCCTCCCGCTCGCGGCGCAGCCGTTCCGTTTCACGTTCGCCGCCGCGGCGCAGATGGCGCTCATATTCCTCGTATTCTTCATATTCCGGTTCCCGCGCGGAACGGTTCTGCGGGCGTTCCTGCTCATAGAATTCAAATTCCTCTTCGGAATCGCCCCTCCGGCCGCTGCGCTCCGGATGATTTTTGTCATAGTCGTGATTTGCCATAGTACAATCCTTTCGGGACGGGGGCACGCGGCCTTATCGCCAGATGCCCAAAAGTATCATAACAAGCCTTGTGATGTACAAAGCCAAAAACAGGAGAAAGCCCAGCGTCCGGAAGGAGTTCCATAAATTCTCCGACGTGCGTTCCGGACCTTTTTCAAGATGTTCCATCAATCCGTCGCGCAGCAGCCCCTCCACACCGCGCAGCAGGGAGAACAAAAACAGCAAAAACAGCACAATTGCTGCCGCAACCACAATCACCGTGCGCCCCGCAAACAGTTCCGACGCATAGAGCAGGTCGCCGCCGTAAAGTGCCAGGCGGCAAAGCAGATGCGTCAGCACCGCCGGCCAGACGGAGTTTGTATAATAGGTTTCCAGTCCGCACAGGAAGCCAATCACCAGCACCAGCGGCGCGGCGGACGGATATACATACAGCATCGGCATACAAATCGTGGACAGCACGATTGCTGCAATCGTCCCCTGCTTTTCAAACAGGGGAAACAGCGTCCCGCGCAGCAGCAATTCCTGGGTAAACGCCGGAATCACGATCAGCGTGACGATCACAATCCAGGGCGGCACGTCCGCCGAACGCGAGAGCATCGGATACAGGGAATCAATGCCGCGATAGGATTCGTGCAGGATATGCGCCAGACCCACATTTAAGAGGAAAAGCCCCAGCGCCGCCGTAATGGCAGTCAGAACCGTAAAGGACGTATACACGCGCGAGGCCGGACGCAGGCGACGGTTCAGGCCCTGGTCCTTCGTTACAACACGCAGCAGGATTGCGCCGCCGGCAAAGGCCACGCCCTCCGCCAGCGCGATGGAAAACCGCGGACCCCAGGCGCCAGGCATACTGAGCAGATGCCCCGACACCACATAGAAAGCCGAAAGGAACAGAAGGAGCACGAAAAGGCTCCACCCGGCCAGGGACGAAGGCTTCAGGCCCATGCGTATTCTCCCTCCTCCGTGAAAATCAGATCCATGCAGACATCGTGCAGTTCGTGCGGAACAGCCGGCAGGACGAACTTTTCAAAGCTGACGCCGGCCTTCCGGCAGCTCATCTGCGGCAGATAGCGGTCATAGTATCCGCCGCCGCGTCCCAGACGGTGACCGGCGCGGTCAAACGCCACAGCGGGCACCACCGCCAGGTCAAAGGCGTCCGGCGGGATCACCGGCGTATCGCGCCGCGGCTCCGGAATGTGAAAAGCGCCCGGTGCAAGCTCCTCCCACGCGGTGATTTCATGCGCTTCCATCACGCCGTCCGCCAGGCACAGCGGCACACCCACGCGCCGGCCCTGCAAAAGCGCCGCGCGGATGATTTCCTGCGTTTCCACTTCCCAGCCCGTACCGGCATAGCAGAATACCGTGCCTGCCGCCTGCCAGCAGGGTGCGGCAAACAGCCGTTCTGCGATGCGGCAGCTGTACTGCGCGCGCAGCGCCACGTCCATCTGCCGGTGCGCTGCAAGCAGTCTCTGCCGCAGCAGCGTTTTCTCTTCGCGCGCCGCGTTATTCATGCGGTACGGCGCGCCAGCGCATATTGAGATAGGCCGGGAAATAGGAGAGCTTTGCCTTGCGCAGTCCCTCGAGTCCCAGATCCTCCTCACGGTTGATATACATAAAGCCCTCGCTGAAGCGGCAGGCAAACTCGTGGTTGATCATCTGATAGGCGCCCGGCACATCCGAAGCCTTCTCAATGTCCTCCAAAAGCGTGTCCGCGCTGAGCCGGGATCCCAGTGCAAAGGCAATGATTTTCCCCTCCAGCCGCAGCGCCACACCGAACATCCCGATCTGCTCCATGTGATACACCGCGCGGCGTATGGCCTCGGCCTCCTTGCGGAAATCATCGGTCAGGCCGTGTGCACGGTCCCATTCCGCATTGAAAGCCAGCACTTCTTCCGCGTTTTCCGGCCCGACCGGCTCCACGGAAAAGTTCCCCTCATTTGCCGCCAGGAAGCGGTTCACAAAATTCCGCTTGGCGTGCAGCTTTTTCCCCCTCAGTTCCCGCAGGGATTCCGCTTCATAGATATAGTCTGCCTGATTTGGGTTCTCCGTAAACAGAAATCTGCCCGGCAGAGCCTCCTCCAGCTCGTTTTTCATCTGTTCATTGATGGCAATCATGGAAAAAGGCACGCCGCGCTCCGCCGCGTCCGCTTCCAGACGGTGCACAGCCTCCGCCAGACGGTCTCCCGCGGCAAGCGGCATCTGATACACAATTTCATCCGGCATCCGGTATTGAATATACAAAATCCCGTCCTCCAGCGCGAAATACGCCGGATAAGTTTTTTCCCAAATATACAAACAGCAGAAAGAATGGTCGTAAAGCCGGTAGGGAAGCGCCTGCAGCACCGGTTCCAGCACTGCCCTGTCCGTCAACTCGACCGCTTTGAAATTCAGCATACACCCACCTGATTGATGATTCTCATAATATCCTTTGCAATGTCTTTTTCCGGACGCATTGCACCGTCCGCGCCGCAGGCCACCGTATACCAGCCGTACCGCTGCGCCGCTTCCAGCGCACTTTCCCGGCAAAGCGACAGATAACCCGCCTTTGTTTCGTGAATATCCCTTGCCGCCTGTCTTTTCTCTATATTGGCAAGCGCCAGCGGAACCTCCACGTCCAGAAATATCACGGCATCCGGCGCCGGAAGGCCCAGCAGCCGGTACTCATAGTCAAACAGCCAATCCATATAGGTCCGCCGTGCCTCACCTGCGAGCTTTGCGCCCTGATGGATCGCATTCGAGGTCGTATAACGTCCGGAAACGAACAGCCCGCCGGCCTCATATTCCGCGCCCCAGTCCGATCGATAGGAGGCATAGCGATCCACGGCATAAAAGGACGAAGCGGCAAACGCGTTGACGTCCGCCGGATCACTGCCGAAGCATCCGTTCAGATACATCCGCACCAGCATCGAGGAATCCTTGTCATAACAGGGGAATTCCAGCTTCCGGAACGGGACATTTCGGTCCGTCAGCGCCGCGCACAAAAGGCCCAGCTGCGTGGTTTTGCCGGAGCCATCCAGCCCCTCCAGCACAATGAGCTTACCCACGCTCACTCACCCGCTTCCCCGTAAAGCTTCCGCATTTCCGCGGCACGGCCGCAGGACATCTTTCCTTCCGGGCACGGCCCGGAAATACAGGCCGGCCCCGCTTCACGGAACAGCGCCGGGCTCACCTTTCGCACTTCCAAAAGCATCCGGCGCGCCAGTTCCCGGATCTCCCACTGCGCGCGGTTGCAGCAGCGCTGGCGGAAGAAATTCTTTAAAGAGCGCGCGTTCATCGTCACAACAAACTGCGTCTCACAGCCGTTCGGCAGCACATACCGTGCGTCTTCCGCCGCAATCTTGCGCTGCGCCGAAAGCGCGGACTTATCCTCCCGCTTGTCCTCCGGCAGCGCGTCCACGCGCTTTTCATATAAAAGCGCCGCGATTTTGTTGTATGCCTCGCGTTCGCGCTCCATGATGTCCTCGTAAAGCGCAAGCGCCTCGGGGCACTCCGCAATCTGCGGCGGCGTGACGTAGCCAAACTTCTTTTCGGACACATAGCGCTGCGAACGCACGCTGAAGGAGGCGATTCTGTGCCGCGTGATCTGCGCCAGCAGCGAGCGGGATACGCCCTCGACCGCAAACGTAAAGCTCGCGTGTTCAATCGGACTCTCATGTCCAAGTTCCGAGAGCATTTCCACAAATTCCGCCGCCGAATCTTCATCCAGCTTCTCCATCACGGTATCAATCGGCCGCGAGGAATAGCAGGTACGTGCCGCAGCAGCCACAACAAAGTCCGGCGTCGGCGTATAGGCAATCAATTTCACATCCATGTCTCTTATGCTCCTTTTCGCCACTGCTTCATGCGCTCGCAGAGGGCGAGCCACAAAAACACGGGAAGTTTCATCATACGGCCGATGCGTTTCGGCTCGCGCAGCAGCCTGTAAAACCATTCCAGGCCGTGGTTTCTGAAAAATACGGGCGCACGCGTCACTTCGCCGGCAAAAGCATCCAGCGAACCGCCCAGACCCAGCATCAGACAGTGCGGCAGCTCCGCCGTGTGCGCGGCCATAAAGCGTTCCTGCTTCGGAAAGCCCGTGCAGACGAACACCACGTCCGGCGCAGCCTCCTGAAGCGCCGCCGCAACGGGCGCATCGTCCTGAAAATACCCGTCATGCGTTCCCGCAATAACCAGTCCCGGATAGCTGCGCGTCAGATTCTCCGCCGCACGCTCGGCAATCCCGGGCTTTGCGCCCAGCAGATACAGCCGTTTCCCCTGCGTTGCCATCCAGGCCGCCAGCTGCTCACCCAGTTCGATACCCGGAACCCGCTCCTGCAGCGGCGTTTTCAAAAGGCGGGCAGCGTGCACGATCCCGATTCCGTCCGGAACCACCAGCGCCGCGCCGTTTAAAACGTCGGCAAAGCCCTCGTCCCTGCGGCAGGAATATACCATTTCGGGGTTCGGTGTGACGACATAGCCTCCCTCGCCCCGCGTCACCATACCGGCGGCACGTTCCAGCGCCTGGGAAAGCGTTACATTGTCAAAGCCGACACCCATAATATCAACTCGTGACATAATTTCACCTTACTATCAGATTCAGATTATTATACCATTTGCGGAAATGCAATGCAAGCGAATCCCGAATGCCTTACAATACTGTAAGTGTTTCGTAAGGATTCGCGGCGGAGAGGATTGACCTCGCGGCAAAAATAGTGTAGAATAACAGGTATAGAATGCGGAAAAATGGGAAGTAGGATGGCTGACTTTGGACAGGGAAATTTTTGATATGCAGTATGCGGCCGTGCGCCGCGACATTATAGAGCGGGAGTTTGTCAATTTAAACGACCGGCAGCGTGAAGCGGTCTTCCATACGGAAGGCCCTCTTTTAGTGCTGGCCGGCGCCGGAAGCGGAAAAACCACGGTTTTGATTAACCGGATCGCCAATATGATCCGCTTTGGCCGGGGTTTCCAGTGCGAAACCGCGCCGGAATATGCCGGAGAGGACGAACTGCGCGAGCTCGTGGAATATCTTGACGACCCGCAGGAGGAGCGGCGTGACCGCATCTCGGAGCTGTGCGCCGTGGAGCCCTGCCATCCGTGGCAGATCCTCGCGATCACCTTCACGAACAAAGCAGCCAACGAACTGAAGGAGCGGCTGGAACGCGCCATAGGTCCCGGCGCGCGCGACATCTGGGCCTCGACCTTCCACTCCGCCTGTGTGCGTATCCTGCGCCGCGATATAGAGAAGCTCGGCTTCGAGCGCAGCTTCACCATTTATGGTGACGACGAACATTTGAATATTCTGAAGTCCATCATCCGGGAACGCGGTCTTGATGATAAGATTTACGCGCCGCGTGCCGTCGCGGGCATTATTTCCCGCGCCAAGGACGAGCTGAAAACGCCTGCCAAATTCGCGCGGGAGCACGAGGACGACGTCCGCCTGACCAAAATTGCGCAGATTTACGCGGAATACCAGCGCACGCTGAAGGAAGCCAACGCGCTCGACTTCGATGACCTGATCATGTACACAGTCGCACTGCTGAATAATTTCGAGGACGTGCGCAGCTATTACCAGAACAAATTCCGCTATATTATGGTAGACGAATATCAGGACACAAATGTTGCACAGGACCGTCTGACCCGGCTTTTAACCGGCGAGCACTGCAATATCTGTGTCGTAGGCGACGACGACCAGTCGATTTACCGCTTCCGCGGTGCGGATGTCGCCAATATCCTGAACTTTGAAAAACACTATCCCGGCGCGGAGCTCATCCGCCTGGAGCAGAACTACCGTTCCACGAAAACGATCTTAAACGCCGCGAACCGCGTGATCGAACACAACGAAGGCCGCCGCGGCAAGGAACTCTGGACCGGCAACGAAGAGGGCGAGAAAATCGGCTTCTACCGCGCCGCCACGGAACAGGAGGAGGCACAGTATATTGCAAGCCACATCCTGTCGTCCTACCAGCGCGGCTTCACGCCGCGCGACTTCGCCGTTCTCTACCGCATGAACGCGCAGTCGAACTCCGTGGAAAACGCGTTCAAGCGTGCAGGCATCCCCTACCGTATTGTCGGCGGCGTACGCTTCTTCGACCGCGCCGAGGTGCGCGATATGCTCTCCTATTTGTGGGCTGTTGTGAACCACAACGACGAGCTTCGCCTGCGCCGCATCATCAATAACCCCGCCCGCAAGATCAGCGACCGCCGCGTCGAGGACGCGCTGGAGCTGGCAAGGAGCGAAAACATCGGTCTTTACGATGTTTTGCTGCACGCAAAGCAGTATAACCGTTTCGACCGCGCGGCCGCCCCCATGGAGCAGTTTGCCGCCATGCTGGAGGAACTGCGTCTTTTGTCCGACACCATGCCGCTCGATGATTTTTACGACGTTTTGCTGGAAAAGACCGGCTATGCCGCCGCGCTCGAGCGGAAAGGCGATCCGGAGTCGCTCGGCCGCATCGACAACGTGATGGAGCTGAAAACCAACATCGTCGACTATATGCGCACGCATGACACGCCTTCTCTGGAGGGCTTTTTGGAGGAAACCGCGCTGTTCACCGATATCGACCGGTACGATGAGGGCGCGGACGCCGCCGTGATGATGACCTTCCACAGTGCGAAGGGCCTGGAATTCCCCGTCGTATTCCTGTGCGGCATGGAGGAAGGGCTGTTTCCCTCCGCCCGCTCTCTGGACGAGCCCGCGCAGCTGGAAGAAGAGCGCCGGCTGTGCTATGTCGGCATCACGCGCGCACGCCGCAAGCTCTATCTCACCTGTACGCGCCAGCGTACCATCTTTGGTAAGACTTCCTATAACCGGATGTCCCGCTTTATCGAAGAAATCCCGCTGGAATTCATTGACGGACGCGTGAACGAGCACAGCGAGCGCCGCCGCACGCACGAACACACGGAAACGCATCCCGGCCGCTTCAATCCGCGCCTGACGCCCACGCCGGCCACCGGCACCGGCGCTTTGAAGCCCGCCGCACAGCCGCAGCGCGCCCTGACGCTTTACCGCGTTGGTTTTGAGGTCGAACACACCGCGTTTGGCCGCGGCCGCATCACGGAGCTGACGCCCATGGGCGGCGATATGCTGCTGACCATCGAGTTTGCCAAAGTCGGAAAAAAGCGCGTCATGGCAAACACCGCCTCCCGCTTCATGAAGGTTATTTCGGAATAACCGCATTTCCCCGGCAGGACAGCTTCTGCGCTGTCCTGCCGTTTTTGCCTGTTCCGGTTGACAGGGCTCTTCCTGCGGCGTATACTGGAATTCAGATATTTCCCCAAATTATGGAGGTAACGAATGCGAAAGCTGCGGTTTTCTCAAACGCAGATCATTGCTTTGGGCTTTTTCCTGATTATCATCCTGGGAACACTGCTTCTCATGCTTCCCATTTCCACACGCAGCGGTGCAGGCGCCGGATTCCGGGAGGCGCTTTTCACGGCGACTTCGGCTTCCTGCGTCACGGGCCTGATCCTGCGGGACACCTACACGTTCTGGTCCCCCTTCGGACAGGCCGTCATTCTTTTCCTGATCCAGCTCGGCGGTCTTGGTTTTATGACGATTGCAACGGTTTTCTCCCTGATCCTCCGCCGCAAGATCGGCATCCGGGAGCGCGAGCTGCTCTCTGAAAGCATCAATTCCTCGCACATCGGCGGCATCGTCCGACTGACCAAAAAAATCGCACTGGGTACGCTGGTCTGTGAGGCGGCGGGCGCCGTCCTGCTTTCTTTCCGTTTCTGCCGGGATTTCGGATTCTGGAGCGGACTGTGGGCCTCGGTTTTCACCTCGATTTCCGCTTTCTGCAATGCCGGTTTCGACCTGCTCGGCAGACGGGGCGCCTATTCCTCTCTCACCACGTATGCCGACGATCCTCTGGTTCTGATCACGCTGATGCTGCTCATCACCGTCGGCGGCATCGGCTTTCTGGTCTGGAACGACCTGGGCGTGCACAAACTGCGTTTCAAACGCTATGACCTGCACACGAAAATCGTGCTGACCGTTTCCTTCTTCCTGACTTTCGGCGGCGCAGTGCTTTTCTTCTTTCTGGAAGGCCGCGCAGCAGCGGATATGTCCTGGACGGAGCGCATCCTGACGTCGCTTTTTGACTCCGTCACCGCGCGCACCGCCGGTTTCAATGCAACGGACACCGCTGCGCTCTCCGACGGCAGCAAGCTTCTGACCATCATCCTCATGTTCATCGGCGGCAGCCCGGGTTCCACAGCCGGCGGCATCAAAACAACCACTGTGGCTGTCTTACTGGTCTATGCGTTCTCCTATGTGCGCCGTTCCCCCACCTTCGGTATGTTCGGACGCCGTCTGGAGGACGATTCCCTGAAAAAAGCCAGTGCCGTCTTTTTCACAAATCTCCTGCTTGCTCTGGCAGCCTCTATTGCCATCTGCGCCATTCAAACGCTGCCCCTGCCGGACGTACTCTTTGAAACCTTCTCCGCCATCGGCACGGTCGGTATGTCCACGGGCATCACGCGCGAATTGCTCCCTGCGTCGCAGTTTGTCATCATCTTCCTGATGTACTGCGGCCGCGTGGGCAGTCTTTCCTTCGCAACGGCTATTTCCGCAAGGCGGCCGAAACCTCCCGTTATGGACCCTGTTGAAAAAATCACAATTGGATAAGGTGTGTGGACTATGAAATCCTTTCTTTTGATCGGCATCGGGCGCTATGCGCATTATCTGTGCCGCGAACTGGCCAATCTCGGCAACGAAGTCGTCATTGCCGACATCGACGAAGCCAAAATGGACGATCTGCTTGACTGCGTCGTCGCCGCAAAGATCGGCGACTGCACGCGCCGCGAAGTGCTGGCCACCTTCGGCGTCAATAACTACGACGCCTGCTTCGTTTGCATGGGTTCCAATTTCCAAAACAGTCTGCAAGTAACGGATCTGCTTAAGGAAATGGGCGCGCGGCGCGTCATCAGCCGTGCCACGACGGATATTCATGCCAAATTCCTGCTGCGCAGCGGTGCGGACGAGGTGATCTTCCCTGACCGCGATATGTCTGAACGTCTGGCCGTCCGGGTCAGCAATGACAGCGTGTTTGATTATTTCGAGCTCTCCGAGGATCTCGCCATTTATGAAATTTCCGCGCCGCACCGTTGGATCGGCCGTACCATCGGCGAAGTCAACGTCCGCGCAAAATACAATGTCAGTATTCTGGCCTTTAAGAAAAACGGCCGGATGCAGGCTATGCCGACGCCGAACCACGTTTTTGTAGAAGACGAGCATCTGATGGTGCTGGGCAAAAAGGAGGATATCGAACGTCTGGTGTAATCTGGTAAGAAGGGGATTTCCCCTGCCGTACAGCCGGTGCATTTGCATTGCACCGGCTGTTTTTTCTCTTTTTCACCTGTCTATACAGGTAAATTCAAATTATGCTGCTTTTGCTCTTGCAAACGCCGCGTAAACTTGCTATATTGAAGGTATCAAAAGAAGGAGCGTGCATCACAAATGGGTACACATGGAAAAATTGCAAAGCAATTCTTTTTTGACGGATATAACTGCGCGCAGTCGGTTTTCTGCGCGTTTTGTGACGTTCATGGTATGAGTCTTGAGGAGGCCGCGCGCATCTCCTCCTCCTTCGGCGGCGGTATGGGACGCCTGCGCGAGGTCTGCGGCGCCCTTTCCGGGATTCTCATGGTAGTCGGCGAACTCTACGGCGGTTACGACGTCACGGACCATGACGCAAAAACGCGCCACTACACGATCATCCAGGAGCTCGCGGCCAAATTCCGTGCGCATTACGGCACGCTGATGTGCCGTGACATTCTGGGTCTGCCCGAAGGCCCGTCCGATCCGGAACCCGAGGCGCACACGCCGGAATATCTGGCAACGCGTCCCTGCCCCGGCTGCGTGGAGTGCGCATCGGACATTCTGGACGAATTCCTGGCGGAGCACCGGCCCGCCTGAGCGGATTTTTGCACGTGTAAGAAACAGAAAAACGCGCTTTGCAGGCGCGAAAGGAGAGAAAAAGCATGAAAGCAGTTGTCATCGGTGCAACCGGCCACACCGGCACCTATCTGGTGCCGCGGCTTGTAAACTACGGCTATGAAGTCACCGCCGTCACGCGCGGGCTCAGCGAACCATACACCGTCACCGGCGAGTGGCGCGAAGTGGAACGCGTTCAGCTTGACCGGAGTGAGGAGGAAAAAGCAGGCACCTTTGGAAAAAAGATTGCCGCCATGAACCCGGATATCGTCGTTGACCTCATCAGTTACAGCGTCGAAAGCACGAAATCCACTGTCCGGGCCCTGAAAGGCACCAACCTTTCACACTATCTCTTTGCTTCCTCCATCTGGGAGCACGGCGCAGCTTCCGTCACACCGGCCGACGAGGATATGCCCCGCCATCCCATCGACGATTACGGCCGCGACAAAGTGGCCAGCGTACGCTTCCTCCACGAAGAATTCGTGAAAAACGGCTTCCCGTACACCGCCGTCATGCCCGGTCACATCACCGGCCCCGGCTGGAACTGCATCAATCCCACCGGTAACTTCGATCCGGAGATTTTCGGCAGGATCGGCCGCGGCGAAAAGATCTATCTCCCGCACTTTGGCATGGAATGCGTGCACCATGTCCACGCGGACGACGTTGCGCAGGTATTTTTCCGTGCCATCCAGCGCCGCACTGCCGCGTTGGACCAGGATTTCCTCGCCGTTGCGCCGCAGGCCATGACGCTTCGCGGCTTTGCCGAGGCAATGTACGCCTGGTTCGGAAAAGAGCCCGATATCGAATACCTGCCCTGGGAGGCATGGCAGAAAACCGCCGGAAGCCAGGCCTTTATCAACAGCACTTACAGCCATCTGGCGCACAGCGATAATTACAGCTGTGAAAAAGCGCGCCGCATCCTGGGCTACGCACCGCGCTACACCATCCTGCAGGCCGTGTGTGAATGCGTCAGCTCCATGATCGCCCGCGGCGTGATCCAGGTCGGTTAAAAAGGAGGTCCTCTATGAAAGCAGTCGTCATCGGCGCGACCGGTCATGTCGGAACCTATCTGGTGCCGCGCCTTGTCCGTATGGGCTATCAGGTCACCGCCATTTCCCGCGGCACCCGCGAGCCCTACACGGCTTTCCCCGAATGGCGCGAAGTAGAACGTGTCCGGTTGGATCGTCTGGCCCTTGAAAAATCCGACGGCTTCGGCTGCAAGGTCGCTGCCATGAATCCGGATGTCGTGGTGGATATGATCAGCCTGGATTATCACAGCACCATGGAAACTGTCCGGGCCCTGCAAGGCACCAACCTCTCGCATTACCTCTTTGCCTCCTCCATCTGGGAGCACGGCGCAGCCTTCACCGTCCCGGCAGACGAGGATACGCCCCGGAAGCCCATCGACGATTACGGCCGGGACAAGGTCCGCAGCATCGAATATCTCCACGGAGAATTCGTGCAGAATGGCTTCCCGTATACTGCCGTCATGCCCGGACACATTTCCGGCCCCGGCTGGACTTGTATCAACCCCACCGGCAACCACGATCCCTCCGTATTCACTGCCATTGCCCACGGCGAACGCATTTATGTGCCGAATCTCGGCGTGGAATGCGTGCACCACGTCCACGCGGACGACGTGGCGCAGGTGTTCGAGCTGGCCATCCGCCATCGTGACGCCGCACTGGACGAAGACTTCCTCGCCGTTGCCCCGAAGGCCATCACCCTGCGCGGCTACGCCGAGCATATGTACGAATGGTTCGGGAAAGAGGCCGACATTGCATACCTCCCGTGGCCCGAATGGGTGAAAGTCACGGCGGACGAAGAAAAAATCAACCGCACGTTCCGCCATATCTCGCACTGCAACAACTATTCCTGTGAAAAAGCGCGCCGTATTCTTGGATATCAGCCGCAGTACAGCGGTATGGACGCCGTCCACGAGGCCGTCCATTCCATGATCGAGCGCGGCGTGGTGATAAGCGACTAAAAAGAGAGGAGAATTTTCATGAAAGAACAAGTGCTGCTTGCACATGGCTGGCACATCCGCAGTCTGGAACCCGCCGACGTCATTGATCCGGCCGTTACAGCAGCGGAACCCCTTACCGAATGGCTGGCCGCCGCCGAAGTGCCCGCCGAGGTGCACGATATCCTGCTTTCACACGGCAAGCTCGATCCGGAGTTTCAGATCGGCTGGTGTGAAAGTGCCGCATGGGTAACGAAACTCGACTGGCTGTACCGCCTCGACTTCCCCTGCGAAACGCCCGGCGTGCGCACCTATCTTCGTTTCGGCGGCCTTGACACCTTTGCCGACATTTATCTCAACGGCAAGCTCATCGGCAAGCACAACGACTTTTACGTTTCCGATAAAATCGATGTCAGCGAAATCATCGCACCGCAAAACACACTGATCCTGCACTTCCACAACACGCTCGGCGTGCTCGACGCCATGGAGCTGCCGGAAGAGTGGGCGCCTATCGACAAATGCAAGCTGATCCGGAAATCCTGCCATGATTTCCCGAGTGATCCGGGGGAAGGCAGCACTTATCTGGGCATCGTCGGCTATCACACGCCGATCGGTATTTATGAACCGGTTGAGCTGATTCTGGCGGACGAAGCGGAAATCACCTGCGACGAGGTGCGCGCCACCCTGCGTGACGATCTGGTAACCGGCGCGCTGCGCGTCACAGTATCCGGTGTTTGCCACCGCGACGGCGATCTGAATATCAAAGCAACGCTTTATGATCCGGAGGGCACGCTGATCGGTGAGGCGGTCGCCCACGCGTGGGATGAGGAAATCGGCTTCCCCGTGATGCATCCCCAGCTCTGGTGGCCGGCCGGCTATGGTGCACATCCGCTCTACCGCGCCGAAATCGAAGTTTTTCTCGATGGCCGCCTGTGCGACAAATTTACAAAAGAGGTTGGTTTCCGCCGGATTGAGCAGCCGTATTCCTTCGGTTTCGTCATCAACGGCAAAAATGTCCGGCTTTGGGGTGCCTGCATGGATCCTTTCCAGGCCTATACCCACGTCTGGCAGCATGACCGTGTCTGGCGCGTCCTGGACATGGCGGAAAATGCGCACTTCAACATCCTGCGCCTGTGGGGCGAAGGCGGCATTCCCTACCGCGATGAGTTTTACGAGGAGTGCGACCGCCGCGGCATCCTCCTCTGGCAGGAGTTCTTCCATGGCCACGGTATGTTCCCGGATTCCGAGGAATACCGGAAGCTCTACCGCCGCGAGGGACGCGAGCTGATTCTGCGTCTGCGCCACCATGCCTGCCTTCTGATGTGGTGCGGCGGCAACGAGTGCGTCATGGGCTCGGAGTTCTTCTTCCGCGATCAGCCCGTGATCGGAAAAGTCGTCCTGCAGGAAGATTATCCCGCACTGCTCGCCGAGCTGGATCCCGGCCGCTACTATCACCTGACTTCCCCGACCGGCGGCGAATGGGCCAACGACCCGCGCATCGGCGACAACCACACCTATGACTGCATCTGGCAGTACCCCTTCTATGAGTACCCGAACTTTATCTCCGAGGATATCCGTACCTCGCCGCCTGTCCTGCACAGCCTGAAGCGCATCATCCACGGCGACGTGTGGCCGGAAGGCTACGACGGGAAGTTCTCCTCCGGCGACCGCTTCCCCATGCCGGAAAACTGGATGCAGCGCTCGTGCCACGGCGCCAAGGGCCATGTAAAAACCGGTCCCTACTGGGAGTATTATGACGCAGACAACGCCGCCGACCATATTTATCGCTTCGGCGCCTCCTATGCCCAGGTCCTGCGCGATAATATTGAGCGTATCCGTATGGGCGGCCCGACGGACAATCTGCCTCCGGCAATCCGTTCCAAGGGTCACCTCTCCTGTAAGTTCAACGATACCTGGCCCAAGTGCTATTGTGCCACGATCGACTATTTCCATGAAGCATTCCACCCCTATTACGCCACGCTGCGCGGCTATGCGCCGGTGATACTCTGCTTCGATATCCGAAACGAGATTCATCTCTGGCTCGTAAACGACTCTCCGGAGACCATCCGCGGCACCGTGACCTTCGCGCTCTTTGACATGACCACAAACGAGTTCTCCTGCGAACGCCGCGTACCGATGGAGGTTGCCAATTCCGGCGGCAAAATCGTTATGGATCTGAACTGGCTCAAATATTTTGAAAAGCAGAAGCTGCTTTACGCCCGCTTTGAGGATGAAGAGGGCCGCGTCATCTGCACAGCCGTCGATTACTGCGACGTGGAACGGCATTATGCTTTCCCGGATGCAAAGCTCGACGTCACCTGTGAGGGGGACGATCTTGTCATCCGCACCGACCGCTTTGCCCGCTGTGTGGAAATCCTCGGCGAGTGCGACGGCGACCCGTTCGGCTGGTTCTTCAGCGATAACTACTTCGACCTCGTCCCGGGTGACGAAAAGCGCGTGAAAATCCGCGGCAAACTGCCGCACGGCACCATTTCTCTGCGCCCGCACTATTCGGCGCATACCACAACCGTCGACTTCGTGCGCGCAAGGGGATAAAACCCCCTTCCGAACGGATGCTGGGAAAGGGCAGCCGCTTTCCGCGCACGTAACCGCCACCGTTTTCCGCGGCGCAGAATCAATACGAAGAGAAGGCAGGAGAAAGCATATGTATCAGCATCATGAAGAGAGCCTTGCCATCGCGCTGGATTACTTCAAGACCAAATCCCGCGTGAAAGACGGACTGATCGCCATCATTTTTGGTGGATCCGTTGCAAAGGGCTGCGAACGCCCGGATTCCGACCTTGACTTCATGGTCATCGTCACGGACGAAAAGTATGCACAGCTCAAGGCAGAAGGAATCGCCACGGAGGCCATTCACGGCCTGTGCACCTATCCGGAGGGATATTTTGATATCAAATACTATCCCAAGAGCTTCCTGTCCGCCGTTGCCGACCACGGCAGCGAGCCTGCACGCAATGCCTGGCTGAAATCGCAATGCCTTTACACGACCGATCCGGAAATTCCGACGCTGGTTGCGGCCATTCCGCGCTTCCAGACAGAGCTGCGCGACGACAAAATGCTCAGCTTCTACGGTGAAATGGAGCTGAACAGCCGCTATTTCTGGAAAATGGGTGTGAATGACCGGTTCCTGCGCACGCGTGCCGGAACCAGCATCGTCCTCTTCGGCCTGCGTATGATTCTGGAGGAGAACGAGATCTTCTATCCGTGCGCAAAGGGCCTGTATGCTGCAATCAAGTCCGCGCCCCGGAAGCCGGACGCCATCCTGGAAAAGGCTGACCGCCTCCTCGAAACCCTCTCCGACGAAGCAAAGGACGATTTCGTCAATGCCATCCACGAATTCCTCACCTGGCAGCCGCCCGAATGGGACATTGCCACTTCCCGTTACACGCAGGATAAGGAACTTTGGTGGTATAACCCCCGTCCGCTGATCGCCGAGTGGTAATTTCTCCGTTTCAAACTGTATTTTTCGCAAAAACTGCCTGTCCGCCCATCGCGGACGGGCAGTTTTTTTCATGCCCCTTCCCTTTCCTTCCTCACCGTCAGGCGCACGCCGGGGCGCCGGCTGTCACATTGCGTCTTTCTGTGCATATACTGGAATAAGCGCCTGATTGAAATCTTTTCCACCGATCAGGACGCGTTATTTCGCCGGAAACTCCTGCGAAACGACACGGCTTTTCGACAGAAAGGCGTGAAAGTGCAGTGTATGATTGTATGATAGTACTCCGCTCGGCAACCTCGGCACAAAGAGCCGGCAAAACGCTCGCCGCAAACGGCATACCGACCGTGATTGTCCGGCCTCCTGCTTCTGTAACGGGCGGTTCCTGTTCCCACGCAGTCAAGTTCGACTGCCGCTTCCTGACTCCCGTGCAGGAAGCCTTGACCAAATACGGCATTTCCAATCACGGTGTTTACCGTCTGGACAAAGGAGCATTTCAAAAAATCTGACCGCGCCGGATCCTTCGCCTGATGGGCAGACGGCGGCGCAGGCGAAAGGATGGGACTATGGTCTTTTTGGACAATGCAGCAACTTCCTATCACAAACCTCCGGCTGTTTACCGTGCAGTGCGGGACGCCATGCGGGAATGTGCCTCGGTCGGGCGCGGCGGTTACGCCGAAGCCGAAGCGGCCGCGGCGCGCGTTTACGACTGCCGCACAGAGCTTGCCGCCCTGTATCACGTTGCGAACCCGGAAAAAATTATCTTCACCTACAACGCCACGGTTGCGCTGAATATGGCGATCAAGGGTCTGCTCCACAGCGGTCATGCCGTGATCTCCGGTTACGAACACAACGCCGTTGTCCGCCCGCTTGTCTCGCTGGAACGCTTCGGCGTTACGTACACGGCGGCGCAGGCGCCGCTTTTCGACCAGGAAGGATTGCTGCAGGAATTCCGGGCGTGTCTCCGGCCGGAAACCGGCCTGGTTGTCTGCAATCACGTTTCCAACGTGTTCGGTTCCATTGCGCCGGTCGAAGCGCTGGACGCGCTGTGCTGGGAACACGGTCTCCCGCTTGTTATCGACGCTTCGCAGTCCGCAGGCACCTTGCCGCTGGACGCCTCCCGCCTGCGTGCAACAGAATTCATCTGTATGCCCGGGCACAAGGGGCTTTACGGCCCGCAGGGAACGGGCGTTATGCTGCATACCGGAACGCGCGCGTGCACAACAATCCTCGAGGGCGGCACCGGAAGTGCCTCCGCCTCCTATTTACAGCCCACTTTCGAGCCCGACCGGTTTGAAAGCGGCACGCTGAACGTTGCGGGCATTGCGGGACTCTGTGAAGGCGTTCGTTTTGTCCGCCGGGAGGGCGAGGCACAAATTGCCGGGCGGGAGCGCCGCCTTGTGCGGTATATCGGCAGCGAACTGCAAAAAATCGACGGCATCACCGTCTATATGAGCCGGGATCCCGCCGCACAAAGCGGCGTATTATCCTTTGCAAGCCGCGATATGGAGTGCGAAACGCTGGCCGCCGCGCTTTCCAGCGCCGGTATAGCCGTACGCGCCGGACTGCATTGTGCGCCGCTGGCTCATGTCACCGCCGGAACGTATCCCGGCGGCACCGTGCGTGTCTCGCCCGGCGCATTTTCCACGCAGCGCGACGCCGAGCGCCTGATCATCGCCGTGCGTGCCGCTCTGCGCCGCGGCTCGCCCTCCGCCGTATAATGAAAAATCCCCCGGAGCGGATGCTCCGGGGGATCGTCCTGCGCACAGGGATTTTCGCATCAATTCTGCATTCTGATCTGCTCGCCTGTGATCAGCGGATACCGCACCAGCTGTGTACCGTCCAGGTTCTCCCGGTGCATATCCACAGCTGTGATCTGATGATTGTCATACGTCGTGTAATAGTATATCCCTTTGGCCGTATTGCAGCAGGAGGTGTAAAGCGTAATCTCGTATTTACCGTCCTCCAGTTCACAGCAGCCGCGCTGCTGATCCACGGAATTCAGGATGTGGAAGAACTGGCTCACACTCTCCAGCTCGCCATCGCCGGAGAGGGAGTTCATTTTGGTAAACGCCACGCGGACAAACCGGGACTGCGAGGACAGGTCCCCCGGAAGGCCCAGCGCGCCCATACCGCGGCTGTACCGGTTCAGGGTAAGCCCGTTTGCAAAGGTATTCTCCGGCGATTTTGCGGACAGGCCCATATAATTGTTCAGGGCAAACATCTGCATATCAAAGGGCGGATTGTTCGTCAGGACACCGACAGGGTTATCATAGATTTTCAAGCCATCGCGCACGGACTCGACGGTGATGCTCTCCTGTTTATCCGAAATCATCCAGTGCAGCTGCGCCAAAGGCAGCTTGTCGCTGAAGGGCGTATTCAACAGATTGAGGTTTTCCATCGCGCGGCGCGCCTCCTGCACGGAAGCACAGCGGCCCAGGATCCACGGGATGAATTCAAACTGCGCGATATTGTCTTTCCCGTCCACATGGTCCCAATAACAGGCGTTCCCCACGAAATTCAACCCGGCCATGGCAAGTCCCGCTTCATTCATGGCGTCATAATACAGCGGGTAATCCTCTGTGACATAAGCCATGCCGATGATCGCATAATGGCTTGTGATACAGCCCTGTTCCCGGAACCGGAACGGATAGCTGCGCGGAGTAATGGTCACCTCGTCCCCATAAGAAAATTCATAATCCAGCGTGCGGCCGAAATAAAAATCCTTTGTCTGATACGTTGCAGCAGTGCACATCGTTATTCTCCTTCCTCGCACCGGCGGTTTTCAGGTTTATCCTGCTCCTTCTGCAAAAAAGCATACTGCGCAGGGTGATAAAATTTACAAAGAGGAACCCCCGGGCGCTTTGTTACGGGTGTTCCTCTTGGTTTTGACAGGATCGATTTTCAAAGAAGCGTCAGCGTCCGGCTCCGCCGCCGCGTGTTCTGCCGCCTCCGCCCATTCTCGGACCGCCGGAACGGGAACCGCCGAACGAGCTGCGGCTGCCGGAACGGGAACCATCGAACGAGATTCTGCTGGGACGGGAGCCGCCGAGCGAGCTTCTGCCAGCTCCGCCGCCGCGCGTACTGCCGCCGCCGCCCATTCTCGGGCTGCTGGGGCGGGATGTGCCGGGACGGGGAGGCGCAGAGGGACGGGAAGGCGGATTGCCCATACCGGTTCTCGGTGCGCCGCCCATGCCCATGGTTCCCATGGGAGGACGCGGGGCTGCGCCGGGGCCGGGTGCTCTGGGTCTTCTGGGTGGGGGTGGCGGTCTGTGGCTCCAGAACGCCCGGTTAAAGATGCCGTAGCGATAGCCGCGCCGTCTTAAATAAATCGTTCTGGGAATCGCAACGACCGCAAAAACCAACACCACCAGAACCAGCACAATAATCAGGAAAACTCCTGCGATTTTACCGATAATACCGCCTTTTTTGATGGTACGGTCCGTTTCCAGCGGATCTGCAGGGTCCTTGGCCGCGCCATCCGGCGCTGTGCCGTCTTCCAGCGTGCCGGGCGCAGTCAATGCGCCGTCCGTACCGCCGTTTGCCGCACCGGAATTCCCGCCGCCGACATTCACGCTGTAAAAACGGTCATACCAGCCCAGGAAAGCGTCAAAAACGTTCATAACACCGGCGTCATAGTTGCCGACTGCAAATTCCGGTTCCAGATAATCCTTCAGATAGTCGCCCAACAGGCTGGCCGTCAGGGAAATTTCAATGCCGCTTCCCTGCACAGCCCAGTAATTTGCCTCGCCGGTCACAAGCAGAAGCAGCAGGCCGTTATTAAACTCCGCACTGCCGATCTTCCATTCGTTCATCAGTGTGCGCGCATATTCCTCGATGTTCTGACCGCCCAAAAACTCAATCGTCACGACAACAATCTGTCCGCCGGTGAGGGAATAGAGCGAATCATTCTTCGAGACTATGTAGCTTTCCGTCTCGTCCGAGAGGACGTTTGCATAGTCCGCCACATAAAAAACCTCTGTCGGATCCACAACCTCAATAGCCGCCGCAAATCCGATCAGCAGCATCACCGCGCACAACAGCATCGCGGTCAATCTCATTGTTTTTTTCATAGCACAGTATCCTTATCCGTAATATTCGGCGTTTCCGGTAAACGTGAGATACTTCAGGATGCTGGCCGGGAATTTTGCCAGCGTTTCTTCGTTCAGTTCACGTACCAGTTCGTTATAGCCATCATGGGAAATGATGTACGCATACGACGTCATGTCCGTCATAATACCACTGCGGTAGCCCTCGTCCGTCTCGGACAGCGGCTCATTCAAAAGTGCCGCATTCAAATCGCTCACCGAGCGGTCCAACGCCTGATTCAGGGTATAACAGCGCGAAGGGGAAGATTCCTTTTCCAGGCGTTTGGCGTCCGTGCGCACTTTCACAACAAGATCATCCTCCGCCCCAAGATAGCGTTCCGCAACAGTCGCCAGATTATTCGCCAGCTGCACGCGCGTCCCCAGGTCGTGATAAATGCTCTTGCCGTCGCCGTCCACACCGTAGACAAAGGCGCTCTCCGTTTCGGCAATTGCTTCCGAAATGGAACGGCGCGCGCCGCCCAGGATTGACAGTGCCACAACAATCACGCAAATCAGCATGGCAACCTTTCTATTCTTCAGCACGGATGGCCGCACCCCCTTTCAGGCGGGCTGCACTCAGCCCCGCAGTTCCAAAAGTTTCTGTTTCAGTTCTCCCTCGATGCGTCCCAGTTCCACCTCGGCTTCGCGGCGGCGCTGTGCGCCCTCGTTCTGGATGTTCACAACCTCATCCAGCGTAGCAATCAGCTGCTGATTGGTCTCCTGCAGCGTTTCGATATCAATAATCGAGCGCTCCGCCTCCCGGGCCGTTGCGGCCGTGCCGATGCGAAGCATCTCGGCGTTCTTCTTCAAAAGCTCGTTTGTCATATTATTGACTGCATTCTGCGCTTCCGTTGCCGCGCGGGAATGTTCCAGACCCAGAGACAGCACCATCTGGCTCTTCCACAGCGGAATGGTGTTCACGAGCGAGGACTGGATCTTTTCCACCATCATCGCGTCGTTATTCTGCAAGAGCCGGGTCTGCGGACCCATCTGAATCGACACCACGCGGGTGAGTTCCAGATCGTGCAGCTTCTTTTCAAAGCGGTTGCACTGGTTTGCCAGGTCATTATAGGCCTGTGCATCCTCCTGAAGACCTGTCCGCACAGCTTTTTCCTTCAGTTCGGCAAGCTCTCCGGCGCGTGTTTCCTCCAGCTTCTTCTGACCCGCCAGAATATACATCGTCAGTTCCTTATAATACTTCAGATTCAGCTCATACATCTGATCTAGCAGGGCAATATCCTTCAAAAGCGTGACCTGATGCTCTTCCAAAACGCCGACGATCTTGTCCACATTGGCTTCCGCCTTGGCATACTGCGCACGCATCGTCGAAAGCTGATCCTTTGCGCGGCGGAAAAGCCCGCGCTTCGGGTTGGACATATCCACGCCCTTGAGTTCGCCCACCAGATTCGAAAGCGTCTGGCCGATCTCGCCCATATCCTTCGTACGGACGCTGGAAAGCGCATCCTCCGAGAACGTCGCCACGTGCTTCTGCGCCGCGGCGCCGTATTGCAGGATCATCTGATTGTTCGTCAGGTCAATTTTGTTTGCAAAATCCTCCACAGCGCGGCGTTCCGACTCTGTGAGCATACTGTCGTTGATCGCGGCAGGCGCCGCCGTTTTCACTTCCGACGCCTCTAAATCCATGCCTTCTCCCAGATCGGGCTGCAAGGTGAGTTCCGGTATCGTATTATCCATATCTGGCGCTCCTTTATCTCAACTGTCCTCCGTCCGCTGCGGACGGGGATTTTCAGAATTTCGGCTCGGAAAAGCCCTCGCGCTCGATCATGTTTTCCAGCACGGTGATATCGGCCGAAATATCCATGGCTTCTTCACTGAACAGGTTGTCCAGCTGTTTTTCAAACGCTGCCACTATTGTATCCAACATATCCTCAATCTTACGCATTGTGCCGCCGATATTTTCGCCTTCTATTCCCTGCGAACCCATGCGGTCATAGGCATTCAACAGCTTGATCGTCGTGGGTACATAGTAGTTCACGAATTTGCGCGCGCGGGAGAGCTTGTGTGGGTTCGCCGTCACGTGCGCGAAGATCTTGCCCGTCAGCTCGGTCAGCCGGCTGATGCGCAGGGTGATATCCGGGTCGGCAATATTGTCGTTTAAGCGGTTCATTTCGCCGACTGCGCGCCGCCCCTCCGCAATGAAGGCATCCAGCTCCGGATTTCCCGTTCCCTCGGGCTCGGATTCCGGCTGCGGTTCCGGTTCTTTTTCCGCAATCGGCGGCTTCTCCGGCGCCGGTTCGATTTCCTCATACTTCGGCTTCCAGATTTTCTGCGCCACCCCGCGGCAGAGCAGGGAAAACAGGGTGGCCAGCACAAAATGCTTGATGGAATACAGCGGGAAGCAGAGCCCATAAATGGCCCACGCAATGGCAACCGCATAAATGGACATCACCGAAGATTTTTTCTTTTTTGCCAAGCAGATCCCACTCCTTTCCTGATACGATCACTTTTATTGTACCGTTCACGACCCGAAATGTCAAGAAATATCACACCTGTGCATGGGAATTCACAAATCATTCAAAGAGAAAGTATATTGACATATGCCGTAAATATGGTACAATATAAGAAACATATGTCAGAAACGGAGACGGTATCTCATGCGCATTGCAGTTCCCTATGAAAACGGCCGGATTTTTCCGCATTTCGGCCACACAGAGCAATTCAAGGTATACGACACCGCAGACGGACGGATCACAGACACGGCGATTCTCCCCGCCGCCGGCAGCGGACACGGCGCCCTTGCCGCGCTTTTGCAGGCACAGGGCGTCACCGCGCTGATTTGCGGCGGAATCGGCGGCGGTGCCCGTTCGGCGCTGGCCGAAGCAGGCATTGCACTATATCCCGGCGCTGCCGGAGACGCCGACGAGGCAGTGGCGGCACTGCTTGCCGGAACGCTGTGCTATGACCCCGACACAGTCTGCGCGCACCCTCACACGCACGGGGAGGGCCATAACTGTTCCCATGCGCACGGCGCGGGGGATGACTGCCGCCATGGCCGCTGCAAATAAAGCCCGAATTGCCTGCAAAACGATGAAAAAGCCCCGGAAAGAGGTACAATTCCTCATTCCGGGGCGTTTTCGATTTTTCAGACATCTCTGCGGCATCCACAATGGCAGGCTTTGCCGCCGCAGGATTTCTGCGCACAGTCCTTCCCGCAGCAGCTGTCCGCATCCTGACAGAGCACATAGGTTCCGCCGCCGATTTCCAGGCGTTTCCCCTCCACCAGGGCCTCCGCCAGCTTCCGGCGCGCCGTGCCGTATACGGCCTGCACCGTCGTTCGGGCAACGCCCATTTGCGCCGCACATTCCTCCTGTGTGCATCCCAGCAAATCCATCAGCCGGATTGTTTCATACTCGTCTATGGTCATGGCAATTACGCCGGACGCGCCGAATTCGGAAGGCGCAAAGCTTTTCACGCGCGGCATCGCGCAGATACGCCTGTATTTCTGTGGTCTTGGCATTCCGCCGCCTCCCCTATCTCAAAATCCACGGTTTTTCAGACAGTCAAAAGCCGCCGGAACCGGTTTGCGTTATTATACCGCAAGATAGCGGCATATGTCAAATAATCCCCGGCAGACCATACAGCGCAAGCCCCAGCAAACCGGCTCCCAGCATCACGCAGATCGGGTTCGGCTTCCATTTTTGCAGTACCAAAAACGCCACGGCAAAAATGACAATTGCAATGCCGTCCAGTTCGGAAAACGCAAATTCCCACAGCGTGCCGCCCCAAAAGGAGAGCGCCAGAATGGAAATCCCCGCGGCCGCGATCAATCCGACCACTGCCGGGCGCAGTCCGGAAAGCACGCCCCGCACCACCCACAGCTCGCGGTAACGGGAATACAGCCACGCCAGAGAAATCACGATGATGCACGAGGGCGTCACACAGCCCAGCGTTGCCAGCACTGCACCGGGCAGTCCCGCCAGCTGCGTGCCGACAAAGGTGGCCGCATTGATGGCAATCGGCCCCGGCGTCATTTCGGCAATGGTGATCACATCGGTAAAGGCCGTCATGCTCAGCCAGCCATGCGTCTCCACGATCTGCTGGCGGATCATGGGCAGTGCCGCATAGCCGCCGTCGATGCTGAACAGCCCGATCTGGAAGAAGCTCCAGAAAAGTTCCAGATAAATCATCGTTTCTGCGCCTCCTTTTCGTGACGGCGCTGCATAACCGCATCACAAAGGCCGACGGCGGCGCAAAGCAGCACGCAAAGCGCCACATTCATCCCCAAAAGTGCGGAAGCCAGAAAGGTACCGGCCATAACGCAGACGGGTAAAATGCGTTTCTGCCGCACGATTCCCCGCGCCATGCCCACCACAACGTTGGCAATCACTGCGGCAACACCTGCCTGCATCCCTTTCAGAAGCAAATTGACAACCGTGTTCTCCCGGAACGCCTGATAGGCGAGCGAAACCAGCGAAATGATGATCAGTGGCGGCAAAATGGTGCCGGCCACCGTGAGTAACGCACCTGGCAGGCCCGCCAGACGGTATCCGACCAGAATCGATGCGTTTACTGCCATGGCGCCCGGCGAGGATTGTGCAATGGCGATCAGATCCAGCATTTCCTGTTCGTCAATCCAGTGATATTGTTCCACAAAGCGTTTTCGCATCAGCGGCACGATGACATATCCCCCGCCAAAGGTGAACGCGCTCAGATAAAACGTCGAAAAAAACAGCTTCGCATAAAACCGGAAATCCTTTTTCAAGCCAACTCACCCCGCCGTCCAGTATAGCGTAAGCACCCGCAGATGTAAACCGTTCCCGCAGCCGGACAACAAAAAACGTCCGGAGAACATCATGCTTCTCCGGACGCAACAGAAACGCCTTTTCCCGCAGGATTTATTTTTGTTCCGTTTTCCCCTGTGCAGGATCTGCTTTTGAAACGGTCATATGCTTATTCAGCTTGATTTTGCTTTCTGTCCCGTTTTTCAGCCGGATGAGGTTGTCCTTATGCAGGATAATCACCCACGCAGAGATAAACGTCGCGCAAAACGTGAATACCACGTCGCCGCCGGAAAAGCCATAGACCAAAAACGGCATCGAAACCGCACCCATCACCGAACCCAGGGACACATAGCGCGTGGCAACCACAAAAATCAGGAACACAATCAGCAGGCCCACGGCGATCCGCCAGTCAAACACAGCCGTGATGGCGGCTGTTGTCAGCACACCCTTGCCGCCCTTGAACCCATAGAACACCGGGTACACATGGCCGAGAATCACAAACAGGAACGAGCAGATACGCCCCTCGTGTCCTAAAATCAGGCCGCAGAGCAGCACCGCAATCACGCCTTTCAGTGCATCACCCAGTACAACCAGCAAGGTCCGCCATACACCAAGCACACGATAGGCATTTGTCGAGCCCGCATTGCCGCTGCCCTGCGTCCGCAGATCCAGTCCCGTAAACAACTTTGTAAAGATAATGCCCGAATTGACGCTGCCCAACAGGTAGGAACCCACCGCACAGATCAAAATTTTGAGTAACATCATAGCGCCGATGCCCCCTTACTGATCGTTGTCGTCACGCTCGCGTATCGTCATCCGCACCGGCGTACCGGTCAGGCCGTACACCGCACGGATGCTGTTTTCGATATAGCGCTTATAAGAGAAATGGAACAACTCCGCGTCATTGCAGAACAGGACAAAATGCGGCGGACGAATGCCGGTCTGCGTGATGTAATACACCTTCAGACGGCGGCCGCGGTCCGTCGGCGGCTGCACACGCATCACAGCGTCGCGCAGAACGTCGTTCAGTGCGCCGGTCGTAATGCGCAGAGAGCTCATTTCAAAGGCATTGTTGATCAGTTCAAACAGTTTGTCCACCCGCTGCCCGGTCTTGGCAGAGATGAAAACGATCGGCGCATAGCTCATGTACGCCAGGTCGCTCCGGATGCGTTTTTCAAACTTATCCATGGTCTTGTCGTCTTTTTCGACCAGATCCCACTTATTCACGACAATAATGCAGGCCTTGCCCTTCTGATGCGCCAGTCCCGCGATCTTCGTATCCTGCTCGGTCACGCCGTCGTTTGCATCGATCATAATCAGGCAGACATCCGAGCGTTCAATGGCCATCAGGCTGCGGATGACGCTGTATTTTTCGATATCTTCGTCAACCTTTGCCTTGCGGCGCATACCCGCCGTATCAATAATGACATACTTGCCGTATTCATTTTCAAAAGAACTGTCGATCGCGTCACGCGTTGTGCCCGCAATATTGCTGACGATCACGCGTTCCTCGCCCAGAATACAGTTCACAAGCGAGCTTTTGCCGGAATTCGGCTTGCCGATGACGGCAACCTTGATTTCCTCGCCGCGTTCTTCTTCCTCTTCCTCGGGCGGGAAGTGTTCAAAGCAGGCGTCGAGCATATCACCGGTGCCATGGCCATGCAGGGCGGACAGGGCAATCGGATCCCCCAGGCCCATGCCATAGAACTCATAAAAATCCGCCGGCGGTTCGCCCACGGTATCAATTTTATTCACGCACAGCACAATCGGCTTGCCGCTGCGCTGCAGCATCACGGCCACATCGTCATCCGCGGCGGTCACGCCGGACTTGATATCCGTGATAAAGACGATCACATCCGCGCTTTCGATGGCCATATTGGCCTGCCGGCGCATGAATTTCAGCATTTCGTCGCCGGTGTGCGGCTCAATGCCGCCCGTGTCGATCACAACGAAATCACGGCCGCGCCAGTTGCTTTCGCCGTAAATTCTGTCGCGCGTGACGCCCGGCTGGTCATCCACGATGGAGACCTTATGTCCCGTGAGCCGGTTAAAGAGGAGGGACTTGCCCACGTTGGGGCGTCCCACTATCGCAACGATTGGTTTTGACATATGCTGCCGCCCGTTATCCGGGCACTCCTTTCTTTCTGTCAGACTGCATTGCGGCTTACCCGCCTTACTTTTCCAATGTTTTTCCCAGGATAGCCTCGGCAAACGACCGTCCATCCACCTTCACGGGAAGAACCGGCACGCCAAGCGCCGCCGAGAGCTCCTCCACGGTCATATCGTCCAAAAAGACGCGTTCGCCGTATTTCAGCATCACTTCCGGAATGAACAGCCGCTCGCCAAGCGGCTTTCCGGAGAGCTGCGCGAGCAGATCCTGCCCTGTTACCAGACCCGCCACCGTGATCTGGCTGCCGAAAAAGCGGTTTTCCACCGCATAAACAGTATGTGCGCATTTGTGGATATTATCGCACGATTCCATCAGAAGTGCAACCATTCTGCGCATAAAACTTTCCGCTGCGACTCCCGTTGCAACGGAAAACGGCGCAATCACCGCGCCGCGCGGAAAGGCCGCGGCGGCTTCCCGCACTTCGTCCTCAAAGGACGCCATCAGGCCCACGCCGTTTTCGATCTGTGGAAAATCTTCATAATATTCGCTCGCCGGGACCGGCAGTCCCGCCTTCAGGTAAAACTCATCCGCGCAATAAATCACGCGCGTGCCGTACCGCTCCAGGCAGGCCTCGCCGAAGCGGTTGGCCGTGTCAATGATCTCACGCGCTTTTTCGGCGTCCACCGGGCGTAAAGGACACAGCCCTTCCCTGTGATCGGAGAGTCCCACCGGCACAATCGACACGCTGGGCACGGCCGGGAAGAGCGCAATCAGGTCGGAAAGCGTTTTTTCCAGCAGTTCCCCGTCGTTATATCCCGGGCAGAGCACGATCTGACAGTTCATCGAAATCCGATGCTCCGCCAGCCGGTTCATAATGGCAAGGCATTCGCCTGCACGGGGATTGCGCAGCATACGCCGCCGCGCCTCCGGATCCGTGACGTGCACGCTGACGTTCACCGGGCTGATGCGCATTTCGCAGATGCGCTCCAGGTCATGCTCCGTCAGGTTCGTCAGGCTGATATAGTTGCCCATCAGGAACGACATCCGCACATCGTCATCCTTAAAATACAGTGTTTCGCGCATTCCCTTCGGCAGCTGGTCGATAAAACAGAACACGCAGCGGTTTGCGCAGTGACGCGCCTTGTCCATCAGATAGTCGTCAAAGCCGACGCCCAGTTCCTCGCCCTCATCCTTCCGGACGCGCACAGTGCGTTCCCGGCCCTGCGCATCCCGCACGCGCACGCGCAGGCGGGCATCGTAGGTATAATATTTGAGGTCGATCACGTCATGAATTTCATGCCCGTCAATCGACAAAATCTCGTCTCCCGCGTGAAGCTTTGCGCGTGCGGCGGGACCGCCTTCCCTAATCGAACAGATTTTCAAGCACGTTCGCCTCCCTTTTCGTCAGATACCGCGTTTTTTGCACACAAAAAACGGGAAGGCAAAGTGCCTTCCCCTTCTTTGAAGTTATTTCGCTGCCTCGGCAACCTTCACGACTTCACGGCCATTGTAGTGACCGCAAGCCTTGCACATTCTGTGGGACAGAACAGCCTGGCCGCAATTCGGGCACTTGACAAGACCCGGCAGTTCCAGCTTCCAGTGAGCGCTGCGGCGCTTGTCTCTCCTCGTTTTCGATACTCTTCTCTTAGGCTCAGCCATGTATGACACCTCCTTGGCAAATCTCAAAAGGGGTTTTGTGCGATGTATATCCAGTTTAACAGGATCAAATTTTATTCGCCGCGGTGAAGCAGATCCGCCAGCGCAGCAAACCGTTCGTCCACCTCCGGCGCACAACCGCAGGGGCCTTCGTTCAGATCGGCGCCGCATCTTGCGCACAGACCCGCACAATCCTCGCGGCACAGCGTACTCATCTGTGCTTCCAGCACGATGGTTTCCTGCGCAACCTCATCGAGGTCGATCGTGCTGTTGTCCAGCAGCAGGATTTCGTCACTGTCCTCTTCGTTTTCCACGCTGTCCGCCATCGGACGTTCCACATGGAGCACCGTCGGAATGGAAAGCGGCTTCAGGCAGCGCGCGCAGCGCGTTTCCACGCAAAACGCAAGATCCATGTGCAGCAGGAACAGATCCGCGCGATGCTCCGCATAGCCGGAGACACGCACCGGTTCCGGAATCGGATACTCGCCGTAAAGTTCCAGCTCCGCAAGGTTCAGCGTATAGTCAAATGAAATGACCTCACCGGATACCGCCCGGATCGGCAGAATATCCAGCCGCATGTTTCACCTCTCAAAGCGCTACCCAAGCATTATACCGCAAGGTTTACCGTTTGTCAATTATTATTTCTGCCCTATTTTCGGTTTTTCAGAGCAATTTTCCCTGAGAAACGCATACAAAAACGACCGCCGTTCCCGGCGCAAGGCGCTCTCGCCCATCTTATATAAGGAGAAACGGTGTTTCCCCGCTTTTGGGCACATCGGGAAGCGACGGCGGACCGGCAGGTTCTGCCTTTCCGGCGCCTATTGCGAGAAAAAACCGCGCACCCTTGAGCGATGCGCGGTTTTCTTCGGCCGGGAAACCCGGTTTTGGCTGCGTGACTAGGATTCGAACCCAGACAAACTGATCCAGAGTCAGTTGTGCTACCCTTACACAATCACGCAATGGCAAGGGTTATTATACTGTCATTGTTTTGATTTGTCAATAGGGTTTTTCAAATTTTTTTGAAATTTGTGCAGGAAAACCCGGAATTAGCTCTTGCATTTCAAGAAGCCTTGTGTTATGATAATAAGCACTGCGGGTATGATTCCACGTGTTTTTCCGCATTTTCTGCGAAAAAACCGTCCGGCTTTCCCGCGAGAAGGTTTTCCTTTGCATCCCGCACGGGATACGAAGGGAAGAAGTAAACCCTACTAGTAGGAGGTGTCACTATGGCAAAGTGCCAGTTCTGCGGCAAGGGCGTGAATTTTGGCATCACCGTGTCGCACTCGCACATCCGTACCAACCGCACCTTCAAGCCGAACGTGAAAAGAGTCAAGGCTCTCGTAAACGGCACGCCGAAGCACGTTTACGTTTGCACGAGATGCCTGCGCTCCGGTAAGGTCCAGCGCGCGGTCTGAGTACAGCGAATGCCGATTGTTCCGGCGATCGGGTTATAAATGAGCCGGAAGCCAAGACGGATAGTCCTCTGCCGCAAGCCGCCGCACGGCGCAGGCATGAATGTCTGAGATGAAGGGAGGAAACACTAGTATGGATTTGATTAAGGCCATGACCCAGAGCCAGCTCAAGGAGATCCCCGAGATCAGCATTGGCGATACCCTGCGTATCCACAATAAGATCAAGGAAGGAACCCGCGAGAGAATTCAGCTCTTTGAAGGTACGCTCATCGCCAGAAAGCATGGCGGCATCAGCGAGACCATCACCCTCCGCCGTATGTCCTACGGCATCGGAGTTGAGAAGACTTTCCCGCTCCATTCCCCCAACATTGCCAAGATCGAAGTGATTCGCCGCGGTAAAGTCCGCCGTGCGAAGCTCTACTATCTGCGCGGCAGAGTTGGTAAGGCAGCAAAGGTCAAACAGGATATCTAACTCAATCGGGTTTGAGCATTGGAGGGGGGCGGAAGCCTCCCTTTGTTGCATTTGGAGGAATTTGATGAAACAGGACGAAAACAACGGTTTCTCCCGCGGGGATAACCGCGAACCCGAATGCCCCGAAGCCTCCCGTGTTCCGGCACAGGCGCCGCAGAACACGATGGATGAATCCGGCGCCGAAGCGCCGGAGGCCGAACGCCTCTGCGAGCCGGAGGAACTGCTTCCACCGGAGGACCGGCTCCCTCCGGAAGAGGGCAAACCGCCCTTTGACATCCGGCGCGAGCTGTTCGACTGGTCGGAATCCTTTGTCACCGCACTGCTGATTATCGTAGTGCTGTTTGCATTTTTCGTGCGTTCCATCGGCGTGGACGGTCACAGCATGATCGACACCCTGCAGGACGGGGATTATCTCATCGTCAGCAATCTGTTCTATGACCCGGAGCCGGGTGACATTGTGGTACTGACGAAAAAAACCTTTATGACGGATTCCATCGTCAAACGCATCATCGCAACCGGCGGCCAGACCATCGATATGAACTTTGCAACCGGCGAGGTCTGGGTGGACGGCAAACTGCTCGACGAGCCCTATCTGCGCGAGCAGATGTGGAAATCGGGCGACATGACGTACCCGCTCACCGTGCCGGATGGCTGCGTCTTTGTGATGGGCGACAACCGCAACGGCTCGACCGACAGCCGTTTTTCCCAGCTTGGCATCGTGGATGAACGCTACATCGTCGGGCACGTGCTTTTCAGAATCTGGCCGCTGCACGCATTTGGCACAGTGAGCTGACAGAACGGAGTTTTCATGAATATACAGTGGTATCCCGGACATATGACGAAAACGCGGCGTATGCTGGAGGCAGAGCTTTCCTCCGTTGACGCCGTATGCGAAGTGGTGGACGCGCGCATTCCCGCAGCCAGCCGCAACCCCGACATTGATTCCATCGCGGGACGGCTGCCGCGTCTGATCGCGCTCAACCGCGTCGATCAGGCCGACCCCGCTGCCACCGCGCGCTGGCGCGCCTGGTTCGAGCACAAAGGGTACCGCGTCATTGAAACGGACAGCCGATCCGGCTCCGGCACCCGGGCTTTCGAGCCCGCGGCGCGCGCCATTCTTGCGGAAAAAGTGGAGCGCTATGCAGCAAAAGGGCAGAATCGTGCCCTGAAACTGATGATCGTCGGCGTGCCGAACGTCGGGAAATCCTCGCTCATCAACCGCCTGTCCGGCAAACGCGCCGCAAAAACGGAGGACCGTCCCGGCGTCACACGTTCCAAGCAGTGGATCACCGTTTCGGACAGCATCCTGCTGCTGGACACCCCCGGCATTCTCTGGCCGAAATTCGATGACGAACAAACCGGCCTGCTGCTGGCCTTCACCGGCGCTGTGCGCGATGATATTATGGATATGGAAACGCTGGCATGGCATCTCATGCAGACGCTGGCCCGCGTTGCGCCGCAGGCAGTGGAATCCCGCTACGGCGTGAAGCTCTCCGGCGACGCCTGGGAGGATGTGCAGGCCTGCGCCAGAAAACGCGGGTTCCTGATCTCCGGCGGTGAGGCCGACACCGAGCGTATGGCCCGCGTGCTGCTGGACGAATACCGCAGCGGCAAGCTGGGCCGCATCACCCTGGAACTTCCGGAGGACGGCAATGAAACCGGTGACAACTGATCTCTGGGCGTTTGAGAAGGACGCCAAAAACCGCGGTTTTTCCGTGATCTGCGGTGTGGACGAGGCCGGACGCGGCCCGCTGGCGGGCCCCGTGTATGCCGCGGCGGTCATCCTCCCCTTCGGTGAGGAGATCGAGGGCCTCAACGATTCCAAAAAGCTTTCGGAGCACCAGCGTGACGTTTTATATGAACGCATCCACGCGCGTGCGCTTGCCTATGCGGTGGCCTTTGCCGACGAACGGGAGATCGACGAGCTGAATATCCTGCATGCCGCCATGCTTGCCATGCGGCGCGCCATCGACGCGCTTTCCATCCGTCCGGAGCTGGCCCTGGTGGACGGCAACCGGGATCCCGGACCCGGCATTCCCGTTGAAACCATCGTAAAGGGCGATGCCCTTTCGGCCTCCATTGCCGCTGCGTCGATTCTGGCAAAGGTCGAGCGGGACCGGTTTATGCTGCAGATGGCAGATGTGTATCCGGAATACCAGTTTGCGCGCCATAAGGGTTATCCCACGGCGCTGCACTATGAACTTTTGGCGAAATATGGGCCCTGCCCCATCCACCGCCGCAGTTTCCGGCTGGAGCCGCGCGGATGAAGGGCGGCGAAGCAGGGCGTTTCGGCGAAAACGAAGCGTGCCGTTATCTTATCGAGAAGGGCTATGAGATTCTCGCGCGCAATTACCGTTCCCGCTATGGCGAGATCGATATCATTGCGCGGCAGGACGGTGCCGTCGTTTTCGTCGAAGTGAAAACACGCCGTGACCGGGCGTTTGCGGAGGCCGCGCAGGCCGTAGGGCCGTCGAAGCAGGAAAAACTGCGGAAAACGGCACTTTTCTGGCTGTCGGAGCACGGCGAACAGCCCGCGCGTTTTGACGTGATCGAAGTCTATACGGGCGCCGCGCGCCGGACCGCACTCGGCGAGACGTACCGCACACAGATCCGTCAGATAGAAAACGCATTTTGAAAAATTCCGGGAAAGGATGCTGCCCATGCTCCCCTATTTTGACGCACATTGCGATACCATTGCTGAGATCGCCAATCACGGCGGCGGACTTTGGCAGAACGATTACCATGTAGACCTCGCGCGTCTCGCGTCCTATGCGCCGCGCGCGCAGGTGTTCGCGCTCTTCGGCAACATCGGCCGCGACGCGATGCGCGGCGTCGCGAGCCATGAAGAATTCATCGACCGCATCCGCAGCGGCGTGGTCAAGGCAGGCCCGGAGTCCGTCGCGCTCTATCGTGCGCTGCGTGCCGCGTTCGACCGCGAGATGGCCGCAAACACCGACCATGTACTGCACTGCCTGAATTCCGCCGACCTTGACCGGGCGGCCTGTGAGGGCAAAACCGCCGCTATCCTCGCCGTCGAGGGCGCGGAGACACTCTTTGGCATGACCGCGGACGACGTGTATGCCGAAGGCATCCGCCTCGTCACGCTGACCTGGAACTACCGCAACCAGATGGGCGGCACGAATATGACGGGCGGCGGCCTGACGGACGAAGGCCGTGCTTTCGTGCGCCGCGCGAATGAGCTGGGCATCGTGATCGACCTGTCCCACGGCTCCGACGAACTCTTCTACGACGTGGCGGAGATCGCGGTAAAGCCTTTTATCTGCAGCCACTCCAATTCCCGCACCATCTGCCCGGCCAGCCGCAACATCACGGACGACATGTTCCGCACGCTGATGAAGGCGGGCGGCGTGACCGGCATCAATTTCTGCGCGGACTTCCTCGTGCCGCATGAAACCGCGGACACCTGCTGCATCGACGATGCCGTGCGGCATATTGAGCATTTCCTGTCCCTCGGCGGTGCGAAGCACGTCTGCCTGGGCGGCGACCTGGACGGCATCGCCGCACGTCCCCGCGAGCTTCGCGGCGCAGAGGACGTGTACCGCCTCGCAGACGCCCTTGCACAGCGGAACTATTCCGATGACCTGATTTACGATATTTTCTATAACAACCTGTCCCGCGTGATACGCAGCGTGATCGGTTGAACAAGGTGGGATACGTATGAATTACACAAGCACTCGCAGCGCCATGACCGCATCCTCGGCGCAGGCCATTGCTTCCGGCATCGCACCGGACGGCGGTCTTTTCACCCCGACCTCGATCCCCCAGCTTACGGCTGCCGAGCTGGAAAGCTTCCGCAGCCTCAGCTATTCCGAACTGGCGGCAGAGATTCTCTCCCGCTTCATGGACGACTTCACGAAGGAAGAGCTGCTGTCCTATGCACAGGCTGCCTATGACACCGGCCGCTTCCTGCGCCCCGGCACAGACAGCCGCGAGCCTGTCGGGCTTTGCGAGCTGAACCCCGGCGAGGAGCTTTTGGAGCTCTTCTATGGCCCAACCGCCGCCTTTAAGGATATGGCGCTTCAGATCATGCCGCGTCTGCTGACCGCGTCGCTCAAAAAGCTGGGCGAGCAGCGCAGCGTGTGCATCCTGGTGGCAACCTCCGGCGACACCGGAAAGGCCGCGCTGGAGGGCTTCCGTGATGTGGAAGGCACGCGCATCGGCGTATACTTCCCGGACGGCGGCGTCAGCGAGATCCAGCGGATGCAGATGGAAACCCAGGAGGGCGGCAATGTCGCCGTCTGGGCCGTGCGCGGCAACTTTGACGACTGCCAGACCGGCGTGAAAAAGATTTTCGCAAGTGAGGAAGCCAACCGCGCCATTGGCGACGCGGGCATCATGCTCTCCTCCGCGAATTCCATCAACTGGGGCCGCCTTGCCCCGCAGATCGTCTATTATATCTGGTCGTACCTGCGCCTTGCACAGCGCGGCGTTATCCGGATGGGCGATTCCGTCAATGTCTGCGTCCCGACGGGCAACTTCGGCAACATCCTGGCCGCCTATCTCGCGCGCCGCATGGGTCTGCCGTTTGCGCGCCTCATCTGCGCGTCCAACGCCAACAATGTCCTGACCGATTTTATCAGGACCGGCGTTTACGACCGCAACCGTGATTTCTACCGCACGCTTTCCCCGTCGATGGATATCCTCATTTCCTCGAACGTGGAGCGTCTGCTCTATTATATTTCCGGCGGAAACTGCGCCTATGTTGCCGGAAAAATGCGTGAACTGGCCGAAACCGGCCGCTATGCGCTGGAGGGCCGCGAGCTGGCCGAGCTGCAGAGCGTCTTTACGGCCGGCTTCTGCGATGATGCCGCGACCGCACGCACCATCCGCGAGGTATGGGAAGGCAACCGGCACCTGATCGACACCCACACCGCAGTCGGTGTGCGCGTCCTGCGCGACACCGCGCCCGGCGGCGTGACCATTCTTGCTTCCACGGCTTCTGCCTATAAATTTGCGGACGGCGTGCTGGAGGCACTCGGCGGTGAGCGCTGTGACGGCTTCGATGCAATCGACCGTCTGGCACACCAGACGGGTTCCCCCGTCCCCATGCCGCTGGAATCCCTGCGCGGCAGCGCCGTGCGCTTTGACACGGTCATCGACCGCGACCGCATGGAATCCGCGGCGGTGAATTTCTGCCAGTCCTTCGACCTGTAAATCCACCCCACCGCCGGAAGGAGCGTGCATTGTGGCGTTATATACAATTGCGGACCTCCATCTCTCCCTCGGCACGGATAAGCCCATGGATGTGTTCGGCGGTGCCTGGAACGGGTACATGGACAAGCTCCGGGAGAATTTTGCCCGGCTGCGTGCGGATGATATGCTCGTCATCCCCGGCGACCTTTCCTGGGGCATCAGCCTGGAGGAGGCCCTGCCGGATTTCCGGTTTCTCGATGCGCTTCCGGGCCGGAAACTGCTGGTGAAAGGGAACCACGACCTGTGGTGGGATACCGTTGCCAAAATGAACCGGTTTTTCGCCGCAAACGGGATCACAACCCTCGATTTCCTCCATAATAACTGCCATATGTACCAAGATACGGCGCTGTGCGGCACGCGCGGCTGGTTCTTTGAAGAGGAAACCGGCGGCGCCCATGACGAAAAAATCATGAACCGCGAGGTGGGAAGATTGGAAACCTCCCTGAAAGCGGCAAAAAAAGCCGGTGCGGCGCGCATATACTGTTTCATGCACTACCCTCCCATTTTTGGGAAGTATGAATGTCCCCGCATCGTGGAAATGCTTGCGGATTACGGCGTTTCCCGGTGTTTTTACGGACATTTGCACGCGGAAAGTCACAAAAGAGCGTATGAGGGACTGTATGGCGGCGTGGAATATGTGCTCGCGGCGGCGGATTATCTGAATTTTGATCCGATTTTGGTTATGAATTAAAAAAATAGTTGGCATAATCAAGAGAAATGTTGTATAATAAAATTTAGCAGAAAACTGCGTAAAATGAAGTCCACCGGAAAGGAGTCGCACCGTCTGATGTTGAAACGGTGCGGGATGTGTATGGAACTGAAGAAAAACGAGAAAGTCAATGGTTATACAGTAGAACTTGAGATCGGCGTCGGCAAGGAAGAATTTGAGGCTGCCTGCGAGCAGGCATACCGCAAAAACGTCGGCAAGATCACCGTCCCCGGCTTCCGCCGCGGCAAAGCCCCCCGCAAGATGATTGAAAAAATGTACGGCGCCAGCGTTTTCTATGAGGACGCTGTGAATATCGCTTTCCCGGCAGCTTACGAAGCCGCTGTTGACGAAGCGGGCATCATCCCCGTTGACCAGGCACAGCTGGATATCCTGGATCTTTCCGAAAACGGCTTCACCTTCAAGGCGGTTGTCACCGTCCGTCCGTCCATCGACGCCGGCGATTACAAAGCAATCCGCGTAGAGAAGTACCAGCATGAAGTCACCGATGAGGATGTCGATGCCGAGATCAACCGCATGGCACAGCGCAACAGCCGTGTGGAGACCGTGGAGCGTGAAGCCGCTTCCGGCGACACCGCAAACATCGACTATGAAGGCTCCGTGGACGGCGTGCCGTTTGACGGCGGCAAGGCAGAAGGCTATGACCTCCGCCTGGGTTCCGGCACCTTTATCCCCGGTTTTGAAGATCAGATCATCGGCCACAAGGCCGGCGATGAGTTTGACGTAAAGGTCACTTTCCCGGAGGAGTATCATTCCGCTGACCTGGCAGGCAAGGAAGCCGTCTTTAAGACTGTTCTGCACGAAGTGAAGGAGACCATCCTGCCCGAGATCGACGACGAGTTTGCAAAGGATGTTTCCGAGCATGACACGCTCGAGGAGCTGAAAAAGGAAACCCGCGAAAATCTCGAAAAGGCCAACGAGGCGCACAGCGAGCAGCAGTTTGAGGCAGATCTCTTTGAAAAGCTCGCAGCACTTGTCACCGACGAGGTTCCGGAAGTCATGTATGACAACGCCGTTGACAACATGGTACAGGATTTCTCTTACCGCATGAGCATGCAGGGCATCGGCCTGGAGCAGTATCTTGCCATGACCGGCTCCACGATGGAGCAGTTCCGCGGCAACTTCCGCGACCGTGCCGTGCAGCAGGTCAAGGTTGGCCTGGAGCTTGAGGCCATTGCAAAGGCCGAGGGCTTTGACGCCACCGAGGAAGAAATCGACGCCGAATACGAGAAGCTCGCCACCGAGCAGATGACCGTCGAGCAGGTTAAGACCTATCTGAATGCCGCTTCCGTCAAGAGTGACATCATCACCGAAAAGACCATCAATCTCCTCAAGGAGATTGCGGCGCAGCCCGCCGAATAAGTCCGGCGGCAGCCGGGCGCACGCGCGCGTATGTACGTGCCCCCAGCACCCTTCGTACATACTTTTTTAAAGGAGCGATACAATATGAGTTTAGTCCCGATGGTAATTGAACAGACGAACCGCGGCGAGCGTTCTTTCGACATTTTTTCCCGTTTGCTGAACGACCGCATCGTGTTCCTGAGCGAAGAAGTCAATGATACAACGGCGTCCCTGGTCGTTGCCCAGCTGCTCTATCTGGAGAGCCAGGATCCCGACCGTGATATCAGCTTTTACATCAACAGCCCCGGCGGCTCCATCACCGCCGGCATGGCAATTTACGATACCATGCAGTACATCAAGCCGGACGTTTCCACGATCTGCGTCGGCATGGCGGCCAGCATGGGTTCCTTCCTCCTGGCGGCAGGTGCCAAGGGCAAGCGCTTTGCCCTGCCGAATTCCGAAATTCTGATCCACCAGCCGCTGATGGGCGGTCTGCAGGGCCAGGCTTCGGATATCAAGATCCATTCCGATCACCTGATCCGCACCCGCGAAAAGCTCAACCGCATCTTGAGCGAAGTAACCGGTCAGTCCTATGAGACAATCTGCAAGGATACCGACCGCGATCATTATATGACGGCGGAAGAAGCCATGCAGTATGGCCTTGTAGACCGCGTGATCACCAAGCGCTAAACCTTCCCGGAACGTTTTCCGGCCGTAATACCAGTTCTGAGGTGTCAAATGGCAAAAAACGACGACCAGAGGAATCTGCGGTGCAGCTTCTGCGGTAAAAGGCAGGATCAGGTCGAAAGACTCATCGTAGGTCCAAACGCATATATCTGTGACGAGTGCATCGGTCTGTGCGTGGAAATATTGAACGAAGGGGCGGACGATGACCGCGTTTCCAGGCGGCACAGTGAACCGTCGGCCCCGCCGGTACTCATGCGCCCGCGGGAGATCAAGCAGGTGCTTGATGAGTACGTCATCGGCCAGGACCGTGCGAAAATCGCACTTTCCGTCGCCGTGTACAATCACTATAAGCGCATTTACTACGGTGCCCGAGATGACGACGGCGTGGAGATCCAGAAATCGAATGTTTTGCTGCTCGGCCCGACCGGCTGCGGCAAAACATTCCTGGCGCAGACACTTGCGCGCGTCCTGAAAGTCCCGTTTGCAATTGCGGATGCAACCACGCTGACGGAAGCCGGCTATGTCGGCGACGACGTGGAAAACATTCTCCTGCGGCTCATCCAGGCAGCGGATTTTAACGTGGAGCTGGCGCAGCGCGGCATCATTTATATTGATGAAATCGACAAAATCGCCCGCAAGAGCGAAAATGTCTCCATCACCCGCGATGTCTCCGGCGAAGGCGTCCAGCAGGCGCTTTTGAAGATCCTGGAGGGCACGGTGGCAAACGTTCCGCCGAACGGCGGACGCAAGCACCCGCATCAGGATTTCATCCAGATCGACACCTCGCAGATCCTCTTTATCTGCGGCGGCGCTTTTGACGGCCTTGATAAAATCATCGAAGCGCGTACCAACAAGTCAAGCCTTGGCTTCGGCGCGGAGATCCGCACCAAGGTCGAGCGCAGTTCGGGCGATATTCTGAAAGAAATCGAGCCGCACGACATTCTGAAGTACGGCATCATTCCCGAACTGGTCGGACGTCTGCCCGTGATTACCACGCTCGAGCCCCTTTCCCGGGATATGCTCGTACGGGTGCTGACAGAGCCGAAAAATTCGTTTGTCAAGCAGTATCAAAAGCTGATGCGGCTGGACGGTATCGAGCTTGATTTCGAGCAGGAGGCACTTGAGGCGATTGCCGACCGGGCAGTCAGCCGCGGCACCGGCGCGCGCGGTCTTCGTTCCATCATCGAAAGCGTGATGGGTGAAATCATGTACGACGCACCGTCGGATCCCACCATTGTCAAAATAACCGTGACCCGTGAATGTGTGGATGGCAGCGAGCCGCCGATCACGGTCCGCGATCCTGCCCTGCAGGACGGCGGACAGCGCCGCGCGCTCCCGCCCCGCCGCAACACAGCATCATAAAGTAAAACCAGAGGCCGCTATTCAAAAAGCGGCCGTGACAGAACCACCTGCCGCGGCCGCTTTTTTCTTCCTTTGCCTGCCCTGACACTTCCGTCAGGCTGCCGGGCTGGGAGTTTCACCGGTTGCCTCTGATTTTTTCATACAGCCAAAAAATTCCGAGGACTTTTATCATGAACGAAACAATCACCACCATGCCCCTGCTTCCGCTTCGCGGTCTGGTGCTTTATCCGGATATGATTCTCCACTTCGACCTGGGGCGTGAACCGTCCATTCACGCGGCGGAATATGCCATGGGCAACAATGTGCCGGTATTTCTGGTGGCACAGCGCGATATCAAGGACGAAAACCCGGATATGGAGGCGCTTTACACCATTGGCACCGTTGCACACGTGCGCCAGATCCTGCGTCTGCCCGGCAACGATGTCCGCATCCTGGTCGAGGGCGAGTGCCGCGCACGTCTGGTCTCCATTGTAGAGACGGAGCCCTATAAAAAAGCCGAGGTGGAGCTGCTGGAAACCGTTCCTGCCCCCATCGGCAATGCACGCACAGAGGCGCTGTACCGCCGCCTGCAGGAGGCTTTTGAAGAATATTCCTCCCTCGCGCCGCGCATGACGCCGGAAGTCGTCATGAACGTGATGAGCGCGGAGGATCTGGGCTATCTCTCCGATTATATCGCCCAAAGCATCCAGCTTCGTTATCAGGTAAAGCAGCGCGTTCTGGAATTGATCGATCCCATGCGCCGCACCATGGAGGTCATCTCCCTCCTGGGTGAAGAAATTGACATACTCTCGATCGGCCAGCGCATTGCGCAGAAGGTCAAAACGCAGATGGAGAAAAACCAGCGCGACTATTTCCTCCGCGAGCAGCTGCGCGCGATCGAGGAAGAACTCGGCGAATATGACGAGGACGAAGAGGACGACAAATACCGCGAACGGATTCTGGACCTCCATCTTGAAAAATCCAGCGAGGAACATCTGTTGAAAGAGGCAAAGCGCCTCACCCACATGCAGCCGTCCTCGCCGGAGAGCAATGTGATCCATACCTATCTCGATACGGTGCTGGAACTCCCATGGAACAAGCGCGATCACGAGCGCACCGACCTGAAAGCCGCGCGCCGCATTCTGGACCGCGACCATTATGGCATGGAAAAGGTGAAGGAGCGGATTTTGGAGTTTATGGCCGTGCGCAAGCTGAATCCCGAGCTGAAAGGGCAGATTATCTGCCTGATCGGCCCGCCCGGCGTCGGCAAAACCTCCGTCGGCGTTTCCATCGCCGCGGCGCTGGGCCGTAAGTATGCGCGCCTCTCCCTGGGCGGCGTGCGGGACGAGGCCGATATCCGCGGCCACCGCAAAACCTATATCGGTGCCATGCCCGGACGCATCATGTCGGCGCTTGCACGCGCCGGCAGCTCCAATGCACTCCTGCTGCTCGATGAGGTGGACAAGCTCGGCTCCGATTACCGCGGAGATCCCTCCGCAGCATTGCTCGAGGTGCTCGATCCCGAGCAGAACCGCGCCTTCCGCGATCATTATATCGAAGTGCCTTTCGATTTGTCCGATGTGCTGTTCATCGTCACCGCGAATACGGCCAATACCATCCCGCGCCCCCTGCTTGACCGCATGGAGGTCATCGAAATGCCCGGCTATACGGACGAAGAGAAGCTGCACATTGCAAAAGGCCATCTTTTCCCGCGCCAGCTCGAGCGTCACGGCTTGAAAAAGACGCAGCTGCGGATTCAGGACGCCGCTTTTTCCGCCATTGCCGCGCTGTATACGCGCGAATCCGGTGTACGTCAGCTGGAGCGCGAGATTGCGAAAATCTGCCGCCATACGGCAAAGCTGGTCGCAGACGACCCCGACCGCAAGCGCACGACCGTCACGCCTGCCAATCTGCAGGACTATCTCGGCGCGCCGGTGTTCCAGCCGGACTATGTGAATCAGGCCGACGAGTGCGGCGTAGTGAACGGTCTGGCCTGGACCAGCGTGGGCGGCGAGATGCTGCAGGTCGAGGTGAACGTGGTCGAGGGCAGCGGAAAAGTAGAATTGACCGGTAATCTGGGCGATGTGATGAAGGAATCGGCTCATGCCGGGCTCTCCTACATCCGCAGCCGTGCCAAAATGCTTGGTATCGACCCGGAATTCTATAAAAAAACGGATGTGCACATCCATTTCCCGGAGGGGGCCATTCCCAAGGACGGCCCATCCGCCGGCATCACCATCACAACCGCGCTGGTATCGGCCCTGACCGGCCGGCCGGTCCGCCATGATGTCGCTATGACCGGAGAAGTCACTCTGCGCGGCCGTGTTCTGCCGATCGGCGGCCTGCGGGAAAAGACGATGGCCGCTTTCCGTGCCGGTATGCACACTGTCATCATTCCGGAGGCCAACCGAAAGGATCTGGAGGACGTCGTCCCCGCCGTGCGCGAAGGACTGCATTTTGTCACGGCGTCCCATATGGACCGGGTGCTGGAAACTGCGCTCGTTCTTCCGTGTGCCGCAGCGGAAACCGCTTCCGCGTCGGAGGCTCCCCTTCCCACCCCGATTGACCCGCTGTCCGAGCCTTCCGCTGTACATACTTACACCGATACCATGAGACATTGAGGTCGATACTGTGATCAATCTTCAGAAAGCAGAATTTCTCCGCTCCGCTGCCGGTCTTTCCGGCCTTCCGAAGGACGGTCTCCCGCAGATCGTTTTTGCCGGGCGCTCCAATGTCGGCAAATCCTCCGTCATCAACTGCATCCTGGGCCGCAAGAACCTTGCCCGCACCAGTTCCATGCCCGGAAAAACCGCCAATATCAACCTGTATGCGATTGATAAAAAGCTGTATTTCTCCGACCTCCCCGGCTATGGTTTTGCTCAGGTGAGCCAGCAGGAGCGCCAGCGCTGGGGCGAACTGATGGATCAATATTTTGCCGACTGCAAGGACATAGCGCTTGGCGTCCTTGTTGTGGATCTGCGCCATAAGCCAACGGCGGACGACATCGCCATGGCAAACGTCTTCCGGCAGATCGGTCTGCCCTTTGTTGTCTGCGCGAACAAGGCCGACAAGCTGGGGAAAACCCAGGTTACGGACTGCGCTGCGCTTGTCCGGGAAACGCTGGGCATTTCGCCGGAGCAGCTGATCGTTTTCTCCGCCGTCAAAGGCACCGGGAAGCAGGAGTTTCTCTCCGAACTGTTCTCCCACGTCCGCGAATAAGAACCGTATGCACGACATGCCGAAAAAGCCGCCTTCCCGCGGGTATCGGTCATGCCGTGCATTTGCATATAACAGACATTTTTTTGCTCTAAACACCGGTTTTTGTGAAGAAAACGTCAGTTATGTCATCAAAACAGAGTGCTTTCAAAAATTATGTAGTTGTGTAGATTTCTGGTTTGTGCTATAATAATACTAAAAAAAGAGGTCTGCACCGGCAGCGCTTGCAAAACAGACAGGAAAACAAGGATCATATACGGAGGCTTTTTATGGAATTACGCGAAATCAGAGAATTATGCGGAAAAGTCCGCGAGAACATCAACCGTGTCATCGTGGGCAAGGAAGAGGTAATTGATCATCTGCTGATCGCCATGGTTGCGGCAGGCCATGTCCTTTTGGAGGATGTGCCCGGCACCGGAAAAACCCTGCTGGCAAAATCGGCGGCCCGCTCCGTCGCCTGTGAGTTCAAGCGAATCCAGTTTACGCCGGACCTGCTGCCTTCCGATCTGACCGGCATCAATTTTTACGAGCAGAAGTCCGGCGAATTCCGTTTCCGTCCCGGCGCAGTCTTTACCAACATCCTGCTGGGCGATGAGATCAACCGCGCCACGCCGCGTACCCAGTCGGCACTGCTCGAGTGTATGGAAGAGCGCCAGGTCACTATCGACGGTATTACCACGCCGCTTGCGGCGCCGTTTATGGTCATCGCCACGCAGAACCCTGTCGAAACGCAGGGCACCTTCCCGCTGCCGGAGGCACAGTTGGACCGTTTCCTGATCAAGACGGACATGGGCTATCCGTCCACGGAGGACGGCGTTTGTATTCTCTCGCGTTTCCGCGCGGAGAACCCACTTGAATCCATCGAGCCGGTTGCCGCTGCCGCGGACATTATCGACGCACAGCGTTCTTACACAGCCGTGCACGTGGCGCAGAGTATGCTGGAATATATGGTGAAGATCGCGGAGGAAACCCGCCGCCATCCGGACATTCTCCTGGGCGTCAGCCCCCGCGGCACGCAGGCCCTGTTAAAGACTGTACAGGTGCACGCCATCCTTGCCGGCCGCGATTTTGTCACGCCGGACGACGTGAAGGCAATGGTCACCCCGGTATTCGGCCACCGCATTATCCTGAATAACAGCGCACGCGTCAAAAAGGGCATGAATGTGGAGATTCTCCAGTCGATTCTGGCGCGTGTGCCCGTCCCGACAGAAGATCTGGAACACTAAACGAAGCCGGAAAGGAGGCTGCTCCATGTGGATCGTCACCCTTTTCTTCTCGCTGATCCTCGTTGCCGTGCTTCAGATGTGGATTTTCTCCCGTTTTGGTTTCAAACGCCTGACCTACCGGCGCTGGTTTACGCCAAACGTCGTAAATGAAGGCGATACAGTCACCATGAGCGAAACCATACGCAACGAAAAGCTGCTTCCGCTCCCGTGGGTACGCATCGAAGCAGGAATCAGCACAAACCTGGTTTTCGGCACACAGCAAAATACCGCCGCGGCCTCCGACACGGCACAGGAGACGCTTCAGACCTCCTCTCAGGCCGGCGCGCGGCAATATCACCGCAGTATCTTCTCCCTTGGGCCCTATTCCACCGTTACACGGCGGCATAAGGTCACCTGCCCGCGCCGCGGTTATTACCACATCAAAAGCGTTGCGATCACGGCGGGCGATCTGCTGGGCCTGGGGAAAAACAGAACCCGCGAAATGGAAACGGATTCGCTTGTTGTCGTTTATCCGAAAACCATCCCGGTTTCGGACATTCTGAACGATAAGAGCAGCTTCACCGGCGACGTTGTCGTACGCCGCTGGATCGTTGAGGATCCGTTTATGATACGCGGCGTACGCGCCTACACCGGCGCGGAGCCCTATAACCGCATCAACTGGAAAGCCACCGCAAAAACCGGCGAGCTTCAGGTGCACGACTTTGATTTTACTTCGGATATCCGGCTGATGATCGTCGTCAATATCGACGCCTCCGCCGAACAGTGGGGCGCGGCGCTGGACGAGGACCGCGCGGAACACGCGCTTTCGCTTGCGGCCTCGGTGGCGCAGTATGCCATTGAAAACGGCGTGGAAACCGGGTTTTCCACAAATGCCCGCATCCTGGACGATCAGGAAAGCATTGCGTATATCGAGCCGCGCTCGGGCGGTACGCAGATTACGGAAATTTTTGAAACCATCGCAAAGCTCTCCCTCGCGCGCGTCATCAGCTTCGGCACGCTTTTGCAGAATCTTTCGGCACAGGCTTCCTCCAGTCTGGATCTGCTGCTCATCACGCCTTACACAGATGAACTCATCGACCGCCAGATCCAGGCAATCCGCGCTGCCGGCAGCCACGTAGAGCTTCTCTCGCCGGACGCCGTGTACAGTCCCGTTTCCGGGGAGGTGGCACAATGAAACACGCAGGCTTCACACTTCGCGCACTGCTGCACGTGCTGGCAGAATATCTTATGGTATTTCCGCTGCTCTTTCTCATCAGCGGTCTGATGCCCGGCAATATGCCGCTCATTTTTCTGCTCTCCGCGCTTGCCTTTGCCCTGTCCGGCGTTCTCACAAGGCGCTACATCCCCGTTGCGTGGCTGCAGCTGGCCATCGGCCTGCCGCTGTGCATCGGCGCCGCGCTTTGGCTGGGACTGACTTTCGGATCCCGCGCAGAGCCCGCCACCTATGCCATTCCGGCCATACTCGCGCCCTTTCTCTTTTACCGGGGCAAGCAGCACGGCCAGAATGACTGGAATGCCATCCTGCCGACCTATGCTCCCTGCGTCATTATGGTGTTCAATTTCCTTCTCATGGCGCTTGTCAACTATCTGGGCCGGTTTGCCCGCTTTGTCCCGGTCATCACGCCGATGGGCATCCTGTCTCTGATCGTTTCCTTCTATGCCATGAACTACATCAACCGCTGCAATCTGGCCGATCACCAGCGTGCCGCGCAAAATTCTTCCACAGCCGTGTCCCGCAGTCTGTCGCTGCAGAATTCCATTCTGACCGGCATCTTCATGGGACTGGGCGCACTGCTCTCCTGTATGCCGTGGCTGCTTACCGCCGCGCGCTATCTGCTGAAAGCGGCCGGACTTATCCTGGGGCTGATCCTGGACCTGATTTTCTCGCTGGTTCCCCCGCTTACAAGCGGTTCCGGCGCCTCGTCCTCCTCGGATGGCTTTCTGCAGGGCGAGTCCAATCCGGGCTGGGACGGTTTCTTCAAGATTATCGCGAATATCTTCTTTGTGCTGATCGTTCTGGTTTTCGTTGTGCTGCTGTTTCTTGCCCTTCGCAAGGGACTTCGCCTTCTCAGCCAGCTGCTGCACAATATGCTCGAGCAAAAGGGCTATATCTCCGGCGACAGCGACAGCTTCGAGGATACGCACGAGTCCATCGTGAACCTTCGCGACCTGCCCCGCAAATACTATAACGATTTAAAAGACCGGCTCTCCTCGCTCCGCCGCGGCCAACGCTGGAGCGAGCTGACCACCGAAAGCGAGCGCATCCGGTACCTTTACCGTCACTCGCTGAAACGCGCCGAAAAAGTCGGCTACCGGCACGACACCGCCTATACGCCTCACGAAGCGCTCGGCGAAGCCGCGCAGGAGCTGCCGCAGATTCAGCCCGTCCAGTCGGATCTCGCCGCGCAATATGACGTGGTGCGTTATGCGGAGCGGGAACCGCAGCCCGGCGATGCCGAACGCATCCGCGAACAGTCCGGCCTGTAAGCACCAAAAAAGAAAAAGCAGAGGAAGCAATTCCTCTGCTTTTTGTCAGCGCTTTTTTCCGTCCCACGAGAGCAAAATCCGTTCCGCCTCGTCATTCCACAGGCCGCCGCCCGCCTCCACCGCACACGCCAGCGCCGCGAAAAGCGGATCATGTTCGCCCAGGCGCGCAAAATCGGCAATTGCCGTCAGCGGCAGGTCCGCGTGCGTATAAATCAGCTTCTTTCCGCCGGGAATTTCCGGCAGATGCAGCGTTGTCTCCGCCACGCAGGAAAGCCCGCCAATGTGCGTCACCATGGCAGCCGGCGTGATACGTCCCGCCGCCATCAAATCCAGCGATTCCCGCATATCCGCCGTATTGCCGCCGGAGGTTCCGACCACATGGTGCGCGCTGTAATGCACGTCAAAGAAGTTCACAGAAGCCGAAAATGCCGTGTCCGCCGGCCCGGAAAAGAAATTCAGGCAGCCGTCCTGCCCAAGCAGACGGTCCCCCAGCTCCACAAGCTCCCGCACCGGCGCAAATACGATCACATCATCAAAATGTCCGCCCGCCGTGCGAACCAAAGCCTCTGCCGGGTCGGCCATACCGCGCGTATTCACATAGTGGAGCGCCACACCCTGCCGTGCAGCCTCCTCCGGCGGATAAATCCGGCGTGCGCGGTCAAGACGTTCCCCGTCAATATCCGTCACCACTAAAACGGACGGACGGCGGCTGCCATGCAGCGCATAATCAATCGCGCCAAGCCCCATCGGACCTGCCGAAGCCAGCAGCGCCATGCGTCCGCCCTGCCGGATCCCCATTTCGTGCGTGTAGGAAAGCGGCCGCGTGTGATACATCGCATGGAAGGTTCCCACGATGCAGCTCATCGGCTCCGAAAGAGACCCGCCGAAGTAATTCCCGCCGCGATAGGGCAGCAGGCAGTCCTGCTCCATCACACAGGCAGGGATCACCACATATTCCGCGCTGCCGCCGATATACGGAAAAGAATACCCCGGCGTCAGGTACGGATCCTCCGGCAGATTCAGCGCCACCTGCACGGTAAAGCGCTCGCCCGGTGCATAGCGATCCTGCCAACGCCTGCCGATTTTCAACAATTCGCCGCAGAATTCATGCCCGATCATGGTCGGATGCTCTGCCACATCATCCGGCACCCGTTTGTGCGCCGCGCCCAGCACGCAGGCCTTGTACGACGACATACAAATGGAGTCCGTCACAATTTTCGCAAGAATTTCATCCTCCCGAATCTCCGGAAGTTCCACCTCCTCCAGCCGTAAATCCGCCACGCCATGCAATCTCACTGCCCTGGTACGCAAAACGCTCGCCTCCGCATCGCCTTAATTGCTCCGATTATACTCCCGTTTCCGCAGAAAAGCAAAACGTTTTTGAATTTTCATCCGGAATACTGTCAAAGCGCCGCCGGGTTGTGCTATAATATACGGGAACTCTTCAAAATCACTCCGGAAATCAGGTGACAGCATGATCAAAAATTTCCTTGTCAATGTCTTAAAGGGGCTCTGCTATCTGGCGCTTTATCTTGCCTCGCAGAGCATCGCTTCCTATCTGGTTGTGTTTGTCACAGCCCTTGTCATGACCCTGCAAAACCCCGCCCTGCTTGAAACCGAGACCGGCATGAACACCCTGATCGGCAATGTTTATGACGCCGCCCTCTCCAATTCCTCGCTCATCCTGATTCTTGCCTCCGCAATTCTGCTGCTGATCCTGATTGTCTTTTTCCGGGCACGCGGCAAACGGCTCACGCAGGAAACCTGGCTGCTGCCGGTTCACATCCGTTCTCTGTGGCCCGCCGCACTGGCAGGTGCAGCGTTGGCGCTTGTCGTCTGCTATGGCATCAGCTGGATTCCCTGGCCGGAGAGCTTCCTTACCTCCTATGAGGAGCTTTACGCCGTGTCAAACGACGACAGTATCCTCTGCCTGATCGCGACCGTGCTGGTCGCACCGGTCATTGAGGAGCTCGTTTTCCGCGGTCTGGTGTTCACGCGCTTCTGCCGTGCCATGCCCGCGCCCGCTGCATTGATTCTCGCTGCAACGATATTCGGCGCCATGCACGGCACACTTCTGTGGGCCTCGTATGGCTTCATCGGCGGCGTTGCCATGACGCTCGTTTATATGAAATACCGCTCGCTGTATGCCCCCATGCTGCTTCACAGCGTTTTCAACATTGTCGGCGGCTATCTGATTGCGTATCTGGTCTTTCCGTCCGCGATTTACGACGTCGCGCTGTTCGGACTGGCCCTTGCCGTGCTGGCCGCGCTTGCCCTTTATATGTACCGGATGCCGCGCGCCAAAATCGACCGTGTACCGCGCGGATACCCGTCACAATCCCTGTAAAACTGCTTTCCCCGCTCCCCGGCGGCCTATAACCATCGTTTTTCGGAGGCACTATGCAAAAAATTGAACTGCTCGCGCCCGCAGGTGATCTGGAATGTCTGGAAACGGCGCTCTATTTCGGTGCGGACGCCGTTTATCTCGGCGGGCCGAAGCTGCAGCTGCGCGCCGCAAACGTGGGATTCACCATGGAAGCGCTCGCGCGCGCCGTTGAAACGGCGCATCGCGCCGGCCGCAAGCTGTATGTCACCGTGAACTCCTTTGCAACCAACGCAGAAATCGCGGAGGTCGGCGCCTATGCGCAGGAACTGGACGCGCTTGGCGTGGATGCTGCCATTGTGTCCGATATCGGCGTGATTGCCGAAATGAAGAAAGCCGCGCCGTCGCTTCCCATCCATGTCAGCACGCAGGCAAACTGCGGCAATTACGCTGCCGCACAGGTGTACCGCGCGCTCGGCGCCTCCCGCATTGTCCTCGCGCGCGAAATGACGCTTGACGCCATCGCCCAGCTGCGCGCCCGTGTGCCGGAAGATGTGGAGCTGGAGGCTTTTGTCCACGGCGCCATGTGTATGTCCTATTCCGGCCGTTGCATGATCAGCGCCTATCTCACGGGACGCGGCGCCAACCGCGGTGCCTGTGCCCAGCCCTGCCGTTGGCGTTATGCGCTTGTGGAAGAAACACGCCCCGGCGAATATTTCCCCGTTTTCGAGGACGAACGCGGCACCGCCATCCTCAGCTCGCGCGATCTGTGTGCCGTATCGTTTCTGGACCGGCTGGCAGAGGCCGGCGTCTCCTCCTTCAAGATCGAAGGGCGCATGAAGTCGCCCTATTACGTCGCAACGGTTGTGAATGTCTACCGCCGTGCGTTGGATGCGCTCTCCCGCGGCGAAGCGCCGGATATTCCCGCACTGATGCGCGAACTGGGCGCCGCCAGCCACCGAACCTTCTCGCGCGGCTTCTACTTCGGCGAGATCCCCACGGAATCCGCCGCCGGCGACGGCTATGTGCAGGACTGCACCTTTGCGGGCGTCGTTCGTGCGGCCGAGCCCGGACGCATTACCTTTGAACAGCGCAACCGCATTCGCGCCGGCGACCGGCTTGAGGTTCTCTCGCCCTCCCTCACGGATGCCGCCTTTACGGTCGGTTCCATGACCGACCCCTCGGGTGCGGAAACGGATGACGCGCGTCTGCCTGCCGCCCTTTACAGCACAGCTTGCCCGCTCGCGCTTGCCCCCGGCGATATTCTGCGGATCCGCCGTCCGGAAAAACGGCCGTAAGCGGCGAATCTCCGGTGATTTGCGAAAATGATGCAAAAATGTCCCGCATGACAGGGTTTTTCCCTTGCCATGCGGGATTTTTCTCATTAGTCAAGCTGTGCGGTGTAAAGGTCGTAATACCGGCCGTGCAGGGCAAGCAATTCGTCGTGCGTGCCATTTTCCACAATCTGCTTATCCGCAACATAGAGGATGCGGCAGTTTTTGATGGTGGACAAGCGATGCGCGATGATGAAGGACGTGCGGCCCTTCAAAAGTGCCTGCAGACCCTGCTGCACCAGCAGTTCCGTCTTGGTATCAATGGCGGAGGTTGCTTCGTCCAGGATCAGAATACGCGGATCAGCCAGAAGCGTACGTGCAAAACTGATCAGCTGCCGCTGACCGGCGGACAGAGAGGAGCCGCGCTCCTTCACTTCCGTATGATAGCCATCCGGAAGCTGGCTGATGAAGTCGTCCGCATGCACGGCGCGCGCAGCTTCATACACTTCCTCGTCCGTTGCGTCCAGGCGGCCATAGCGGATGTTGTCCATGATAGTGCCTGTAAAGAGGAAGGTGTCCTGCAGCATCATGCCCATCTGCGAACGCAGGGAGGAAATCTTCACATCATAGATGGAATGGCCGTCTATGGTAATGGAGCCCTCCTGAATGTCATAGAAACGGGCCAGCAAACTGACAACCGTACTTTTTCCGGCGCCTGTCGGACCAACCAGCGCGATGGATTCGCCCGGTTCCGCGCAGAGATTCAAGTGTTCCAGCACGTTTACACCCTTTTCGTAAGCAAACGTGACGTCGCGGAACTCCACGCGGCCCTTCACCTCCGGAAGCGCCGTCGCGCCTTCGTGGTCGTCGATGGAAATCGGTTCATCAAGCACCTCGAAAATGCGTTCGAGGTATGCAGTGGTGTTGATCAGGTTGTTATACAGGTTGCCCAGCATCTGAATCGGCATCCAGAAGCGGAACACATAACCGATAAAGGTTAAAATCGTACCCAGCGAAATATCCGCAAAGATATTTGCCGCTGCGGAATAGTAAATGCCAAGCTTTACCGTATCGGAAAGCAGTCCGATCACCGGCCAGATCGTTCCGCTGATGAGCACGGATTTCATCCAGGCGTTGCGCACGTCCTGCGCCAGGCCGCTGTAAATGCCATAGTTCACTTCCTCGCGGTCAAAGCTCTGCGTCACCTTCATGCCGTTGATGGACTCATGCAGATAGGCGTTGATGTTGGAGTTTTTATTGGAGAGCTTCTGGCGGGCGCGGCGCTGCGGCGATTTGATCAATACAATGAAGATCACGAATACCGGCATGGTGGCCAGCGTCAGAAGCGTCAGCTTCGGACTTGTGATGAACATGAACACAATAATCGCCATCAAGCTGAAAAGTTCCAGAATGATATTAACGATACCATTTGAAAGGAAATCTGCAACCGAGTTGACGTAGTTGACAACGCGAACCAGGATTTTGCCGTGCGGGCGCGTATCATAATAGTCAAACGGCAGTTTTTGCAGGTGCTCAAACAGGTCGTGACGGATTTCGGAAATGATCGTCTGTCCGACACGGGTTGTGATGAGCACGCGCCAGCGGTTAATCAGGATGATCAGTGCAACGATCACCACAAAGCAGGCCGCCATGACGAACAGTCCGCGAATGTTCCCGGCCGGGATGTATTTATCCACGACTAAACCGGAGAACTGCGGCGTAATCAGGCTCAGGATCGTGGAAACCACGCTCAGGAGCAGGGCAAAGATCAGGCTTTTGCCATAGCGCTTGATATACTTGAAGGATCGTTTCAGATGGGTCGAGTCAAACGGGCTTTCCAGTTCCTCGTCCACATTGAATTTATTGCGTTTTTTCTTAATATCCATCAGTTGGCACCTCCTTCCTCGGTGATGCCGTTCTGCAGACAATAAACGCTGTAATAATAACCGCGTTTTTTGAGCAGTTCCTCATGCGTGCCGTATTCGGAAACGCGGCCGTTTTCCAGAATGTAAATGCAGTCGGCGTCCTTTACGGAAGAAATACGCTGCGCAACAATCAGCGTCGTGGCCTTTTTCTTTCTGGCGCGCAGACGCTCCTGGATATAGGCCTCCGTATCCATATCCACAGCCGAGGTCGTGTCATCCAGAATCAGGATCGGCGTGTCATAGGCAAGCGCACGGGCCAGCGCAATGCGCTGCTTCTGTCCGCCGGAAAGGCCCACGCCGCGCTCACCGATGATAGTCTCATAGCCATCCGGCATACGGCGGATAAAGCTGTCTGCGTCTGCGTCCGTCGCGCACTCGATCACGCGTTCCTCTGCCAGATCCGGATTGCCATAGGAGATGTTCGCGTCAATCGTTTCCGAGAAGAGGAAAACATCCTGCATACTCATGCCAACAATACTGTGCAGTGCGTGCAGGTCATATTTGCGCACATCCACGCCGTCAATCAGGACAGAGCCTCGGGAAGTATCCATAAAGCGCGGGATCAGCGACACCAATGTGGATTTGCCGCAGCCGGTCGGACCCATAATGCCGATGGTCTGTCCCGGTTTGGCCTTCAGATTGATATCCATCAGCACCGGAGCCTTCCCGGAGGGATATTTATACTCCACATGGCGAAATTCGATTTCACCCTTCGGCTCCTTTGGCACATAGGGATGCTCCGGGTTCTCAATATCCGGCTTTGCATAATAAATCGTCATGATTTTCTCTGCGGAGGCCAGGAAACGCTGGTAATCATTGATGACGGTGCCGAACATATTCATGGGGCGGTTCAGACCCCATGCCATGGACAGGAACAGGCTCAGTGTACCCAATGTCATCGAGCCATTGATACAGAAAATTCCGCCGAAAAGCAGCAGAACCACGGTCAGACAGTTGGAAAATCCGTCCAGAATCGGTGCATACCGCTGCCAGGTGCGGGTCGTGTTGATGGAAGCGTCGCGGAAGGCGCGGTTCTTTTCCTCAAAGCGTTCCAGTTCGTAATCTTCCCGCACAAATGCCTTGACCACGCGGTTGCCGGAGATGTTTTCCTGCACCAGCGTATTGAGCTGAGAAACGCTTTCGCGCACGCGATTATGCGCAGGGCGCATATTCCTTCGAACCTTCACAGTCATAAGAACCGTAAAGGGCGTGAAAATCATCGCCATCAGCGCGAGTTTCCAGTTGAAAATCAGGAAAACAATCAGGGTTGCAAAGAATGTCAGCAAGTTGGTGATGGTCTGCGGGATCAGAAAAATTGTAAAATGCCGCACCCAGTCCAGGTCGCCGGTCAGCTTCATCATCAAATCGCCGGTACGGTTTGCACCGTAATAATTCTGATCCATAATCTGCAGCTTGGCGTACAACTGCTTGCGCAAATCGCGCTCCGTATTCTGCGATCCCAGTTCCAGCAAAAATTGCGATGCGTATGTAAAGATCACAAACAAAATTGCGCAGGCAATTGCTATGGCGCACAGCGGCAACAGTTTTTCCGCCTGTCCGCCTTCAATAACGTCGTCAATGATCCGTGCATACACAATCGGGCTGATGATATTAAACCCGACGCACAGGACACTGAGCAGCATGCCGATGATCATTTTCCCGTAGTTTTCCCGTGCGGTACTCATGACCCACTTGACAGGACCCAATGTGACACTACCTCCTCACTCTTCCTCCCCGGAAGGGGAGCCCCTCGGCTCTCGCCGATCCATCTTCACCGGGCGGTCTCTGCCCGCGCCGCCTGCTGCACAGTCCGGAAACAGACAAAACCGGTGTGCGCGCCGGGTTGGGACAATACCGCCATTATTCATAATATTGTTATATAATACCCATGAATTTTTAAAATGTCAAGATATGAAAACACGTGGATAATGTTTTGTAATTTGCCGAATTTCGTTGTTTTCTGTTAGTTTTTCCGCGTATTTTTTCGCAAAAATAGTAAAAATCCAGCATTTGCACTTTCTGCCATCCGGAACTATTTTGACACAAAGTTCAAGCAGTATTTACTTTTGTGGTTTAATATGATAAAATATCTTCAAGAGGTGATATCTGCCATGAACGATAAGCTGAAAACGGAACATATGAATGCGCTTTTCCAGGCAATTCTTTCCTTAAAAGATCTGGACGAGTGCTATGCATTTTTTGAAGATCTCTGCACAGTGACGGAGTTAAAGGCCATGGAACAGCGCTTTGAGGTTGCCCTGATGCTTTCCAAAGGGCACGTATATGGCGACGTCGTGCGCACCACCGGCGCGTCGACCGCAACGATCAGCCGCGTGAACCGCAGCCTGAATTACGGCAGCGACGGCTACCGCACGGTGATTGCGAGGCTTGAGGAAAATGGAAGCATATAGCGCTCTGGCCCCCTACTACGATGCATTCAACCGTGATGTGCCGTATGACGGCATATTGCGGTTTTATCAACGGCTTTTTGAACGCGCGGGCGTTTCGCCGCAGCTGGTGTTGGATCTGGCCTGCGGCACAGGCGCCATGAGTGTCCGTCTGGCGGAGGCCGGTTATGAGGTCATTGCAGCGGACGCCTCCTCGCAGATGCTGTCGATTGCCGCGGGCCGGCCGGTATCGGAAAAGGCGGTTGCGCCCATTTATCTTTGCCAGCGTATGGAGCGCCTTGATCTGTATGGTACGATTGACGCGGCAGTCTGCTGCCTGGACGGCGTCGGCTATGTCACGAAGCCGGAAACGCTGGCGCGCGCATTTTCGCGCGTGCGGCTCTTCCTGAATCCGGGCGGCGTGTTTATTTTCGATGTCAACAGTGCCTATCGTCTGCGGCACCTGCACGAAATGGCCTTCACGCGCGAATGTGACCGCGCCTTCTGCGTATACCAGGCGGATTTCTCGGAAAAGACCAAAATTCTCACCTACACGCTGGACCTTTTTGAACGGGAGGGCCGTCTGTACCGCCGTTCGACCGAGTATCACCACGAGCGCGCCTATGAAGTACAGGAACTGACGGAACTTTTGCTGGCAGCAGGTTTTACGGATGTGGAGCCGTTCGGCGACTGCCGGGAAGCGCCGCCGGCGCCGGACGAGGGCCGGATCTTCTTCCTGGCAAAAACGTAAGTGCACGCTTCACCGAGACACGCAAAAAAGTCCCCACCCACTCCGGGTCGGGGACTTTTCCTGTTTTCCATCCCTGTTTTATGCCTTTTTCACGGCTTTATAGAACACATTATTGATTTCCACGGCGATTTCATCATACTCATTGTCATTTTTCAGCCGGAAAACCTTCGTACCCTCGTCTAGGCCGATGGCTTCGCCCTCCTCGGCCGGGGTTTCTGTCACAATATTCGTGATACTGAAAAGCTCCACGCCGACTTCGTCGGCATCCAGCGTTTCATCCGTCACCTCATAAAGATTGCCGTTATACATCACGCGGCGTTCCGCAGCAGCCGTGCCGCTGCCGTTTGCCTGATTCCCGTTCTGATTCTCACCGGCTGCGTTATTGTTGCTGCCGTTTGTCGGGCCGTTATTGCCGTTCGTACTGCCGTTTGTATTGGTGCCGTTGTTCACGTCATTATTGGTACCGTTGTTGGTATTGCCGTTTGTTCCGCCGTTATCCGTGGTACCCGGCGTCTGATTGTTCGGGGTTGTCGTGTTGGGGTTCTTTCCATTGTTCATGCAGGCCGTCAAAGACAGCGTGAGCAGAACCGCCAGTACGATTGCTGTAAACTTCATAGTAAACTCTCCTTTTTCGGTTTTCGAACATAGTATTACCTGTATCTGGGATGTTTTATCCCGCCAAATTTAACCAAAATCACATGAAAAATCAGCACTTATCTGGAATATCCGATATTGCACGGAACTTTTTCAGATGTTATACTGATAGCAGTTCAAACGATTGCAAAAAGCGAAGGAGTGATCACCGTGGATTCCGAGAAAGTCCGTAAACTTGTCCTCGCAGCATTTTTTGCCGCCATCATTTTCCTGGGTACCTTTATCATCAAGATTCCGATCCCGAATGGATACATCCACTTTGGCGACGGCTTCATATATGTTGCAGCTGCCCTGCTGCCGCTGCCCTATGCCATGGCCGCTGCGGCCATAGGCGGCCTGCTGGCTGACCTGATTGCCGGTTTTGCCGCTTATGCGCCCTTCACCGCAGTCGTAAAACTGCTGATTGCCCTGGTCATCGGCCTTGTTGTCCGTAATAATGCCTTTGTGAACCGTCTGCGCGGCCGCGGCACGGAAAAGGGCGGATTTGCATCGCTCATCCTTGCCTCCATTCTTGGCGGTGTTGTCAATGTCGGCGGTTATTTTATCACGGACTGCATCCTGTATGGCTTCGCCGCCGCGCTGTCCGCCCTCCCGCTCAATTGCCTGCAGTCTGCCTTTGGCATTGCCGTATTCTTTGTGTTCCTGCCGATTCTCGCAAAAGCCTTCTCCCGTCTGGACAAATAATCATCACACGCAGAAAGGGTTTCCATGCTTGAAAAATTAGCCGGAATTGAAGAGCGCTTCTGCGCAATCGAAGCGCGCCTTTCCAGTCCCGACCTGTATCACGATCCTGCCGAAGCGGCAAAGCTCCTGAAAGAGCAAAAGGAACTCACCCCCGTTGTCGACGCGTACCGCGCCTATCGCCGCGCCGAACAAGCGGCGGAGGACAGCCGCGATCTGCTCTCGGGCGACGACCCGGACCTGCGCGAACTGGCAGAAGAAGAACTGCGCGAGGCGCAGGCCGAAATGCAGCGCCGCGAGGAGGAACTGAAAATTCTCCTGCTTCCCCGGGACCCCAACGACGAGCGCAATGTCATCGTTGAGATCCGCGGCGGCGTCGGCGGGGAGGAAGCGGCGCTTTTTGCCGCCGATCTCTACCGGATGTACAGTATGTATGCCGAGCGCAAGGGCTGGCGCATTGAAGTGCTGAATCTGAACGAAACCGAAATCGGCGGTATCAAGGAAATCAGTTTCCTGGTTAACGGTAACGGCGCATATTCCCGCCTGAAATTTGAATCGGGCGTCCACCGCGTGCAGCGCGTGCCGGAAACAGAGTCCGGCGGACGTATTCATACGTCTGCGGCGTCTGTTGCCGTGCTGCCGGAAGCGGACGAGGTGGAAGTGGAAATCAACCCCAATGATTTGCAGATCGACACCTACCGGTCCTCCGGTGCCGGCGGTCAGCACGTCAACAAGACGGAATCCGCCATCCGTATCACGCATCTCCCGACCGGCATTGTTGTGGAGTGCCAGGATGAGCGCAGCCAGTATAAAAACCGCGACCGTGCCATGAAGGTTCTGCGTTCGAAGCTCTATGAGGCCAAGCGCGAGGAGCAAACTTCCAAAATCGCCGCCGAGCGCCGCAGCCAGGTTGGCTCCGGCGACCGCAGTGAGCGAATCCGCACCTATAATTTCCCGCAGGGACGCGTCAGCGATCACCGCATCGGCTTAACCTTGCACAAAATCGACGCAATTCTTGCCGGTGATCTGGATGAGCTGATCGATGCACTGGTCACAGCCGACCAGGCAGAGCGTCTGAAAGCCGACGCCGAATAAGCGGCGTGCAGCTTCCCGTCTTTTTCCCCTTCCGATTGTATAAAGCAATGCCTCCCGGTCTACAATTCCAGTAAAAGACCGGGAGGCGTTTTTTATGCGGAAAAAGAACATTTCATCTGTACTTACCAGACTGGAGGGCGCGCTGCTCGTCGGGCTTGCCGCGGCGATTCTCTTTGCCGCAGCCGGCACGCAGCTGCAAACAGCGCTTGCCGGGAAAATGCTGCGGCTGCACGTCATTGCAAACTCCGACAGTGCCGAGGACCAGGCGCTGAAGCTGCAGGTGCGCGACAGTGTTCTGCGCGAGGTGGAAGAACTCACGGCAGGCGCGGACACAGCCGCCGAGGCACGCAGCAGCGTGGAATCCGGTCTTCCAGCGATCCGCCGTGCGGCAGAACAAGCGCTTGCCGCCGAAGGGTATGCGTACAGCGTCCGACTCTCGCTGGGGGACGCATATTTCCCCACCCGGGAGTACAACGGTTTTGCCCTGCCCGCAGGACATTACGATGCGCTTCGCGTAATAATCGGCGAAGGAGAAGGGCACAACTGGTGGTGCGTACTCTTCCCGCCCTTCTGTACATCGGCGGCGTTCGCCGAAAAAGCCGCCGAGGCAGGCTTCAGCGAAGAGGAAATCCGCCTGATCACCTCAGACGGCGCCTGGGAGCTCCGCTTCCGTTTCGTGGAATGGGTTTCACGTCTGCGCGAATTCTTCGGCTGCTGACGCCGCGCCGCAAGTCTCCCGGACAGGCGCTGTTCGGAGCCGGGGGATTTTTCACAGATCCTGCGTTTTGCCGTTTTCGCGGCTGGTCAGCTTCGGTATAAAAACGCGCGCAAACAGGTTGTCCGGCTTCCGTGCAGACAGAATCGCCAACACACAGAAAAGCACGCCGCCCGCCGTATTGCAGAGCATATCGTTCATCGTGTCGATATGGCCCAGATCGAGATATCCGCCGACGCCCAGGTCGACGCCATTCACCGTGACGGAGGTGATGTTGTCGATGGTATCCACCACCACCGGCGACGCGCCGACCAGATAGGATTTGATTTGATGCACCACCGTGTCGCACTGCATATCGAAGTTTAAAAACGTATCCATTGCGTATTCATAAAATTCCCACACCACTGCCGCCGCAAGCGCAAAGGTGAGGGCGGAAAGAATGCGCGAAGCCATCGAAATGTGCGCCGACTCCCCACGGTTCAGGATATCGAGCAGCATGTAACCGATCATCCCCATCAAAAACCCGCAGATGAGATGCAGCAGCGTATCCCAGTTTGCAAAGCGGTAATAAAAATCAAATACCGAGCCTAAAATGGAACCGGCCGCGATATAGCACACGACAAACACTTTGAAGAAGGTGGAAAAGCGCAGTCCGAAAAGCCATTCCAGAAAGCGCGGTGCAAACGCCATGACAATTACCACCAGACAAATCAATACATTCGTGATATCGCCACGCACGGTACAGTAGCAAAGCGACGCCAATGCAAACAGCACCACCGCGCAGAACGAAATTTTTTCCGCAGGTGTGATATTTTGATATGCCTGCGCAAGACTTCCGCATTTTTCCTGGAATTGTTTCAACACAGGATCCCCCTAAATAAAAAAATAATACCGCTTTCGCGGCTGCTATGTGTATCATAATGGATTGCGGCACTGTTTGCAACCCACATAAGCAGGAAACTGTCCAAATTAAGAAAAGTATAAGAAAGCGCGGCATTTCGGGCTGGCAAAATGGCTAATTTTCCTGTGCCTCCCGCAACAGTTTGCACAAACTTGTATATACAAGTCTATATATCTATTGCCAAATCTGACACTGCATGTTATACTTGAGCCACAAACAAAAACAGGAGGGACAAATCATGGAATACGGAAAATCCATTTTTCTCACAAAGCCCAATGATCCCATAGCGGCCGTGTTCACGCCGGAAGCCTTCGGCGCCTGCCCCGACGGCATCGGTGACAACACCGCAGCACTGCAGAAGGCGATTGATGAAGTCGTGGAAAAGCACTACCACGGCATCATTTATGTTCCGGAAGGAACTTATCGTTTTTCGGACACCGTACAGCTCTGGCGCGGCGTCCGTCTGATTGGCTATGGCGCAAAGCGTCCTGTTTTCCTTCTGGCGGACAACTCCCCCGGCTATGAGGGCCCGCATACGAAATATATCCTCCATTTCCGCGATGCACAGCCCCGGAAGAATTATCCCCTGCGTGACGCGCAGAATACCTCCTTTTATGGCGGTGTGCGCAACATCGACTTCAACCTCGGCCATGGCAACGCCGGCGCAGTCGCCTGCCGTTACCGTATCGCGCAGCTCTGCTCGCTGGAGGACATTGACTTCCTGATCAACGACGCCTATGCGGCCGTCGAAATGGTGGGCAACGAAATCGAGCGCTGCCGCTTCTTCGGCGGTACCTATGGCATTGTTACGGGCGAAACCGTTCCGTACTGGCAGTTTTACCTGGGCGATTCCATTTTTGACGGTCAGAAACGTGCCTGCATTTCTTCTTACCGCGCGGGCCTGACGATGGTGCGCGATACCCTGCGCAACGCGCCGTATGGCGTTTACGTGCCGAATAAGGAAACGGATAACCATTATATCGAAGAGTTCGAGCGCCTTTATATGGAGGACTGCCGTCTGGAGAACCTCGGCGAAGCCGGCGTCTGCATGAATATGACGCGCTATCCGCAGAACTGGCTGCACGCGCGCCGCGTTGTCTGCCGCAAGACTCCGATGTACTACGAACCGTTCGGCTACCGCTTCAATCACCACATCATGGTCACGCCGGTCACCTCGGAGTACGAGTGCTACTCCGTCACGATGGACATGGGCCTGAAAATCAATGTCGATAATCAGGATGTCAATCGCCGTTTCGACCTGAAATACGAGATCGAAGAAGTCCCGTGGAGCGAAGCGCCCGCACCGGATTACGTGGAAATGCCCGCACTTGCCGACTGCGTGAACATCCGCGAGCTTGGCGCAGTGGGCGACGGCATTGCCGACGATACGGCCGTCTTTGAGAAGGCCATTGCCAAATATGACAAGATCTATGTGCCGATGGGCGCCTATCGCCTCACCCGCGGCCTGACCCTGCGTGAAAACACCGCAATCGTCGGTCTGCACTGCTTCTGCACTCGTTTCCTGATGGACGACGAGTGCCCCGGCTTCACGGACGCTCTGCACCCGCAGTCCATGTTCGTTGCGCCGAAGGGCGGTCACAACCACGTCTGCGGCATCAGCTTCGACGGCGGCCGCAACCCCGGCCTGAACTCCGTGGAGTGGATGGCTGCGCCGGATTCCATACTCGAGGACATTCTGTTCCTGCATGGTCCGCGTTTCCCGATGGGCCCGCGCAAGAATATTGTCGGCGGCCAGTCCGTACGCGGCAAAAAGCAGCGCAAAGGCCGCGACCGCGGCCATACCATCTGGATCCACGACGGCGGCGCCGGCGTTTTCAAAAATATCTGGTCGCCTGACGTCTGGGCAAAGGACGGCATTTACATCAATGACACCGAGGCGCCCGGCAAGATGTATCTGGTGTCTGTCGAGCACCATCTCGGCATTGAGGTCGTGCTGGAGCGCGTGGCAAACTGGAAGATCATTGCCCTGCAGACCGAAGAGGATCTGGGCAGCGAATATGCCAGCTCCGTCCGTTGTAAGGATTGCTTCGACGTGGAGTTCGTCAGCCTGTTCCAGTACCGCGTGCAGGCGATTGATATTCAAAGTCCGTACGCCAGTTACGCCGAAAACTGCAAAAATCTGCAAATCAACGGCGTGCACGTGTTCTCCATCGGCCCGACGCCGTTTACGAACTCCTTCCTCATTGACGGCAAAACCGTCATTCAGGATCAGGAGATCGGCAGTCTGCATATTTCCTGCTGAGCAGTAAAACCTGCGCCATCCTCTGCGTAAAAAAGCCCGGACACTCTCGTGTCCGGGCTTTTTTGTCAGAAGAAGAAAATCGTTTATGAACAGATAGCAGGGTGTTTTACCCGCCAGGCCGGTGTGTTTTTCGTGTTATTAGGCGACACGGTTTTGCGCACATCCGTCCTTCTTCGGGCGGCCGTTTGGCGTACTTTTACTTCTTTTCCGGCTCATCCCAGCGATCCGGGCTCCAATAGGAGCGTTGGTTGGTATCCATTGCGGCAATTGCGGCAAGATCCTCTGCATCCAGATGGAAGTCAAACACCTGCGCGTTTTCAAGGATGCGCTGCTGCTTCACAGATTTCGGAATCACGATATTGCCCGTATCCAGATGCCAGCGGATGATCACCTGCGCACCGGTTTTGCCGTGCTTTTCGGCAATCTTTAGAATCTCCGGACGGTCTACCATCAGATGATCACGGCCGCCCAGCGGGCTCCACGCCTCCACGCGGATATTGCGTTCCTCGCAGTAAGCTTTCAGCTCGCGCTCCTGGAAGGAAGGGTGCAGCTCGATCTGATTCACGGCGGGAAGCGTCAGACCTTCGGCCTCCAGCTTTTGCAGATGACGAATCTGGAAGTTCGACACGCCGATCGCGCGCAGCACGCCCTGTTCATAGTATTTCATCAGTGTGCGCCAGGCATCTGCAAAGTTTGTCACAGGCCAGTGCAGCAGGTACAGGTCAATATAATCGGTATCGAGCGCCGCAAGCGAACTCTCCACGCCCTCTTCAAACTTTCGGTCCGCGATGGACTGGTTCGCAAGCTTTGAGGTGATGAAAATATCCCGGCGCGCAACGCCGCTTTCCCGGATACCGCGGGCAACGTCCGCCTCGTTGCGGTACATCATCGCGGTGTCAATGTGACGATACCCCGCCTCAAGCGCCCAGCGCACCGCATCGGAAGTCTCCGTGCCAACCTCGGAACGGAACACGCCCAGACCAAACTCGGGGATTTCCACGCCGTTATTGAGTTTTACCATGTTGTAATTGATCATTGCTGTTTTTAATCCTCCGTTTTACGCATTTCTGTTATTATACCACAATTCCGGCATCCGCACAATTCCAACCATGCCGGTTTCACCGAAGTTTCACCCTTGCACGCGCCGCCTGCACCGCATCAAACGCAAAAAATAAGACCCGCGGGACATCCGGGCCGCATGCCGGTTTTTAGGAAAGTCCCTGAAACAACCGCATGACGGTAAGCGTGCCTGCGGACAGGTCACGTACAGGGGCGCCAGGAAATCCATGCAATGCTGCACGGACCGGCGTTCATATTCTGTCGGGCCAAACTGGGTTTCCATACACCTGCTCCTATTTCATTTTTTCTCCGTCAGGCGGATACGCGGCAGATTCCAGCGGAATACCGTCGCGCAAATCCGGATTGCAATGATCAGAAAAACGCCCGCCAGCGTCGCCGCCGTATTATTGCCAAACAAACGCAGAATTCCCCAATATGCCACACAGCCCACGAGCGACGCCACGCCGTAAACGTGCTTTTGAAACACAAACGGCACTTCCTTCGAGCAGATATCGCGAATAATACCGCCGCCGATCCCTGTTGTCATGCCAAGGAAGACGCACAGGAACGGGTTCCCACCATAGCCCTGCGCAACGGCGATCTGCGAGCCGGCAATGGAAAATGTGGCAAGTCCGATGGCATCAAACACATTATTGATGCTTTCCAGCGGCGTTTTAAAGCGTGTATAGTGCGCGCGATAGCTCCAGACGACGATAAACACCGCCAGCGCAGAGAAAAACGCAATGGCAAGATACTCATAATTGTAAAAGGCGCGCGGCGGGAATACGCCAAGCAGAATATCACGCATGGTACCGCCGCCCAGCGCCGTCACAATGCCAAGAAACAGCACACCAAACAGGTCCAGGCGGCGCTCAATCGCAATCAGTGCGCCGGACACCGCAAATGCAATTGTTCCGACGATTTCTGTCACATTGAAAATGGCGATTGTGATTTCCATAAGCCGTTCCTCACTCTGTCAGGATTGTTTCTTTTTTATCATAGCAAACGCCGGGAAGGAAAGCAAGTTCCATCTATCGACTGTCAAAAGAAGCGGAGCTGTTCTGCTTCGCAGCGGCTTTCAAACCGGTGCAGGTAGGCAAAATTCTCCTCCACGCTGCTCATCATACCGTTTTTCCGGCATATGTCGTAGAAAATCGGCATCAGCCGCGCATGGTTGTCGCTGCGGATTTCATACCGGCTGCCATATTTCTGCCGGTAGCGCTCCGACAGACCGGGGAAGTGCCGGTCCAGCTGCGCGTAAAAATATTCCCGGTTGCCGTCACGCAGCGTCAGGCCGATTCCAAAGCAAAGAACGCCGCGCACCCGCGCCCGCACGCAGTAATCCAGAAGTCCGCGCAGGTTTTCCTCCGTATCGTTGAGAAAGGGCAGCAGCGGCGAAATCCACACCACCGTAGGGATGCCCGCCTCGCGCATCGCCTCCAGCACGGCAAAGCGCTCGCTCGTCACGGAGACATTCGGCTCGATCAGGCGGCAGAGATCGTCGTCATAGGTCGTCAGCGTGATTTCCACAACGCACTTCGCACGCTCATTGATGCGGCGCAGCAAATCCAGATCCTCCAAAATCCGCGCAGACTTCGTCTGAATCGCCACGCCAAAGCCATAACGCTCGATCAGTTCCAGGCTCCGGCGGGTATGGCGCAAGGTAGTCTCCGCGTGCAGGTAGGGGTCCGTCATCGCGCCGGTCGATATCATGCAGGGCGCACGTTTCCGGCGCAGTGCATCCTCCAGCAGGGTAAGCGCATTGGATTTCACTTCGATATCCTCAAAAGCGTGGTCCATTTGATAGCAGTGGCTGCGCGAATCACAATAAATACAGCCGTGCGTACAGCCGCGATAGAGGTTCATCCCATTTTCCGCAGATAAGATTCCCTTCACTTCCTTGAAATGCATCGTGCGCGCCCTCCTCCCTGTTTTCCGCCGCGGCGGTGATGATGGAAAAAGCCCCGTACCCGAAAATTTCCGGGCACGGGGTGCAGGTAATCACGTTATGCCAGTTCCACCGTAACTGCGCCATCCCGGACAGAGAGCGCGATTTCATGGATATCGCGGTCGTAAGCCTCGATCAGCCTGGCCGCGGCCACATCCTCGATCTCCTTCTGGATGGTGCGGCGCAGATTGCGCGCGCCATATTTAATGGAATAGGATTTATCCGACACATAAGTGACCAGCGCATCGTCCCAGGTGAGCCGCACACCGCGGGAGGCAAGCGAATCACGCAGTTCGTTCAGGAAAATCACCGCGATATCGCGGAAATGCTCCGGACTCAGATGGTCGAACGGGACGATTTCGTCAATGCGGTTGATAAATTCCGGACGCATGATCTCGGAAAGCGCCTTCAACGCCTTTTCGCGTCCCTGCTCCGCCACGGTGCGGCCAAAGCCCATCGCATTGTCGGTGCGTTCGGAGCCCGCATTGGAGGTCATGATAATGATGGTGTTCTCGAAATTCACGGTGCGGCCATGCGCATCGGTGATGCGGCCATCGTCCAGAATTTGCAGCAGAATATTGAGAACATCCGGATGTGCCTTTTCAATCTCGTCAAACAGAATCACGCAGTAAGGACGGCGACGGATACGCTCCGTCAGCTGGCCCGCCTCATCATAGCCGACATATCCGGGAGGCGCGCCGATAATGCGCGACACGGAGTGTTTCTCCATGAATTCGGACATATCCAGACGAATCAGCGCCTCCGGCGCATCGAACATATCCTGCGCGAGCTGCTTCACCAGCTCCGTCTTACCGACGCCGGTTGGGCCCGTGAAGATGAAGGACACCGGTTTCCGCTTCGCCGCAAGCCCGACACGATTGCGCAGAATTGCTGCCACCACCGTGTCAATTGCGCCATCCTGTCCCTTGATGCGGGCTCGCAGACGCTCCGCCATACCGGAAAGGCGAGCATATTCTGCCTCCGCAACGCGCGAGGCCGGGATATGCGTCCACAGTTCGATCACGCGCGCAAGGTCCGGAAGCGTAAGCTCCGGCACCGGGGCATTGTCTATCTCCGTCAGACGCTGGCGGATCTGCAATTCACGGCTGCGCAGTTCCGCCAGACGCGCATACGCGTCGATAGAGGAATCGGACATCAGCGCCTCGCGCTCCGTGCTGTTGGTCTGGAGCTCGGCGTTCAGCGTTTCGCGCTCCACCAGTGCTTCGTTGCGCAGATTCAGGCCCGAACAGGCCTCGTCAATAAGGTCAATGGCCTTGTCCGGCAGGAAACGGTCGTAAATGTAACGTTCGGAGAGTTCCACAGCCAGCGTTGTCATCTCGTCAGAGATTTTCACGCAGTGGAACTTCTCGTAATAGGGACGGATACCGCGCAGAATCTCCACCGTGTCCGCCTTGGAAGGTTCGTTGACAATCACCGGCTGGAAGCGGCGCTCCAAAGCCGCGTCCTTTTCGATATGCTTGCGGTATTCCGCAAACGTCGTCGCGCCGATCACCTGAATCTCGCCGCGCGACAGCGCCGGCTTCAAAATATTTGCTGCGTTCATGGCGCCCTCGGCATCGCCCGCAGCCATCAGGTTATGCACCTCGTCAATCACCAGAATGATGTTGCCGAGCTTCTTGATTTCCTCGATCAATCCCTTGATACGGCTCTCAAACTGGCCGCGGAACTGCGTTCCGGCCACCAGCGCCGTCAGGTCCAGCAGATAAATCTCCCGATCCAGCAGCTTTGCCGGCACCTGGCGGTTCACGATCCGCACCGCAAGGCCCTCCGCAACGGCCGTTTTACCAACGCCCGGCTCGCCGATCAGGCAGGGATTGTTCTTCTGGCGGCGGTTTAAAATCTGAATCATGCGCTGGATCTCCTGCTCACGGCCGATCACGCGGTCCAGCTTTCCTTCGCGCGCCTGACCCGTCAGGTGCGTGCAGTACATATCCAGATACTTTCGCTTCGGCTCACGGCGGCCGCCGCGCGGCGGCTGGGGCGGCGGATTGCGGTCGCCCTGTGCGCCCTGTCCAAAAATATTCTGAATGAACGGGAAAGACGCCGTGCCGCCGGCATTCTGATCATTCTCGTTCTCGTCGTCCTCGTTTCCGGCCGGAACCATATCCACGGCTTCGCCGCTTTCATCAAGAGGCAGGCCCGCCTGCTCCGTCATCGCTTCTATGTTATCAAGATCGTCGTCCGTAATGCCCATGTTGTCCATCACGTCCTGCACCTGACGAATGCCAAGCTGACGTGCACATTTCAGGCACAGACCGTCGTTCACGACCTCGCCATTCTCAATTTTCGTTAAAAATACCACCGCGATGTTCTTCTTGCACCGCGAACAAAGCTTCATCTTCATTTTTTTCCTTCCTTGTGTTCACGCAGTAGCTTCACTGCCCGCACGGTATACACCGCGAGGGCCAGAAGCTCGATCAAAAGTGCCACGCACCACAGTACAAGCGACACCTGAGGGGGGATATGGAGCATAATCAGCAAAAAAGTCAGCGCACAGATATACCCCTCCGCACATTTTCCGAACCAGTTCGACGACGGTACATCGCGCATTTTCTTCAACAGCACCGCGCCGCCCGAAAGCATGATCAATTCCTTCGCCAAAAGCACCAAAATGATCCACAGCGGGATATCTCCACGAATCGTCAGGCAGACAACTGCCGCCGCCTTCATCAGTTTATCAGCTAAGGGGTCGAGAATTCGCCCGAGTTTTGTGATCAGATTATATTTTCTCGCGATATATCCATCAGCCACATCCGTCAAAAATGCAACCAGAAAAATTGCCGCAGCAATGTATCCGGAATTCGGATTTGCCGAAAAAAATACCGTTACAAACACCGGAACCAGCAAAAGCCGGATCAGGGACAACAAATTCGGGACATTCATTTTCCACCTCAAGCCGCACAAAATATACAGTTCAATTATACACCCAGAAAAATCGTTTGTCACGAACAAATTGTGAACAACAAAAACCTTTCGCCGCTTTTCACGCGCCGCGTGCGCGATTTCCACGGCAAAAACATACAAAAAGGCTCCCGGAAAACCGGGAGCCTTTCTGAAACTCAGATTTCTTGCAAAACCCAAGTCAATCGAATCAAGGAAGATTCAATTAGTCGCAGTACACGAAGTTGTAACCAGCGTCGGAGTAATCAACCCAGAACTTGCAGTGTTCTGCAGCAATGTGCTTTGCAAATGCTTCGCTGGAGATGAAGTTGCCGTCCTCATCCATGAAGAAGGTCTTTTCGAGATCGATCTTCACGGTGTAGGTGATGCCCAGCTTGCCGTAGATGGTAACAGTACCGTCAGCAGCGTAGCCGATGCCATACTCGTCACCAGCCTCATCGTTCCAGATCTCATAGATGTTGGAAACCTTCTCGAAGCTGCGGATGGAGCCATCCTCGTTCAGAACGAGGTAGACAACATCGCCGTACTCGAAGTTCACGCCATACGGAACAGTGATGTCCTCGGTCTTGCCATTCGGCAGGATCACCTTATTGGTGCGGCCGGTGACAGTCCAGGAGCCAATGTCATTGCCCCAGATTACGTACTTGGAGTTCTCGACAGCCCAGCCCATCGGCAGGACATCGTTCGCAGAAACGGTGACCTTAGCAGCCTTGACGTAGATCTGGCCATTGGAGTTGGCGAAGATCATCTCGTCCGGTACATAGAAGGTGCCATTCGGAGCGCGGAAGGACCAGTCATCGTTCATGCCGCCTTCACCGAAGGAAGCACGGTTGAACTCATCGAAGTTGTAAGCTCTCCACTGATAGATCGGACCATTTTCGCCGAAGTTGTACGGGTAGGTGCCCCATGCAAACACAACGCCCTTGGAGGTGTTGAGAGCAACAGCGCGGTCATAGATGAAGTCCTCGTCAGTGTCGATAGCGCGAATGATAGCTTCGATGCTTTCAGCGATAGTCTCAGCATCAGCAGCGCCAACGCTGAAGATAGCGCCGGTCTTCACATCGTAGAATGCCTTTGCTTCAGCATCATACTCGACTTCCCAGTCTTTGCCGTCAGCGGTGAAGTAAACAGTAGCATTATCAGCTGTCAGATCGCCGTAGTTCTGCATGTACCAGGTGCCGTAAGCCTTGAAGATCTGGAGGTTGGTGGTATCAAAGTCAGCAGCGATGGAAACGCCAACAGTCTTGGCGGACTGGCCATCAGCAACCTTGTAAGCAACCCACTCAGTCAGTGCCTCACCGGCAGCCAGCTTCTTGGCAGCAGCCTTGAAGTAGCCTTCATAAGTAGCCTTGGTGAAGATGACAGGCTTCAGGGTGTAAGCAGCAGCCTTGTCCGCGTCGGACAGGTTAGCATACTCAGCATCAGCAGCGGTGATGTAAGTGCCGTTCTTGGAGTTCCAGTAGTACTGAGTACCAGTGGTGTGCTCGGTAACGATCATGTAAACGTTCTTGCTGTCGAACGGGAGGTTCGGAGCATAAACGCCATCGGTCTCGACGTTGGCAACCCAAGCGTAAACAGCGTCAACTGCCGGGCTGGCTTCGAACTTGCTGGTCTCGTTGACCGTAACAACGCTCTGGTTGTTGCCATCGATGTAAGCATAAGCTTCGTGGCTGTTGATGTAGCCCGGGGTGAAGAGCTCAACGGTGTCATCGCCGTAAGCGTTGACATAGAAGAGTTCATACATGTAAGCAAACTGCGTCCAAACACTGTTGTCAACCCAGTTAGCGAAAACCTTCGCATCGGTGTGGTTGACTTTTGCTACGTAAGCATACAGGGAAGTGTTGTCCTCGGTGAGGAACTGGACATACTGCATGCCCTTGTAGGTGGAGGTGCCGACAAGGCCCATGGACAGGACATAATTGCCAGCAAAGTAAGTCTCATCGCAAACATCGGCCAGCATGATGTACTTGCCGTTTTCGATGGTGAACTTATACTGAACGGAAGAAGCGGTGAAGCTCAGCTCGCCGATCAGACCGACGACAGCCTGAGTAGCGTCAACAAGACCAGTGATGTTCTTGTTCGCGTCAACAGCCCAGTACTCGCCCGGGACATAGGTGTTGCCGTCAGACAGGGTGTAGGCGCCGGTGATGCTGTTGTAAGCAACAACATTCGCAACGACCTCAGTGGTCTTCATGGTAGCAAGAGTCAGCTTCTCAATGAAGATGTACTCATACTTGCCATCGCCATCGTTATCGATGAGCTTGTAAGCAGCGCTGTTACGGACGCCGTAAGCAGCTGCGAAAGCAGCGAAAGCGTCAGCAGCTTTGTTCGCGACGACTGCGCCGTTTACATAAGCAACACAGTTGTCATCGAGCAGGTTGAGCAGGTAAGTGCCCTTATCAGCAGGATTCGTAGTGTTCAGCTTGCCATCATCGACAATGCCGGTGACAGTTGCATAATAAGCATTCTGATCTTCCTCATAGGCAGCATACAGAACCTTATAGCCGTTCACTTCGGTGGTCTTAGCAACATACAGGGTGTACTTCTGGCCGATCTCATCGACGGTCGGAGCCTCTTCAATGCTGAGGAGGTCAGTGATGAAGTACTTCACGTTGCCGGAGATTTCATCCTTGAATGCGAAGACAGAGTACGGCGTGGAGCCGAGCTTGTCAGCGCCGAGCAGGATAGCGCCGTTGATGATCTCGAGATCGAAGATCTTCTCAGCGAGGGTGACCTTGGTGCCAACTTCGTAGCAGTCAAGGACATTCGCGACCATAACGATCATGTCGCCGCGGGACAGGTCGGTACCAAAGAGATCCTTGGAAGCAACGCCGTCATCGAGGCCGAGCTCAATAGCGTACTTGCGGGAAACGAGTTCCCAATTCTCGGAACCGATTTCATAGCCAACAAGGCGGGACAGCATGGTAGCTGCCTGAACGCCGGTGACATTGTCTTCCGGTCCGAAGTTGCCATTGCCGTAACCGGCGATGACGCCCTTGATGTATGCCCAGTTCACATACGGGACATACCATTTGCCTGCCTCAACATCGTCAAAGTACGGGCAGTCGGTGCTGTAAGTAGAAACATACTTCTCTTCAGCATCGCCGGTGTACAGACGATAGAGGATGGCAGCCAGCTCACCACGGGTGAGCGTGTCAGTCGGATTGACGCTGTCGCCATCACCCTTGATAACGCCGAGAGCGTACAGGAGCTTGAGGGAATCAAGCTGCTCTGCGGTAAGCTCTTCAACATCATCATAGGGGAGGACAGTTTCAATCGCACCCGCGAACATGGTCAGGGACAGAGCCAGGACCAGAACGAGGGCGAGAACCTTTTTGAGGTTGCTCATGGTTGAATCCTCCTTGAAAAATGTTTTCCTAAGGGCAATCCTCACGTTTGCACATGGGAGCCCTTGGCATATACAATATAATCTACTCCCCGGCAATAGTCAAGGCATCGGCGGCAGGTGTAACGCAACTGTAACAAAACTTGCCTTCTCTGTAACAAACGCTGTAACAAAAGAAAAAGACCGCTTTTCAGGCGGTCTTTTTCGGTTGCGGCGAATTACTGTGCTTCCTTTTGCGCGTCAAAATGCACGTCAAGCTGCGGAAACGGGATGGAGATGCCCGCCCGGTCGAAGGCCACCTTCACGATTTCGTTCATGGCCATCAGCAGCGGCAAATAGTCCTCTCCGCGGCACCAGACGCGCAGCGTATACTCCAAAGCACTGTCTGCCTGGCGCGACATCCACACCACGGGCGCCGGATCGTCCAGCACCAGCTCGCAGGAGGCAGCAGCCTCGTGCAGCGCGCGTTTGACCGTCTCCAGGTCCGAGTCATAGGCCACGCCGAAGGTGAAATCCGCACGGCGGGTGGCCTCGGCGGAGCAGTTTGTGATGGCGGCGTTCGTCAGGCTGCCGTTTGGCAGGGTAATCTGGCGGTTATCCGCCGTCATGATCACGGTATAGAACACGGTAATGCTCCGGACAATGCCTGTACCATCCGCCGTTTCAACGAAATCGCCGACACGGAAGGGTTTGAAGAAGAGAATCATGATGCCGCCCGCCAGGTTGGACAGCGCGCCCTGCAAAGCAAGGCCGACAGCGACGCCGGCCGAGGCCAGAACCGTGACAAACGAGGTTGCGGGAATGCCGAGCGTCAGCGCGGCGGAAACAATCACCAGAACGCGCAGCGTGATGGAAATCAGGCTGTTCAGGAAGGAGCGCAGGCTGTCGTCCAGACGGGAAAAGCGCTCGTTCTTTTTCAGCCAGGCGCACAGCATATTCGTCAGCTTCAATCCGACGAACAAAATCACCGCCGCATAAATTATTTTCAGTCCGGCGGTCGTCAGGTGACCCCAAAGGGTCGAAAAGAATTCTTCCACGGTATTTTCTCCCTTTCATGTATCATGTTTTCCTATCATACTATAAGTTCCCTGCGAATGCAACATCACAAACCTTCCCCTCCGGCAGATTTGACACTCTATGGAAATCTATGTTATCATGAAGAAAAAGAAAAAAAGGGGATTTATCATGAAAGAAGAAACCGAAGCCGGCATCCTGACCGATCAAGCGGAAACGCCCTCGCGCCGCGCCATGTGGGGCGAGCTTTTTAAGCTCTCCTGGCCCTGCGCAGTCGAGCTTTTCCTGTCGTCGCTCATCGGCGTGATCACGGTCGCGCTCGTTGCATCCATCGGCAAGGAGGCAACGAACGCCGTCAGCATCACAAACCAGCCCATCATGATACCGAATGTCATCTTACAGGCATTTTGCGTGGGCGGCACGGCAGTCGTGGCGCGCAGTCTCGGCCAGCGCGACGAAAGGGCTGCGCGCACGGCCTGCGAGCAGACGCTTCTCATGTCCATCGTTTTCAGCGTTGCCGCAAGCGTCATTATGTATGTGTTCGGCGGCACCTTCATTCGCTGGATGGGTGCAACGGACGACTATTTCAGCATGGCCGTTTATTATATGAAATACTGCGCCATCGGCGTATTCTTCCAGTCCATCTCCACGGCTGCCGCGGCGCTTTTGCGCGGCGCCGGCAAAACGCGGCTTTCCATGTACTTCAACATTGCCGCAAACATCACAAATGTTGCACTGGGTTCCGTCCTGATCCACGGTTTCGGCCCCATCCCTGCGCTCGGTATTCGGGGCGCGGCGATTGCGCAGCTGGCTGCAAAAATCGTCGGCTGTGTGCTGGCGGTCGTGATTCTGCTGCGCAGCCGTGATTTCCCCATCCGCCCGACCGTACGGGGCATGTGCCGCCCGAAACCGGACGTGATGCAGCGCATCTGCCGCGTCGGAACCTCCTCCGCGCTGGAGCAGCTGGCCCTGCGCGTGGGTCTGATGATGTTCACCGTGTATATCGTCCATCTCGGCACGGCGGAATATGCCGCGCACAACATTGCCTCCTCCATCCACAGCTATGTGGTCAATTTCGGAACGGCTATTTCCGTTGCGCTTGTCTCGCTCGTCGGCCAGAACCTGGGCGCAGGACGTCCGGATATTGCAGAAAAGTATTTTTCCGAGGCTTTGAAGCAGTGTTGGCTGATTTCCGTGATTCTGGCCATCCCGCTGCTGGCCATTCCGCAGTACATTGCCATGATTTTCACCCGCGAGGCCGACGTCATCGCCGATATCGTCGTTGCTCTGCGGATTCTTGCCTTCTTCGTTGCGCCGCAGATCATCCAGATTGCGGTGTGCGGCGGTCTGCGCGGTGGCGGCGACACCAAGTGGCCGCTCATCTCCACGATGATCGGCGTACTCGGCATGCGCATGATCCTGGGCTATTTCTTCATCGTGCAGTTCCACTGGGGCCTGGCAGGCGCATGGTTCTGCTGGCTGCTTGACCAGTCCGTGCGCGCCATCATCATCTATTTCCGCTTCCGCAGCGGCAAATGGAAGACCGTCCGGGTCTGACCTGGCGGCCTCGCATACGCTTTCCTTTCCCATTTCATTCCAGAGGTGTCTTTCATGCATATGATCGATCTGATCACAAAGAAGAAACAGGGCGGCGCGCTTTCCCGCGCCGAGCTTGACTACATCGTGTGCGGCGCCGTGCGCGGAGACATTCCGGATTATCAGCTTTCCGCCTTTCTCATGGCGGTCTGCTTCCGGGGCATGACCGCGCAGGAGACAACGGATCTCACGCTTTCCATGGCGCGTTCCGGCGATATGGCCGATCTTTCCGACATTCCCGGCGTTAAAGCGGATAAGCACTCCACCGGCGGCGTCGGCGACAAGACGACGCTTGCCGTTGCGCCAATTGCCGCGGCCTGCGGACTCGTCCTGGCCAAAATGTCCGGGCGCGGTCTGGGCCACACGGGCGGCACGGTGGATAAGCTGGAATCCATCCCCGGCTTCCGCACGGAGCTTTCCGGCGAAGAATTCCGCGCCATCGTACAAAAAACGGGGATCTGCGTTGCCGGACAGTCCGGCAATCTCGCCCCGGCAGATAAAAAGCTCTATGCACTGCGCGACGTAACCGCAACGGTGGACAGCATGCCGCTCATCGCCTCGTCCATCATGAGCAAAAAGCTCGCCGCAGGCGCGGATGTCATCCTGCTCGACGTGAAATACGGCAGCGGCGCCTTCCTTGCGGCGCCGGAGGACGCTGTTGCGCTGGCAAAGCGCATGGTGGAGATCGGTACCGCCGCCGGACGGCGCACCGCCGCGCTCATCACGGATATGGATGTGCCGCTGGGTCTTGCCATCGGCAACAGTCTGGAGGTACGCGAGGCCATCGACTCCCTGCGCGGCCACGGTCCGCAGGACTATACGCGCGTTTCCGTTGCACTGGCGGCTGCGCTGCTGTCGCTTGCCGGGCGCGGCACGGCGGACGAGTGCCGCCGCATGGCGGAGGATGCCATACGCAGCGGTGCGGCGCTTGCAAAACTGCGCGAAATGACGGAGGCCCAGGGCGGTGACCCCCGGTACATCGACGAACCGTCCCGTTTCCCGCGTGCGGCGTACACAGAACCCGTCTCCGCGCCTTCGGATGGCTATTTGCAGCATATGGACACCGCGCAGATCGGACGCGCCTCTGTCCTGCTCGGCGCCGGACGTGAACGGGCGGGCGAAGCCATTGACCATGCGGCAGGCATCGTTCTTGCGCACAAGACGGGCGATTTCGTCCGACAGGGCGAGCCGCTTGCCTGGCTCCACACCAACCATCCCGCGGCTTTTGCGGAGGCGCAGGCTTCGTTCCTCTCCGCGCTGGCCTTCGGCAGTACGCCGCCCTCTCCCCGCGCGGAGATCTATGCCTACGTTACCGAAAATCAGGTTATCTATCATCGGAATAATTAATATTTATCC
>JAHAYX010000003.1 GCA_018384365.1 Clostridiaceae bacterium
TCCGCAAACGGCAGCATCGGATAAGAAAACATTGCAGAAGTCAGTAGAATCAATGTCTTTAACGGTGCGAGCACGGTGCGGAATCGAAACAATCAAATACTGACAAGCTCAAAGGAGCTGCTGCAAAATCAAGTGATGTTTGCAGCAGCTCCGTTTTTCGAAAGATGGCATCGGAAGAACCAATGCTTCGAACGGTTCGATCGAGGTCGCCCCGGAGATTCAAATCAATGCTGAGTACGTCTTCTCCTGAGAGGAAGTGCATTGGCAGAAAATGAAGCTTGCTCCTGAACAATGAACAGTCTCTTTATCCACCACGCAGATGCGGCGTGAGGAATCAAGCTCCTCACAATGCTTCTTTGCAGCACACGCCATGCTGTAGCTGCCGGAAAGGCTGCCGGTGATGGTGAAGGCGATTACATCGCCACGCTCACCGAAGGCATCTTCCCAATCGGCGATATTCGGACATGCACTGTAAGAACGCCCCCCGGTGCCGCGCAGTACAGTGACCATCTCGTTCACATCGAGAAAAGCGTCATCGCGGAATTCCTCCGTGTCTGTGCGTATGGTAAGCGGAACACTGACGAAGTCTGCTCCGTCCGGCGTGAGAAGGTCGCAGCTTGAGTCTGCGACAATACGAAACCGATTCATTGTACGTCCTCCTAATAATTAAGAAGCATTTCACCCGATTTTGCAAATCGACACAGGTATTTTATCAGGTTTTTATTATTCCGTAAACAGCTTTCGAAAAACCTGCAAACAGCTTATACAAAACAGTTGAAAGTTTAACGAGAGACGTGTATAATATTTGCATGGAAAAGGAAATGAGCAGCATGATAGAGAATATTGAGGGTTTCCGCTTGCCGCGTTATGAGCAGATCCCGAACGTCGGGCTTTATCTGGAGCAGGTGGTGCGCTATGTCAACGCTCACCTTGCGCCGTTGGGGGAATCGGAGTTGACGAGCTCCATGGTGAGCAATTATGTGAAACAGGGTCTGATCCCATCCCCGATAAAGAAGGCATACACAGCGGAACACCTCGCACGACTCCTGTTCATTGCCGTAGTCAAGCCCGTTGTCCGGCTTGAAGGGCTTCGATTGATGTTCGGCATACAGGAGGATAACTATCCCCTTCAGACCGCCTATGACTATTTCTGTGATGAATTTGAGAATATGCTCGGTGCAGCGTTCGGTATAGCCCCGGCGAGAGCTGGAATCGGTAAGACGCAGTCCGATGCAAAGGATCTTCTTCGCAGCACGATCCTGGCCACCGTCAACAAGGTTTATCTGGATCGATACCTGGAGGATTATCAAAAGCGGCGGGAAAAGGAGATTCACAGATAGGAATAGGAATCGGTGCAGGGCATTGTATTCATACGGTCACCTGACACATGCAAGAGGTTACTGCTTGTTATACGAGTTTATTTGCTTGTAGCCGAATGTTCATAGCACTTCGCATGGCAGGAGAAAAGCATTGCACAAGCAAGCTCCCAATCTTTATTCAATCTTAATGCGCTGCAAATGTCCCTTATCCAACCTTAAAGTCTCCGACCGTATAATATAACAATAACAGAAATAAGGAGATGCCTTTATGCCGGAAGAGAACATTCGTCGAAAACGTCGTCTTTCGTCTTTTCAAATCATCATACTTGGCTTTGCCGGGGTCATTCTGCTCGGAGCGTTGCTGCTGATGCTGCCGATCTCCACAACAGCCGGGTGTGTAACGCCATTCAATGAAACGCTGTTTACCGCGACATCTGCCGTGTGTGTGACGGGGCTTGTGGTGCAGGATACAGGCAGCTACTGGTCCGCCTTTGGGCAAGCGGTCATTCTGACGCTGATCCAGATCGGAGGACTTGGCGTTGTGACTGTCGCAGCGTCGTTTGCGATGCTGTCCGGGCGAAAAATCTCTCTGATGCAGCGCAGCACCATGAAGGATGCAATCTCAGCACCAAAGGTAGGCGGGATTGTCCGTCTTACACGCTTTATCTTGCGAGGGACGTTTCTGATTGAACTGCTGGGGGCGCTTGCCATGCTGCCGGCGTTCTGCCGGGACTATGGATGGCGCGGCGTCTGGATGGCGGTGTTTCATTCCATATCTGCTTTTTGCAACGCCGGATTTGACATTCTTGGGACAGAAAACAATCTCTATCCGTCCCTTACCGGTTACGCCGGCAGTCCGGGAATCAATATCACGATTATGCTGCTGATCGTGATCGGCGGCATCGGATTTCTGACATGGGACGATGTCTGCGAAAACAAGTGGCGGTTTCACCGCTACCGGATGCAGAGCAAGGTGATCCTTGTCACGACATTCGCACTGATCGTCCTTCCGGCGTTGTTGTTCTTCTTCGTAGACTTTGATGCTCTTCCCCTTGGAGAGCGGATTCAGGCAGCTCTGTTCCAGTCGATCACACCGAGGACTGCGGGCTTCAACACAGTAACGCTGTCCGCGATGTCCGGTGCGTCGCAGGGCGTGATGATCCTTTTGATGCTCATCGGCGGTTCTCCGGGTTCTACGGCGGGCGGCATGAAAACAACGACGCTGGCGGTCTTGGTTGCCAATGCTGCTGCGACCTTCCGCCGGCGTGAGAGCGCTCAATTTTTCGGACGCAGAGTCGATTGCGGCGCCGTCAAGACCGCTGCGACAATTCTGATGATGTACCTTGCACTGTTCTTTGGCGGTGCTGCCTTTATCAGTGTATATGAGAATCTTCCGCTGTCTGCCTGCCTGTATGAAACTGCGTCGGCTGTCGGGACGGTGGGATTGACGCTTGGTATCACGCCGCAGCTGCGCATTCCGTCGCAAATTGTGCTGATCACGCTCATGTATCTGGGCAGAGTCGGCGGTCTTACCCTCATTTATGCGGCACTTTCCGGCAAAAAAGCAACCGGAGCAAAGCTGCCGCAGGAACAAATTACAATTGGATAAGGAGTATTTTCTCATGAAAAACATTCTGTTGATTGGCACAGGCCGCTTCGGACGGCATACCGCAGTACAGCTTTCTCAACTGGGGCATCAGATCATGGCGGTCGATACAAACGAGGATCGAATCAATGATGTGCTGCCGTATGTCACCAACGCACAAATTGGCGACAGTACAAACGCGGAGTTTCTTCGCTCTCTCGGCATCGGAAATTTTGACGTCTGCATCGTGACCGTCAGCGGTAACTTTCAGAACTCGCTGGAAACTACCTCGCTGCTGAAGGATCTGGGTGCGAAGTGTGTGGTGTCGCGTGCCGAAAGGGATGTACAGGCGAAGTTTCTGCTTCGCAACGGTGCAGACCATGTGGTCTACCCGGAAAAACAGGTAGCAAAATGGGCAGCAATTCGATATACTTCCGATCATATTTTCGACTACATAGAGATCGATGACAAGCACGCCATTTTTGAGGTGGAAGTGCCGGAATGCTGGGTCGGGAAAAGTATTGGCGAACTGGATATCCGCAGAAAGTTTGGAATCAACATTCTTGGCATCAAACGTTCGGGAAAAACCGACGTTACAATTACACCGGATACGGTGCTGTCAGGGGAAATAACAATTTTAGCGCTGGGTGAATATAAGGCGCTGCAAAAGTGTTTCCGGATATGAACGGACGGTGAGGGTATGTGGAAGATGTTGTTTTGATCGTCGGAGCAGCCATGATATTTCTGTTTGGCTGGTTTCTGATGAAACGTCTGGATCAATTTCTGGCGGAAAATCGGAAACGAATCGAGGGAGCGTCCGAACAACAGCAGCATGAGCCGTGCATGCATCTGGTCGGAGATATTTCTCCTGACGAACTTGAAGAAACGCTTTCCCGGTTTCGCAGTAGTCATACCCATGCAGAAATCGTGATCTATGATCCAGAGCAAATTTCTTTTCCAAACAGCGAATCCGATTGGACGCAGTAGAAACCTTCACATTTTGGTGCTGTAATATCGGTTAAGAGGGGTGGTGAAAATGTGCGGAACAAAGGAAATGAAATACCAAAAGAGCATATTCTTGTGTGCCTGTCCTCGTCTCCGTCCAATGAACGCATTGTACGAATGGCAGGGAAAATGGCGCAGGCATTTCGCGGCAGCCTTACCGCGCTCTATGTGCAGACCCCCGGAGACGCTGATATGAACGCGGAAGATACCGTTCGCTTGCAGGCGAATATGCGTCTGGCGCAGCAGCTTGGCGCAGAGATCGTCACAACGCATGGTGAAGATGCGGCAGCACAGATTGCGGAATATGTGCGGCTCTCTGATGTGACCAAAATTGTGATTGGACGAAGCGGCGTACAGCGGCGGCATTTTTGGAGTGAACCGACGCTGACGGAACGGCTCATTACGCTTGCGCCGGAGGCAGACATTCATATTATTCCGGATGCGGATGTCTACAAAAGCTACCGCAGAAAACGGCTTTCTGCCGTTCGCCCGGTGTTTCCGACCGCTCGGGAACTGCTTCTGACCGTCGGGATTCTGGCAGCTGCGACGGTCATCGGATGGATCTTTCTGCGGCTCGGCTTTGCAAATGCCAATATCATCATGGTATACCTGCTGGGGGTGCTTCTGACTTCCGCTTTTACCAGCGGATATACCTGCGGCGTGCTGTCCGCTTTTTTGAGCGTCATCCTGTTCAATTATTTTCTGACGGAACCCCGACTGTCTTTGGCAGCCTATGGCAGCAAATATCCAATAACCTTTGCCGTTATGTTTGCGGCGGCGCTTTTGACCGGTACGCTTGCCGCAAAGCTCAAAGCCCATGCGCAGCTATCCGCGCGGGACGCTTATCGCACGAAGCTCCTTTTTGATATGAACAGGCAGCTTCAAAAGGCCGAAACGCCGGAGGAGGTCTATCGGATTACCGCAACGCAGATACAAAAGCTCATGCAGCGGGACATCCTGATTTATCCGGTGCAGGGCGGTGTACTGGCTCAAGGGATCATTTACCCGGCTGACGGAAGCAGCCCATACAGCGCCACGGACACGGATCGGGAGCAGGATGCGATCCGCTGGGTCTGGCAGAACCGGAAACGTGCCGGAGCAACGACGCAAAACTTTCCAAAAGCAAAACGGCTGTATCTCGCCATCCGTACCGGGCAGCAGATTTACGGCGTTGTTGGGATTCCGATGGAGAAAGAAACGCAGCCGGACGCATTTGCATCCAGTATTCTGTTTTCCATCCTTGGAGAATGTGCCCTGGCGCTGGATAACCTGCGAAATGCCGAAGAAAAGGAAGAAGCCGCCGTCCTTGCAAAGAACGAGCAGCTTCGCGCCAATCTCCTGCGTTCGATTTCCCACGATCTGCGGACACCGCTGACCTCCATTTCCGGCAGCGCCGATACGCTGCTGCACAGCTATAACGTGTTGGATG
>JAHAYX010000004.1 GCA_018384365.1 Clostridiaceae bacterium
ATTGTTGTGATGTGTTTATGAGTAACGTTCGCCACCTGGTCGTTTGGCGGCTGGGATAAGACGATCGATACCATGGTTTCCGGCGGCATCGTTTTCACCGGTACCTGGACCTACACCGAGGCCGGTAAGGCCGGCGTGACGTATCAGTATTCCACAACCGGTATTCCGGCAAGCGTTTCCGCAACTCTTCCCTCCGACTCCAACCAGTATTATCTCGGTACAAAAGTTTACGCAAAAACTCCGTCCAGCACCTCCATTGATGTGACGGTGGACGGCGTAACGGTCGGCACCTGGACGTTTGGCGGCTGGGATAAGACGAACGATACCATGGTATCCGGCGGCATCGTCTTCACCGGTACCTGGACCTATGAAGCAGCGGCACAGTACACGATCACATATATTGTGGACGGCAACCAGGTTCATCAGGATACGTATTATGCCGATCAGGCCGTGACTGCTTACAGCTACACGCCTGAAGAGACCTACCTTACCTTCAGCGGCTGGTTCTCCGATGCTGATTGCTCCGTCAGCACGACGGTTCCGTCCGTCATGCCGGCTGAGAACCTCATTGTTTACGGCAAAATCTCCTATAAGCTTTACGATTACACCATCAAGTACTTCTATCAGAACGAAGATGGCACAACTTATACGCAGGATACCACTGCCACCAGATCCAATCAGGCCCTGTATAGCAGCACCATCAGCACTGTGGACCCGATCGGCGGCGTGAAGACCGGCTTCGTGTTCGATCATACGGATCCTGCATCCGGTTCCATCACAATCGGCACCGGCAGCAACGTGCTCAATGTGTATTACAACAGAGCAAAGTACGGCTACACCATCGAGTATTACTATAACAATACACTTGATTCAACCAAAACCGTGAACGGCACTGCCGCTTTCGGCACAAGCGTTTCCTACAGGCCGCAGCCGAAGCCCGGTTACGTTTTCAGCACCTCCAATCCGACCTCCGGCAGTATCACGATCGGCACCAATGCAGACAGCAACGTCATTCGTGTGTACTACATCAAGGATCAGGTCGCCTATACCGTCCGTTATTACTACGACGGCATTCTGAATTCCGGCAAAACCGAGAATCTGAGCGCTGAATTCGAGGCTGTCATTTCTACATACCCGAACAAAGTGATCGACGGCTACAAGCTGGACCACGATACGGCTCCGCTGAAAATCACGGCTACTGCATCTGCCAATGTCATCGACGTTTATTACGTCAAGGATACCTTCGCGTACACCGTTGAGTACTATTATGACGGAGTCAAGGATGCTTCCAAGACCGTAAACGATACTGCCGCCTATCAGGCCGTCATCAATTCCTACACGGATAAGGTGATTGACGGTTACAAACTCGATAAGGTCGAAGGCAAGCCGCTGACCATCTCCTCCAATGCGGCAAGCAATGTCATCCGCGTCTATTATGTCAAGGACACCTTCGCGTACACCGTTGAGTACTACTACGATGGCGTCAAGGATGCCGAAAAAACCGTAAACGCCTCCGCTGCCTTCCAGGCAGTCATTGACTCCTACACCGACAAGGTCATCGACGGTTACAAGTTCGATAAGGTCGAAGGCAAGCCGCTGAACATCTCATCCACTCCAGCAAACAACGTCATCAGCGTTTACTATGTGAAGGACCCCTTCGAGTAAACCGTCAACTACTACTACGATGGCGTGAAGAATGCGGAAAAGACCGAAACCCACACCGCTACCTTCCAGGATGTCATTGACTCCTACACCGACAAGGTCATCGACGGTTACAAGCTCGACAAGGTCGAAGGCAAGCCGCTGACCATCTCCTTTGACGAGACGAAGAACGTCATCAACGTCTACTACATCAAGGACACCTTCGAGTATACCGTTGAGTACTACTACGACGGCGTCAAGGATGATTCCAAGACTGTAACCAACACCGCAACCTTCCAGGCTGTCATTAACTCCTACAACGACGAGGTCATTCGCGGCTACGAACTCGAGACGGTTTCCGGCCTCCCGCTGGAAATCACGAGCAACCCGGCAAGCAATGTGATCCGCGTATACTATGTCCGTTCCGAGTTTGCGTACACGATTGAGTATTACTACGACGGTATCAGAGACGACTCTGCAACGGTGACGGACTCCGCAAAGTTCCACGATGTAATTGAAACGTACCCCGACAAGGCGATTGACGGCTATGTGTTCAGCCGCGACACTGCTCCTCTGACCATCGGCACGGATGTTTCCAACAACGTGATCCGCGTCTACTACGTCAAGGACGAGTTCGGGTACAGAATCGAGTACTACTACGACAACGTCCTGGATGAAGATGCGACTGAGTACGGCACCGCGACCTTCGGTGAGGTCATCGACAGCTTCACGCACAAGTATGGCCTGAACTACTACTTCGTCGGAACCTCCAACTTCCCGCTGACGATCACATCGAACCCCGAGAACAATGTCATCCGCGTCTACTACGTCACACCGGATCCCATTGAGACCGAGCCTGAGGAAGAGCCTGAGCCCAAGACGGAACCTGAGAATACTCCGGAACCCGAGACGGAGCCTGAGGACGTTGAAGATATCCCGGATGAGGACGTACCGCTCGCAGACAACGATCTGATCGACATCATCGACGAAGACGTGCCGCTTGCAAACATCCCGAAGACGGGTGATGAGAACGAACTCATCATTCTGGCCGGCGCGCTCGGCATCTCCTCTCTTGCACTTGCGATGCTCCTTCTCAAGGGACGCCGCAGAAAAGAAGAAGAGTCTGAGAAATAACGCGAAAGGCCCGCAGAAACAAATCCCGTAATGAAACCCCCGCCCCAGATCAGTCTGGGGCGGGGGTTTTGCACGCTTTGTCTCTTCGTTTGCATGCACGGACAGGGGCTCCTGAGGTCCATCAGATGGCATGGAAAGCAGTCGGACAGGAAAGAGGGAGCCGCGGCCGGAAAACCGGCTGAGACGCTGAAGAGGCAGTAAAAGACAGCAAAAAAGGGATACAGCCAGAAGGCTGTATCCCTTTTGATTGATCAAAAACCGATCAATATTTTTCTCTTGCCACGTAAGTCGTGTGGAGAATCTCGTGCGCCTTGTGGCTGCCGGGTTTCTCAAGATACGTGTTATAGATGTCCTTAACAATGGGGTTATCATGGCTCTTACGGAGCGTCATGGCAGCATCCTCACTGTACAGGGCCTTTGCACGCTCTGCACGCAGGTCAACAAAGTTGCGCACATAGCCGGGCTGGTCAGGCTGACCACCGCCGTTTACGCAGCCGCCCGGGCAGCACATGACTTCGATGAAGTGATAGTTCTTCTCGCCGGACTTCACGCTGTCCAGAAGCTTTGCAGCATTGGCAAGACCGGAGGTAACTGCAACATTCACCTTCATGCCGCCGATGTCGTAAGTAGCTTCCTTAATGTCAGCAGTGCCGCGAACCTCGTGATAATCCACGGTGGGCGCGGTTTCGCCGGTCTTGACCTCATAAACGGTACGCAGCGCAGCTTCCATAACGCCGCCGGTTGCACCGAAGATGTGGCCTGCACCGGATGCAATGCCGAAGGTCGGGTCGAACTCCTCGTCCGGCAGAGCGTCGAACTGGAGGCCAGCACGCTTGATCATGTTTGCCAGCTCAACCGTGGTGATGGAAACATCAATATCCGGATAACCGGAAGCGCTCTGGTCTGCACGGCCGATCTCGAACTTCTTAGCCGTACACGGCATGACAGAAACCACAAAGATGTCCTTCGGGTCAATGCCGGCCTTCTCGGCATAATAAGTCTTCATCAATGCGCCATACATCTGCTGCGGGGACTTACAGGAGGAGATGTTCGGAATGAACTCCGGATAGTAGGTCTCGCAGAACTTGACCCAGCCAGGAGAGCAGGAAGTAATCATCGGCAGGGTTCCGCCGTTCTTCACGCGCTCCAGAAGCTCGGTGCCCTCTTCCATGATGGTCATGTCAGCTGCGGTATCCACGTCAAAGATCTTATCAAAGCCAAGGCGGCGGAGTGCTGCAACCATCTTGCCCTCGACGTTGGTGCCGATCGGCATGCCGAAGCATTCGCCGAGCTGGGCACGAACGGACGGAGCCGGACCAACCACAACATGCTTGGTCGGATCAGCAATCGCATCCCAAACCTTCTGGGTGTCGTCCTTCGGCTGCAAAGCGCCGGTCGGGCAAACCGTGATGCACTGGCCGCAGTTGATACAGGGTGTCTCGGCCAGATCCATGTCAAACGGGCTGCCAATGTGTGCCTTAAAGCCACGCTGGTTCGCGCCGATGACGGAAACAAACTGATTCGAACGGCAGACAGCCTCGCAACGGCGGCAGAGGATGCACTTGGAATTATCGCGGATCAGGTGCGGGGAAGAAGTGTCCAGTTCGACCGGAATATCGCGGCCATCGCCGTACTTATACTGATCAACGCCATATTCCTTTGCAAGGGTTGCCAGCTCGCAGTTGCCGTTACGCGGGCAGGAGAGGCAGTCCATGCGGTGATTCGAGAGAACCAGTTCCAGGGTCGTTTTTCTTGCTTTGCGAAGATTGGGGGTGTTGGTGAAAACCTCCATGCCATTGCTGACTGGGTAAACACAGGCGGCGGCAAGGGCACGGGCACCCTTCACCTCGACCAGGCACATACGGCAGGCGCCGATAGCATTGATTCCTTTCAAATAACACAGGGTCGGGATACGAACGCCCGCCATGTGAGCGGCTTCCAAGATAGTCGAACCTACGGGGGCGTCGACCTCTATGCCGTTTATTTTAACTTTTACGGTATCCATTGTGTGCGTCCCTCCTTACTTTTTCGATATAGCGCCGAACTTACACTTTTCCATGCAGGCGCCGCACTTCAGGCACTTTTCAGGATTGATGACATGGGCTTCCTTCACCTTACCGGTGATTGCTTCAGCCGGGCAGGCTCTGGCGCAGGCCGTACATCCGCGGCACTTGTCAGGATCAATCGTATAGCGCAGCAGGTGCTTACAAACGCCGGCCGGGCAGCGCTTTTCCACAACGTGAGCAACATACTCGTCACGGAAATAACGCAGCGTGGAAAGAACGGGGTTCGGAGCAGTCTGTCCAAGTCCGCAGAGGGAGTTGGCCTTAATGTGGTAGCACAGTTCTTCAAGCTTGTCCAGATCCTCAAGCGTACCATTGCCCTTCGTGATCTTATCCAGGATCTCATACAGGCGCTTCGTACCGATACGGCAGGGCGCGCACTTACCGCAGGACTCTTCAACGGTGAACTCGAGGAAGAACTTGGCGATATCGACCATACAGTCGGTCTCGTCCATAACAATCAGTCCGCCGGAACCAACGATGGAGCCGATTGCTGCCATGCTCTCGTAATCAAGAGGCGTGTCGATCAGGGATGCCGGGATGCAGCCACCGGAAGGACCGCCGGTCTGCGCAGCCTTGAACTTCTTGCCGTTCGGGATGCCGCCGCCGATGTCTTCGACAACCTGACGCAGCGTGGTGCCCATCGGAACCTCGACAAGGCCGGTATTGTGGATTTTGCCGCCGAGCGCAAAGACCTTGGTGCCCTTGGACTTTTCTGTGCCCATGGAAGCAAACCAGTCGGCGCCCTTCAGGATGATCTGCGGGATATTGGCATAGGTTTCCACGTTGTTCAGCAGAGAAGGCTTCTGGAAGAGGCCCTTCTCAGCCGGGAACGGAGGACGCGGACGCGGCTCACCGCGGTTGCCTTCGATAGAGGTCATCAGAGCGGTTTCCTCGCCGCAGACGAACGCACCGGCGCCAAGGCGCAGGTCGATATCAAAGTCAAATCCGGTACCGAGAATGTTCTTGCCGAGCAGGCCGTATTCACGAGCCTGGGCAATCGCGATGGTCAGACGCTGAACAGCGATCGGATACTCGGCACGGACGTAAATGTAGCCCTGGTTCGAACCGATGGTGTAACCAGCGATTGCCATAGCTTCCAGAACAGCGTGCGGGTCGCCTTCCAGAACGGAACGATCCATAAATGCACCGGGGTCGCCTTCGTCAGCATTGCAGCAGACGTATTTCTGTTCGTCCTGATAGCCTCTGGCGAACTTCCACTTCATACCGGTCGGGAAACCGGCGCCGCCGCGGCCGCGGAGACCGGAAGCCAGGACCGTGTCGATGACTTCTTCCGGCTTCATTTCCGTGAGAACCTTGGCAAGAGCCATGTAACCGTCACGGGCGATGTACTCGTCGATCACTTCGGGGTTAATCACGCCGCAGTTACGCAGCGCAACACGCTTCTGTGCCTTGTAGAAGTTGGTGTCGCTCAGCGAAGAAACGCCATGCTCGTTTTCCTTTGCGCCATCGTTATAAATCAGGCGCTCAACGGGACGGCCCTTCAGAAGGTGCTCTTCCACGATTTCAGAAACGTCTTCATTGGTGACACGGCTATAGAAAGTGCCTTCCGGATAGACGATCATGATGGGGCCGAGTGCGCACAGGCCGAAGCAGCCGGTCTGTACAACTTTGATTTCCTCGGAAAGCCCCTTGGCTGCGAGTTCGTTCTCCAGGTGTTCCCGGATCTTCTGGCTGCCCGACGAAGTACAGCCGGTACCGCCACAAATCAATACATGTGAACGTATCATGTTGGTTTTCCCTCCAAATTAGTTCTGAGCTGCGCCGATCGTATACTCATGAACGATCTTACCGCCTTTGATGTGCTCCTCAACGACGCGGCGGGCTTTTTCGGCAGTCATCTTGACATATGTGACCTTTTCCTTGCCGGCTTCGAAGATTTCAACAACCGGCTCGTACTGGCAGATGCCGATGCAGCCTGTCTGCGTGACGGTAGCCTTTTCCGTAAGGCCCTGGTTGTTCACTTCCTCCACAAACGCATTCAGCACAGGACGAGCTCCCGCCGCGATGCCGCAGGTAGCCATACCGACTACCACACGCATACCGGTAGTACCATTGCGCAGGGAGACCTTGTCTTTCATACTGTCACGGATTGCCTGGAGTTCCGCTAAAGTTTTCATAGTACTTTCCCTTCCCTTTTCCTTTATGTCAAATTCGTGGTTCACTTAACAAAACGGCTCATTTAAAAGCTCCGACACCCAGGCAAGCACCTCGGGTGTATCGAGCGGCACATCGCCCAACACTTCGCGCATTTCCCGCGTGGACAAACGTTTTTCCCCGGCGTCCGTCCGGTAGAGAAATTCAAAATCAATGTCCGGGCTGCCCTGGATGAGCGTGACCATGGTTCCGGCCACATCCCCTACCGGGACGCAGTCGAGATGGTCGATCCGGAACGTTGCCTGCACGGTTGTGCCGTGCCCTTCGCCCTGCTGCGACGTGATGGTCAGCTTCCCGTCCGCCTGTTCCGCCGCAAGCTTCAAAAGCGGCAGTCCCATGCCGACGGGGCGGGTTGTGCGGGTCGTTGTGAACGGATCCGTCACGTTCCGGAGAAATTCCGGGCTCATACCGCAGCCATCGTCGCGGATGGTCAGCGTACGGATGCCGTTTTCCTCGATCAAGGAGATTTCAATGCACGTTGCTTCCGCTTTCACGGAGTTTTTTGCGATATCAAGGATATTCAGCGATAATTCTTTCACAGCGCGTCACCCCTTAATATCCCGATCAGCGCATTTCGCACTTTTGCACTGCTGTAAGGCTCGTCGTCAAGTTCAATCGCATCGCCGCTGTCGCCGATTGTCCAGAGATTGTGGGAATCGGACGAACAGATCAGACGCTTTCCCGCAAGGCCATGACGTTCGGTATATGCTTCGCGATTGGCGCGGTCCCGCAGTTCCACGGCAGGGAAAGCCGGTTCCTGCGGCACGGTTCCCAATATCGCGACAATGCCGTTGGCATCGCGGTCGATATGCGCGGGGTACGCCGCACCTCCATAGCTTCGCGCAAGCGCATAAGCCTGTTCCAGCGGCAGATCAGTCGCTGAGATGAGCAAAAGTTCTTCTTCCCCGATGGGTTCATCCTCTTCGTTCACCAAAATCTGATTTCCGAACACTGCTTTTCGGTTTTTCACCGGGAGCAGATGCGTTTTCACCTCCTGATCAAAGGCAAGCGCAGGCTCCAGCTCCGGAAACAGACAGACAAGATGGATTTCCTCAGCGGTGGTCAGCTCCATGCCCGGCACCGGGACGATCCCATACCGGCGGCACGCCTTCATGAAAGGCGCACAGTTTCCGCAGCTGTTATGGTCGGTCAGAGCCAAAAGCTGCAGTCCGGCAAGCGAGGCCATACCTGCGATATTGGCCGGCGTCATATCGTCGTCCGCGCAGGGAGACAGGCAGGAGTGAATGTGCAGATCGTACGTATACCGCGTCATAACAGCGCGGCGAGCTTCCCGCAGAGCACAAAGGCGGAAAGCGGGCTGGTGTAAACGTTAATGCCCTTGGACCGGGCAAGTTCTGCGACTTCCGGCTCCAGCAGCACGCCCTCGGCGAGGATGACAGCCGCCGTATCTGCGAGTGTCGCCACTGCGACAATATTCGCATTCGACATGATCGTCACCCAGGCATCACCGGACTGCGCGCGGCCCATGACCCACGAAAGCAGGTCGCCAGTATAGCCGCCGGTCACTTCGCGCTGCGTGTCGCCCAGGGAAACCGGCGTCAGGTCGAGAGCAGAGGCCATTTCCGATACCGTCATGGTTCTTCGTCCCCCCGTTTCGACCAGAATTCACGCATACGCTCGCGCATATACACCACACATTCTTCCACTTTGCACTCCCCTTTTACCACGTCCTCCGCAAACGCGCGGCAGGTCGGCGCGCCACAGGAGCCGCAGTCAATTTCGGGAAGCAATTCATATATTTTCTCGATATCCGACATCATCTGCATCGCAATGCCGCGGTTTGCGTTCAGCCGCATTGCGGGGGCATAGGTAATCGGAGAATCAAGCGTCATATCCGCCGGCACATAGTCGTCCGGCTCTTCGCCTTTTTCCAGACGGTTCAGGGAGATCGGCAGATACCGGCGCAGCGACTGAAGCCTTACCTTGGCAATGTAAGGGTTCTCCACCGTTGCGGCGCCGCCCACGCAGCCGCCCGGACAGGCATTGAGCTCGACAAACTCCAGATACGGGAAATTACCCGTTTCGATCTCATCGAGCACTTTAATTGCGTTGTCAATTCCGTCTGCAGCAAGATAGCGGTCGTTGAACAGCGCGGACGCTTCTCCGCCGGAGCTTGCCCAGCTGATTCCGATCATACCGGACTCACTGGATACCTTCGGCGTTTCAATCGCCTTCATCGCGCCGATCAGTTTGAAATACATCTCGCTCATCGACACGACATAATCAATGCTGCTGCGGTTTTTGGATATACCGTTTTTTACGTAACTTGCTTTTGCAGGACACGGCGAGATAAACACCGTGCATATGTCATCCTCGCAAAGCTCCGGATGTTTTTTCAGCGCCTCGGCCTTTGCCATACGGCTGGCCACTTCAACAGGCGGCAGCATCGGCATGACGTTGTCGCACAAAAACGGGAATCTCAGCCGGATCAGCCGAACAATCGTGGGGCAGGCCGGACTGATGACCGGGCGTGGGACATCCTTTTTATGCATATATCTGCGGGTATACTCCGATACGATCTCCGCTGCGCGGGCAACCTCGAACACTTCGTCAAATCCGCAGTCGAGCAGTCCCTGAAGCACGTAATCCACGTCGTCCAGGTTTTCAAACTGTCCATACAGGGATGGCGGAGGCAAGGCTATGCGCCACTTATAATGCGGAGCAATATCCTCGAGCTTATCGAATATCGCTTTTTTGGCTTTATGCGGGCATACACGAATGCATTCACCACAGTCGATACAGATCTCCGAATTGATCACGGCGTGGCCGTCCCGGATCCGGATTGCTTCCGTAGGGCAGTGCTTGAGACACATTGTGCAGCCCTTGCACTTATCCTGTTCCAGCGATACCGAGTGTCTGTACTCAGCCATGAAACTCTCCTACTGAACATTCACTACCATCGTGATTTTCGTTCCCACGCCAAGTGTTGACTCGACGTGCATTTCTTCGGTATACCTCTTCATATTCGGCAGGCCCATGCCGGCGCCAAAGCCCAGCGCACGGACACTGTCAGGCGCAGTGGAATATCCCTCCTGCATGGCAAGGTCGATATCCTCAATGCCGGGACCGTGGTCCTCCAGTATAATAACGATGCGATCGGGATACACAAGTACATCGGCGTCTCCGCCACGGGCGTGGATGACCATATTGATCTCGCCCTCATACATGGCTATCGATACGCGGCGTATCACATCCGGCGGGAATCCAAGCTGCCGCAGTTTTTTCTTCACTTCGACAGAGGCTTCTCCCGCAGAGGTAAAGTTGTCGCCGTCAATGTTGAAATGGAATCTCAATTCATCGCCCATACCGTCAATCTCCTCCGGCCAAATGGCTCACATACAACCTTCCGCACGCTTCATACATACGCAGCTTGGTTGCAAGCAATACGATATGCCCTTCTTCGGCCAGGGCGATCATTTCGGGAGTGGGACACTTGCCGCGGACAAATATGATGCAGCGCATATCCACCATCATGGCTGTGCGTACGACCTGTGGATTCACAAGGCCGGTCAGGAGTGCCGTCTGGTCCTTGACAAACGCCAGCACATCGCTCATCATATCGCTGCCGCAGGCATTACAGACTTCAACGTCCAGATCTTCCTCACAGCAAAGCACTTCTGCTTCAAGCAGCGGCACGATCTCGCGAATTTTCATACGAAATTCTCCCTTCAGAACCGGCGGTTTCCGATCAATACTTCTTCAGAATACCATCCACGTCAGCCGGAACCAAGCGTCCATACACGTCGTCATTGATCATCATGACAGGAGCCAGGCCGCAGGCACCCACGCAGCGGCAGGAATCCAGAGAGAACTTGCCGTCGGGCGTACAACCGCCTTCGCCAATGCCAAGGATCTCGGAGATTCTGTCAAAGATCTGACGGGAACCCTTAACATAGCACGCCGTGCCAAGGCACACGGAAATGCGGTACTGGCCCTTGGGCTGCAGTGTGAACTGTGCATAGAATGTGGCAACACCATAGATTTTCTCAAGGGGTATGCCGGTTTCATCAGAGATCATCTTCTGAACTTCAATCGGAAGATAGCCATAGATCTCCTGTGCCTTCTGCATAATGGGCATCAGGGCACCCTTCTGCGCCTTATGCTCAGCAATGAAGTCGAGAAGCTGCTGCTTCTGTTCCGCAGTGCCGTTAAACGGCACTGACGCGATCACTTTTGCCATACAAATCCTCCTCGGTGCCGGGCGCTTTTTTTATGTTGCACCCGGGTTTAGTCATGGTTATACATGTACCATGGTATTATAACACAAGTCTTTCAAACTTTAAAGAGGTTCCCACAAAAAACTGTCCGTTTTTCACAGATCATGCAGAAAACCGCCCGTTTCTGTAAACGATTCTGCGCCTTCCGGTGCACATCCGATGCCCCGAATCCGCAAGAATGCTGATAAATGCAATATTTTAAAGGAAATACACTCTATACAAAGAGAATATTTTCATGTATAATACTGAACATGGCTTATGAATGTGACTTTAAGCCGGAAAGGTGTTGTAAAAGGCATGTCAATCAAAATCTCCGCTGACAGTACCTGCGATCTGTCGCCGGAGCTTTTAAAACAGTACGATATTTTCATTGTTCCGCTTTCCGTTATCATGGATGGAAAAGAGTATAAGGATTCCATTGAAATCCAGCCGGACGAGATTTTCTCTCATGTTGCGGCCGGCGGCGAACTGTGTACGACTTCCGCAGTCAATGTTTCGGACTACATCGAGTATTTCACGGAAATGCGCAAGTCGTATGACGCTGTCATTCATATTGATATCAGCTCGGAGTTTTCCGCGTGCTATCAGAATGCCTGTACAGCGGCACAGGAGCTTGATCATGTATATGTCGTAGACTCCCGGAATCTTTCCTCCGGACATGGCCACGTGGTCGTGGAAGCCGCGAAAATGGCGCAGGCCGGCATGGACCCTGCGGAAATCGTGGCACAGCTGAACGAGCTGACGGCACGCATCGATGCCAGCTTCATTGTGGACCATCTGGATTATCTGAAAAAGGGCGGCCGCTGTTCCGCTGCCGCAGCCTTTGGCGCAAATCTCTTCAATATCAAGCCCTGCATTGCCGTGATCGACGGAAAAATGGACGTTGTGAAGAAATTCCGCGGTTCCTTTGAAAAGTGCCTGCGCGAATATATCCGCACCTCTCTGGAAGGGCGCGACGATCTGGTTCTGGAGCGTATTTTCATCACGCACACGCCGGTGGATGACGGCATCATCCCGCTCGTGCGTGAGGAAATCGCAAAATACGCCAAGTTTGATCAGGTAATTGAGACGACTGCCGGCTGCACGGTTTCCTGCCACTGCGGCCCGCACACGCTGGGCATTCTGTTTATCCGCAAATAATCCGGTTACAAAAAGCAATTCCCCGTCCGCATCCAAAGGGATGCGAACGGGGAATTTTTATTCATCCGCTGCCGCGGTGTTCCATTCGCCGTTTTTCATCGCGCGCAGATAGGCCAGAACGCCTTCCTCCCAATCCGCGCGGTAGGAATAGTCGAGCGATTCCGCAACGGCGCGCGCCAGAATGCCGAACAGCTCGCACATGGTAAACACTGCGTCCCAGATATGCGCATACGCGCCATCGGAATAGCTCTTCACATACATTGCATACAGCTGCTCCGGCAGATACTTTTCAAAATATTTGCCGTGGGCGCCGGTCGTGAGCTGAAAATCATGCTGCACGCCAATATACCACTCCGTCATACGCTCCAGCTGCGGCCGTACGATACATTCCAGCATCCACATGGTATATGGGAGCTGACAGCGCACAAGGCCTTTGGCCACGTTATTCAGACACCACCAGAATTCATTCGTTGAGGCGTAAAAGTGGTTTTCAGACGGCTTCCTGATAAAATACCCGGCATCAGAAGACGGAGGAATCGACGGCAGGATGCCGTCCTTGTCAAGCAGCGGAACCGTCAGGGTATCGGTTCCATACGATGCCTGCATGGTCTCCACGGTCTCCACGTGCAGATCAATCCGATTCCCGTCCCGGAACAGAATCAGCCAGGTAAAGGATTTGGTACTGTCCGTTTTGGTGCCGAAGAACAGGTCGTTCCGGTCCGGTTCCTGGACAATCGCGATCTCGCCGAAAACCGAAATCCAGTCCGGATCCTCCACAAACGGCAGGGTCTCCGTCACCACATACACCACATCGAAATCCCGGTACGGATCCTTCTTCACATTGGGATTCGCACGGGATCCATTTATGTAAACCGCGCGCACCCGGTCGTCCTGACGCGCCGTTTCCAGAATCAGGTGCAGCATCTCCCTTTCGCTTCTCATAGGCACCTCCTGCCGTATTCGTCGCTCCCATTCTATCTTCAGAGCGCGGCGGGGTCAATGTGCAAAATGTTAACATTGCAGAAAACCGGCGCTATGCACACCATAACCGGCAAATATCCCGCTTTTTTCACACTTTTGAGCACGATATCCTCCGCGTAAAGGATCAATTCATCTCCGCAGGACACCGTCTCCGCTGCACAGTCCGCGAGAGTATCTTCTGCCGCCGTTTCCTGCGTCTCCGCCGGCGTGTCCGGTGCAGGCACATCCTCTTCCGCTGCCTCCAGCTGCTCCCGCGCGGCATCCAGCGCCTCCCATTCCAATTCATCCATGCGGTTTACCACCCAGCGGCTGTATGCGCTGCTGTAATATCCCTGCTTCCAAAGCCGGCGCGCGCCGCCCTCCCCGCAGTTATAGCACATCAGCGCCATGTGATAGTCCAGATATTTCTCCAGATAGCCGGAGAGCATAAAAATGCCCGCCTGCACATTCTGATAGGGTTGTTTGGGGTCGTCCAGCCCCAATTCCTCCTTCAGCCAGGCAAAATTCACCACACTGATCTGCATCAGGCCGAAACAGGTTTCATTATAATTCACTGCGTCGGCATTCCAGCTGCTTTCCTTTTCAATTACGGCAAATACCATCGTTTCCGGAACGCCATATTCCGTGCAAAGCTCCCGGATATAGGTTTTCAGTTCCTCGTCCCCGGCGCGGCCGTCATAGCCGGAGACAGTGGCACAACCGGAGAACAACAGTAAAAGCAGCAGAAAAGCACTGATCTTCCGAAACATTCCATCGCCTCCAATTCCAATCGGTAACATATTTTACCATTTATTTCCACGTACGTTTGTCGAACGATGTCGTGTGCGCATAAAAGTCACAATCCGGCGCATACTGTATGCGAAAAAACGAAAATGAGGTATGGATATGAGATTTTTTCAGATAAAAAGAATGCTTGCTCTGCTGATGACCTGTGCTGCAGCTGCCGCGGTATTCCCTGCCACCACTTTTGCCGCGCGCGCAGAGCGCGATTTACCCATTTACTGCGTGGGGCGCGATGATAATGTCGTGTCGCTGTCCTTTGACGCAGCCTGGGGTAATGAAGACACACAGCAGCTCATCGACATTCTGGCCGAGCACGATATCAAGGCAACCTTTTTTGTCGTTGGCGAATGGGTGGACAAATATCCGGAGTCGGTCAAGGCACTTTTCGATGCCGGGCACGAAGTGATGAACCATTCCAACACACATCCGCATTTCACACAGCTCTCCCCCGCCCAGATGGCAGCGGAAGTGAAAGCCTGCGCAGACAAAATCGAAGCCGTGACGGGGGTGCGTCCCAACCTGTTCCGTCCACCCTACGGCGATTATAATGACGCCGTTGTGTCCACCATGCGGCAGGAGGGTTTTTACACCATACAGTGGGATGTGGACAGCCTGGACTGGAAAAATCCCGGCAGCGACGCCATCGTGAAACGCGTACTGGAGAAAACCAAGTCCGGCTCCATCATTTTGTTCCACAATGCCGCCGCACAGACGCCCGCAGCACTCCCCGCCATACTTGACGGGCTGATTGCGCGTGGATTCACCTTTGCTCCGGTTTCCGAACTGATTTACAAAGACGGATTCTATATGGATCACACCGGCATGCAGGTGAAGGAATAAACAAAGAAGTCTGTCGAAAACCGCCCTTTCAGAAGAAAGGGCGGTTTTGTTGTCTGTTGCCGGCGGTTTTGATTTGACGTCGGTCCGTCCCCGTGCTATGATAAATCAGATCAGCAGATACAAAGGAGACACCGCCATGCAATCCATATCCGCCATTCTCGCCGCCGAGCTGAAGAAACCGCAGCCTCATGTGGACGCCGTCATCGCCCTGATGGACGAGGGCAACACCATCCCTTTCATCGCCCGTTACCGCAAGGAACAGCACGGTGCCATGGATGATACCACCCTGCGCACGCTCGCCGAGCGTCTGCAATATCTGCGCAGCCTCCAGGCCCGCCGGGAAGAGGTCATGCGCGCCATCGAAAATCAGGGTAAACTCACCGAAGAGCTCTCTCTCGCCATCAATGAGGCTGCCACGCTGGCCGAAGTAGAGGATCTCTACCGCCCCTATAAACAAAAGCGCCGTACCCGCGCTACCATTGCGCGGGAAAAAGGACTGGCGCCGCTCGCGGAGACACTGCTGGCACAAGCGCGGGATCTTCCTGCGCCGGAGGTGCTGGCAGAAGATTATGTAAACTTAGAACTCGGAGTTGAAAGCGCGGAAGACGCGCTGGCCGGCGCATCGGACATCATTGCCGAGCAGATTTCCGACGACGCCGACATTCGCCGCGCCCTGCGTCCCCTGCTGCGGCGGGGAAGCCAGCTGCGCGTGAAGGCCGCAACGGAGGAGGACAGCGTTTATCGCCTGTATTATGATTTTGCGCAGCCCCTCGGCCGTCTGGCGGGACATCAGATTCTCGCCATCAACCGCGGCGAGCGCGAAGGCATCCTGAAACCCAGCGTAGAACAGCCGGAAGAAGAAGCCCGCATCACGATCCGGCGCCGGATGCTGCAGCCGGGTTCCAGCGCCAATGCGTTGGTGCGCGCGGCCTGTGACGATGCCTATGACCGGCTAATTGCCCCCTCCATGGAGCGCGAGCTGCGCAGCGAACTGACGGACGCCGCCACGGAGCAGGCCATTGCCACCTTCGCGTTGAATCTTCGTCCCTTGCTGCTGCAGCCTCCGGTGAAAGGGCACGTCACCATGGGCCTTGATCCCGGTTACCGCATGGGCTGCAAGGTCGCAGTGGTGGATGCCACCGGAAAGGTGCTGGACACTGCCGTGGTCTATCCCACTTACGGCGAGCGGCAGAAGGAAGAAGCGATTGCCGCACTCACAAAGCTGGTGCAGCGCCACGGTGTTACGCACATTGCCATCGGCAACGGCACGGCCTCCCGGGAGACAGAACAGATGACCGTGGAACTGATCCGCCGCGTCGGCGGGCTGAGTTATATGATCGTCAGCGAGGCAGGCGCATCCGTTTATTCCGCTTCCCCGCTGGCAGCAGAAGAATTCCCGGACTATGACGTGAACCTGCGCAGTGCCGTGTCCATTGCCCGGCGTTTGCAGGATCCTTTGGCCGAACTGGTAAAAATCGACCCAAAGGCCATCGGCGTGGGGCAATATCAGCACGATATGCCGGAAAAAGAGCTGGATGCCGCATTGGGCGGCGTGGTGGAGGACTGCGTGAGCGCGGTCGGCGTAGACCTGAACACGGCTTCCCCCAGTCTGCTGCGAAAAGTGCCCGGCCTGACCGCTGCCACCGCGAAAAACATCGTTGCCTATCGGGAGGAGCACGGTGCATTCCGCTCCCGAAAAGAGCTTTTGAAGGTTCCCAAGCTGGGCCCGAAGGCCTATGAACAATGCGCGGGCTTTCTGCGCGTGCCGGAATCGGCTCTGGTGCTGGACAACACCGCCGTCCACCCGGAAAGCTATACCGCTGCCGAACAGCTTGTAACGCTCTGCGGCTATACCTTACAGGACGTTGCGGCGGGTAAGCTGGCAGAACTGCCCCAGCGTCTGGCGGATATCGGGGAAGAAGCCGCCAGTTCCGCTACCGGCGTGGGAATTCCCACACTGCGGGACGTGGTGAAGGAGCTGATGAAACCCGGCCGCGATCCACGTGACGAGCTGCCGCCTCCCATCCTCCGGACGGATGTGCTGGAGATGAAAAACCTCCAGCCCGGCATGAAGCTCACCGGCACGGTGCGCAATGTCACCGATTTCGGCGCGTTTGTGGATATCGGCGTGCATCAGGACGGCCTGGTGCACGTGAGCCAGATCAGTAAAAAGTTCGTCCGCCATCCCTCCGAAGCAGTCGCCGTCGGCGATATTGTGGAAGTCGTGGTGCTGGACGTGGACGAGAAGAAGAAACGCATCAGCCTGTCCATCAAGCAGGCATAATCCTCCGGGCGGAACAGCCCAACGCGTTTGATGCGCGGCACAATCAGATACACAGCCTGTTCCGATTTTCCGGCCTGCGCAGCGGCAGCTATGTTTGCCGCTGCGCCTTTACTTTTGCGCCGTTTTGTTGCTTGACGGCTTACAGATTTTTCCGTATAATAAAAGGCAGACATTTTTATACAAATCAGGCGCGCATCCGCCTGTTTTTTGAACTGCCGCCCGAGTTTGTATGACAAAAATCCATTTTCATTCAGAAAGGAGCATTTCACCCGTGAAAACCATCAAAAACTATATGTGCCCCATGCGCGACGGTGTAAAACTGGCCACAGACCTCTATCTTCCGGACGCTGAGGGCGCTTATCCGTTGATTTTAATGCGTACCCCTTACGACAAAAACGTCTTTGATTCCGAGCCGCTGTACGCGCACTACACCGATTACGTGGAAGCCGGCTATGTAGTGGCCATTCAGGACTGCCGCGGGGCAAATGCCTCCGAGGGCTGTCTGAATCTCAACGGCAAAAACGAGCATCTGGACGGGTATGACGCCGTGGAATACCTGGCGGCACAGCCCTTCTGCAATGGGCGGGTCGGTATGTTCGGATTATCCTATTTCGGGTTCACGCAGATGGCCGCCGCCGGTCAGAATCCACCCCATCTGGACGCCATTTGTCCGTTTATGACCTGCTCACTGGCGACCTTCGGCACCAGCCGGATGCAGACCATCGCCGCGTTCCATCTCGGCTGGGCTTACGGGCAGCTGCTGCAGCATCCGGAAGCCTATATGCCGGACGAGGAATTCCGCAGCAAAATGCTGCCCCTTCTTCAGGAGAACATGGGCAAACTGAACGAATACAACAAACTTCTTCCCATGAACCGGAACCCCGCCGCACTGCTGCCGGGCGTTCCTCTGTTGGACGATTATATCGCATTGGTCGAAGGCGTGGAGAAAAAGGAGTTCTGGGACAGTATTCTCAGTCCTATCGATCACGACAAGATCCACACCGCCGCGCTGCACGGCACCGGATGGCTGGACGTTGCCTGCAACAATACCATTGATAACTTTATGGCCTCCCGCCGTTCCGCCGACAGTTTCACCCGCGAAAACGCGCGCCTGCTCATCGGCCCCTGGACGCACGGAGGCGTTCTGCCCCACGAGATCGAGGGGATCGATTACGGCAGTGAAAATTCCGGCGAGGCGCAGGATGTTGCCGGTATGATGCTGCGCTGGTTCAACCGCAATTTGAAAGACATGGACGACGATTGCTTCGCGGGGCGGGTGCGCTATTTCGTCATGGGCAGCAACGACTGGCACACTGCCGCCGACTGGCCGCCGCCCGAGGCCGTGCGCACAAAGTTCTATCTGGCAGCGGATGAAACTCTGCAAACCACGCTGCCGCAGGCTGGCGAGGTCTCCATGGACTACGATCCGATGAATCCCGCTCCCTCCGCACTGGTGGATCATCAAAAGCGCGGTTTGACCGCCGACTGGTCGATGATTTCCGACCGTCCGGACGTGCTGGAGTTCCGCACCGCCGCGCTGGACTGCGATACCACGATTGCAGGCGATCTCCGGATGACCCTGTTCGCCGCCACCGACGTACCCGACACCGACTTTGCCTGCCGTGTGACGGATCTTGCGCCCGACGGCTATCAGCGTCAGATTGCAGCCGGTCTGGTGCGCGCCCGCCATCGCAACGGCCTGTTTACGAATGATTTCCTCACGCCGGGTGAAACGGTGTGTTATGAATTCGGCGTCGGTCACGCCGGTTATCGCGTGGAAGCGGGTCACCGCATCGCGATCCAACTTTCCGGCAGCCTGTTCCCCGATTGCAACCGCAATCTGAACACGATGCAGGCACCTTCGCTGGGCGAGGATTACGCCGTTGCGCACGACCGGATCTTCTTCGGCGGCGATTGCGCTTCGTACATCGATCTGCCGATACTCAAGTAACACTTGGAAGGGGATTTTGCAATGAATATGGAATCTATGCGGTTTTCATCTCCCGACGGCCCGTGGGAGGTGCTTGGTGTTTATCCGGACGGCGAACCACGCGGGATGTGGAAAGAGTCTCTGCTCCTTGTCCTGAGTGAGCAAACCGGGGAGGATGCCGCGCGGAAGCTGATGCAGGAATATGACCTGGAGCGCCGGGTCAACACGGAAAAGTTACTGGTAATCTTCCCGCAGTGCCGCAGCGGGCGCTGGACGGCGGGCGAAGGCAATACGCTTTCGCCGGATGAAAAGCTCGTACACGCACTGCTGATGCAGGCGGGCGGTTCGCCCGGCGGCTGGGGCGCGGGTTTCGACGTCCATCATCTGCTGGGCATTGATTCCGGCGCCGATGTGGTTTGCAGCCTTGTCGCCAAACAACCCTCCATGGGCTGCGCGGCCTCCGTCTGCGCGATCGGCGGGACCAGAGAGCTGACAGTCGAAGGACTTTCTCATGCGGCGGTGCCCGCCGTGCTGGTGGATATGCCGCGCAGCGTCGTGGACTATTTCTGCGCCGCCAATCAGGTGGACGCACAGGACGGCGCACGCCGGTATTGCAGCCAGAATCCCGCGCAGTCCGTCACCGCCGTCACCCGCAGCGCATTCCAGCCGGAGCGTCTCTGGCCGGACTTCTGCGCACAGGTACGCCGGATCAACAGCCGTGCGGAAGGCGATGTCGTTGCGCGCAACTACCGCCTGCCGGAGCATGCGGTGATCCGCGAAAACGTAGTACTCAGCGACGGACTGTCCCATGATTGGATCGAAGTGCTCCCTCCCTCCGTCCGTGCAGGTAAACCGGATCCCGTGCCGCTGATTCTCATCAGCCACGGAATGGGCGAGTCGCCCGAAAAGGCCTGTGAAAGTTTCGGTATGCACCTCATCGGCGAACGCGAAGGCTTCCTCACCGTCTATGTCTTTTCTTCCAACCACCGCGGCTGGAATCTGAACCTGTACGAGGATCAGCCGGACGATGTGCAGTACTATATGGCGCTTATTGCGTACCTGAAGGAGCGCTATCCTATTGACTCAAAGCGCATTTACACCACCGGTTTCTCAAACGGCGCCGGTATGGCTATGCTCTTTGCTCTGATGCACCCGGAGGTGGTTGCCGCCGCCTGTCCGGTGGACAGCACCTTCCCCTATGCCACCATGAAATTTTTCAATCCCGCACGCAGCGCACCGTACCTCACCCGGGAGGATAAGACTCCGCAGGGTGATCCAATCCCCAGCATGGATCCCGATACGGCCCTGCGTCCCCTACGGCGCGCACTGGAGCTGCAAAAAGAGCGCGAACATCCGCTGCGTCTGCCGGTGATGTATTTTTATGGTTCCCGGGAAAGCGAATATCCCATCCGCGCCGGCTCCAATCAGGAAATGAACTATCGTTTCTGGAAGGAATTCAACGACATCCCGCAGGGCAAAACGGATGACACGCTGGGCGGCACGGACGCCGTCGGCGTGCCCGGCATGGAGATTCGCATACTGCATCCGTATGCCGCCCACCCGGAGCACACTTTCTCTGACCACGTATTCTTCAATGACGAGGGGCTGGACGCCTATCATCTGATGTTGATGCACGGAAAAGCGCACGATGTGCACCCCTGCGAGTCCCAACTGGGCTGGGATTTTGTGTCCCGTTTCTCCCGCGAGTCGGACGGCACTTTGACCGTGACGGAAAAAGTATAATTCGCCCCTGCTGCAGGCATCCGCCGCCGCAGACGGCATAGAAAGAAACCGGAGCAGAAACCAGCACCGGGGTTTTTTCCATTTCCCGTGCATCGGGCGGTATATCACCGCAAAAACACGTGCTTTCGGCATACATTTTCTGTAAATTCGCGGTGAAAACCACTCAATTTCATCCTTTTAACAATTTATCTGTGGTTTTATCCAATCTTCTTGGGCGATTAAACGATTGCAGAAACTGCCGGCTCGGGATACAATAGAGGCATCATACGGGAGGAGGTTTTTTACCGTGAAACAAGTATGGAAAAAGGTCGTTTCGATGATCCTGGTCCTGGCCCTCGTTCTTTCGATGGGTGTGATGACCACCTTCGCCGAAAACGACGAAACAGTCCCTCTGGGCATCATCAGCGCCATGAGCGTAGAACTGAACGCGCTGGTGGAAGCCGCTGAAATCGAGAAAGAAGAGACAATCGCAGGAAACACTTTCTATGTCGGTACGCTGAACGGCGTGGATGTCGTTCTGGTCAAGGCCGGCGTTGGTAAGGTTCTTGCTGCGTCCTGCACCGAAACTCTGATTGATACCTACCATGTCGGCGGTATCGTCTTTACCGGCATTGCAGGCGGCGTCGGCGACGAAGTCAACGTCATGGATATGGTCATCGGCACCGCGCTGGTCCAGCATGACTACGGCACCGAGACCAACGACGGTTTCGTCTGGAACGGCAAGGCTGCCGCAGATGCCGAAACCGGCATGATCCCTGTGGATGAGGAGCTTTCCGCCATTGCTTATGCATCCGCTTGCAGCGTTCTGGGCGAAGAAAAGGTTCACCAGGGCATCATTGCCACCGGCGACCAGTTCATCTCCAGCGAAACCTATGTCGCAGAGCTGCAGGAGAAGTTTGACGCTCTGGCCTGTGAAATGGAAGGCGCCGCTGTGGCGCGTGTAGCCGATCAGTTCGGCGTTCCCTGCACGGTAATCCGCTGCATGTCCGACAAGGCAGACGGTATTGCCCGCGATACTTACGCATTCAACTACACCGAGGCATCCAACACTTCCGCTTCCGTCGTCATGGATATGCTCAAAACCATTGCCGAGTCCGGCAAGGAGTTCACCGCAGTGGAGGACACAGTTATTCTGGACACCACGCCGCGTATGGCTATCATCAGCGCCATGAAAGTGGAGCTCGACGCACTGGTTGAAGCTGCCGAGATTGAAAAAGAAACCGTGATCGGCGGTAAGACGTTCTATGTTGGCACCCTGAATGGTCAGGATGTCGTTATGGTTCAGGCAGGCGTTGGTAAGGTTATGGCCGCAAACGGCACCGCTGCCCTGCTGAACAACTTCACCGTGAAGGGTGTTGTCTTTACCGGCATCGCCGGCGGCGTCGGCGACGATGTCAACGTTATGGATATGGTTATCGGCACCGCACTGGTCCAGCATGACTACGGCACTGAGACCAACGACGGTTTCGTCTGGAACGGCAAGGCTGCCGCTGATTCCGAGACTGGCCTGATCCCCGTGGACGAGAATCTGGCAAAGCTTGCCTATGCATCCGCCTGCAGCGTTCTGGGCGAAGAGAAGGTCCACCAGGGCATCATTGCCACCGGCGACCAGTTCATCGCCAGCGAGACCTATGTCGCAGAGCTTCAGGAGAAGTTTGACGCCCTTGCCTGTGAAATGGAAGGCGCCGCTGTGGCACGCGTCTGCGATCAGTATGACATTCCCTGCACGGTAATCCGTTGCATGTCCGACAAGGCAGACGGTATTGCCCGCGATACTTACGCATTCAACTATACCGAGGCTTCCAATACTTCCGCTTCCGTCGTCATGAACATGATGGAGACGCTGAGCACCGCTCTTCCCTTCACGGATGTTGCGGATACCGATTGGTATTTTGATGCTGTTCGTGCAGCATATGCTTCCGGCCTGATGGACGGCACCAGCGACACCACCTTTGGTCCGGATGTACAGACCACCCGCGGCCAGCTCGTCACGATCCTGTGGAGAATGGCCGGCCAGCCCGAAGTGGAAACCGAGTTTGAAATTGCATTTACCGATGTAACGTCCGGTGCGTATTACGAGAAGGCCGTTTGCTGGGCTGCTGCACAGGAAATTGTCTGCGGCTACGACAATGGCTGCTTTGGCGCTGATGATCTTGTCACCTGGGAGCAGCTTGCAACCATCCTGTACCGTTATGCTAACGCCATGGGTGCAGATACCACCGCTTCCACCACGCTGGATGAGCTTGCCTCCGCAGTTGCCGACTATGCTGCCGAGTCCCTTGCCTGGGCTCTTGCAGACGGTGTTGTCAGCACCGGTGAAAACGGCATGACCTCCCCCAAGGATGCTGCCACACGTGCACAGATTGCTGTCGCACTCGTGCAGTTTTCCGAAATTGCCGCATAAGAAAGCAAACTGCCTCTGAAAAGGGCCGGCATTGCAAAACAATGCCGGCCCTTTCTGTTTTTTATTTCCTTCCGATTTCGCTTTCTATACGCGTGTGATGCGAATTTCCTTGCGCGGCAGCGGGGTGCGTTCCGGGAGTCCATCCGCCGTATCCGCATAACCGACCGCAAGAGCGCCGCAGATCGTTTCTTCGTCCGTCACGCCAAACCGGGCAAGAAATGCGCGAATTTCCGGATTTTCATCCAGCCAATGCAGTTGGTGATCCAGCAGCTGCCCAGATCCAGCGCATTTGCCATCAGCATCATGTTTTCCAGAGCGCACGAACTGTCCGCCATGGCGTTTCCATAGCCCCGCACGTTCGTGACAACGATCAGTGCCGGTGCGTCATAGTAGAACACATAGTTACCCCGCCTGGCGAGGCGGATCGCATTGACAAGAGAGCCGTATGTTGTGTCATCATAGGTCATCGAGCCGAGAATCCGCTGTACCAGTTCCGCAAGCTGCGACAGCACGGCAGGATCTTCCATCACAACAAAATGCCAGCTCTGATTGTTTTTTCCGCTCGGTGCATAACATCCTGCCTCAACAATTTGATTCAGTTTCTCCGGCTCCACAGGTTTGGCGAGGTATTTGCGCGTGGAGCGCCGGGATTTGATAAATTCCAGCATATCCATGGATTCACCCTTCTCTCTTTCGTTTTTTCCAGCATACCACAAAATCATCGGCTTTTAAAGTGCAAAGCAGTAAAAAATGCCCGGCACTTTAGAGGGGTGTTCATAAAACAGTTAATCCGACCTATGGTTACGATCATGGGTCGGATTTTCATGTTATGTGTTGGGGTTGGAATATCCAAGGCTCCCTCTGATGAGGGAGCTGTCAGCGAAGCTGACTGAGGGAGAGACGCTTGACAGTCAGATCAATATTTTCGCATACACCACTAAAATTGCGGTCAATATCCAGATTGCAAATTCTCACTATCGTTAGATTCATAGACTCTAAGTCTTTTGTGCGCATCTCATCTTTTCTGGCCTGCTCCGCTGTATAATGTCCACCGCCATCCAGTTCAATGACCAGCCTTGCTCTTGCGCAATAGAAATCCGCAATGTAATTCCCAATCGCTTTTTGCCTTTGAAAGCGCACCGGGTAGTATCTCAAAAAATCATACCATAGTTTCCGCTCCCATGGGGTCATGTTCTTTCGGAGTGTCTTTGCAAGAGGTATATTTTCTTTATTGTAGTCTTTCATTTTCTCTCCCTCCGGCCCTGCGGGCCACCTCCCTCATCAGAGGGAGGCTCTGGGGCGGTGCAAAATCGCAGATCGCACAGTACACCAAACGGTGTATAGAAGTGCGCCCTTTATCTGTTAGACAAATTGGAATTTGTTAAAGTGGTTGGCGTAGATATTCCACAACATTTCCATTCGTATCATAGAAGCAAATGCTTCCTGCATTAAGAGGCAGGACAATGGCGAAAGGCTTGCCACTATCAATATCAATCACCCGAATATTGTTGCCATCATCTATTTCAAGTCGAACAACATTTTGGGTATTCATTGAGATAAAGGCTCTTTCGTTATATCCCTCAACAACAAACTCTGCTATGTAATCTTCAACTTGAACTATATCTCCACCACCACGGAAGAAATAGCCAAAAGATAAGCCTGGCCGATTTACATATACAGAAAAGGTGTGGTCTTTCTTGTCTTTCGGATAAGAAATAAAAGCAGCCATTGTATCAGAAATGCTTCCATCAACAATCCAATCGTCCAAAATCTTTTGAGATTGGCGAATGTCCGCTTCTAAACTGTTTGC
>JAHAYX010000005.1 GCA_018384365.1 Clostridiaceae bacterium
AGGTGTGGTCTTTCTTGTCTTTCGGATAAGAAATAAAAGCAGCCATTGTATCAGAAATGCTTCCATCAACAATCCAATCGTCCAAAATCTTTTGAGATTGGCGAATGTCCGCTTCTAAACTGTTTGCAGTTTTGCCAATGTCATTGTTGGCATAAAGAAAACCGAAAAATATAGCACAAGCCAAGACTACACCCAAAAGTATTTTAGGTAATGCCTTTTTCATACAATCACACTCCTTTGTCAAATTCAAGTTTGTCGAACTGTTTGTTTTCAGTTTATCATGGAAAGTGATGTCCTACAAGAACAGGCACAGCGCAAGCCGCTGTGCCTGTTAACTGTTTTATGAGCACCCCGCTTTCTGCCGGGCATTCGTTTTTTTATCGCAGGAAGCCCTGGATGATGACTTCTTCCGCCTCCTGTTCGTCCATGCCGAAGGACATGAGCTTTACCAGCTGATCGTTATTGATGCGGCCGATGGCAGCTTCGTGAACGATCTGCGCCTGGGCATGATTGGCGGCAATCTCCGGAATGGAACGGATACGCGCCTTATCCATAATAATGGAATCACACTGGACGTGTGCGGCACAGGCTTCGTTGCCGACCGCACGCGGATTAAAGATCTGTTCCGACTGATCGCGGCCCACGGAACGCGAGACAATCTGCGCAGACGAGCCTTCCCCGTTCAGATTCACTTCCATATCGGAGCGCGCCATCTGGTTTCCGTGCGTCATCAGACGCTCTGTTACAATGATCTTTGCACCGCGCGCAAGGTTCGCTGTGGTGGAACGCACGGTGGAGTCCACGCCCTTGATCTGCACCATTTCCAGTTCGCAAACCGCGTTTTCTTCCAGTTCCAGAATCGTGGTGGGGTTCATCACGCGCTCACCGCGGCCGTCGCCCTCGCCATAATGCTTTTCCACATATTTGACGTGTGCATTTTTCCCGATAAAGAAGCGGTGGATGCCATCATGCTCGCTCTTTTCGTCGCCGGCATTGTGTATCCCGCAGCCCGCGACAATCAGGACATCTGCGTCCTCGCCCACATAAAAATCGTTATATACCGTTTCGGTGATACCGGCTTCCGTAATGATAACCGGAATGTGCACGCTCTCATTTTTGGTGCCGGGCTTGATATGGATGTCGATGCCCGGGTGATCCTCTTTGGTCGTGATCACGATGTTTTCGGTGGACTGGCGTCCGGCGCCTTCGCTGTTTTTCCGGATGTTATAGGCGCCCGCAGGAATCTCATGCAGGCCGGCAATCTGCTCCAGCAATTCAAAATCAACTTTCGAAATCATTTCGCGGCCCCCCTGAAATCACATTCACACGCAAATTCGCCGAACAGGGTCGGCAGTACAGCCTCTCGCGTGCCGTCCGTGCGGATATGTCCATGGTCCACAACCACGATACGGTCCGCCAACATCATGATACGCTCCTGATGGGAAATAATCATGATGCTGTTTTCGCCCCTGTCGTGCATTTTCTGAAAGGTATCCACCAGCATGGCAAAGCTCCAGAGGTCAATGCCTGCCTCCGGCTCATCAAAAATAGCAAGTCCCGGGTTGCGTGCCATCAGCGTTGCAATTTCAATGCGCTTCACTTCGCCGCCGGAAAGGGAGGAATCCAGCTCGCGGTTTAAATAGTCCCGGGAACACAGCCCCACGTCCGTCAGGTAATTGCAGCAAACGTCCTCCGGCAGTGCGCTGCCATGGGCCAGGCTCAGCAATTTCCGCACGGTCAGGCCCTTAAAGCGCGGGGGCTGCTGAAAGGCATAGCCCACGCCCAGACGGGCACGCTCCGTCACGTTCAGGTGCGTAATATCCTGACCGTTATACAGGATCACGCCTTCTGTCGGCTGCTCAATACCCATAATCAGCCGGGCAAGCGTACTTTTTCCGCCGCCGTTAGGACCTGTCACGACGACAAATTCGCCGTCATCGACACGCAGGCTGACATTATCGATAATTTCAAGTTCCCGGCCGGCATCGCCGTCGACACGGAAACTCAAATTCTTTATTTCAAGCATTGCAGTTCCTCTCCATCTGTCATATTCTGCACAAAAAGTATATCATTTTCGTCTACTTTTGTCAAGGGAGCGGCGCTTTCCGCCGGTGATCAGTCCAGCGGTTTTTCCGGTGCATCCACAAACCCGTTTTCGATCAGCGCAATCATCGTCAGTAAACCGCCCCAGTGATAAAATTTATCGCTTCTCGGGTTCGGACATCCCCAACCGTCGTCACCAGAGTAGTTTTCGTGGATATGGCCGTGTTTTCGCCATTCCTGTAAAATCAGCGCAACCGACTTCTCCGCAAGATCATGGCAGACCTCCTGCGCGCCCATACGACGGAACGCAAGATAGGCCAAAAAGTTTGTGGGCGCCCAAATGCGTCCGCGCCAGTACGTTTGATCCGGGTAGGCCGGGTCATTGTGCGCGATGGAGGGAATCACATAGTCCCCATAGAATTCTTCCGGATCAAAATAATGCGTGCAGAGTCGAGCGCATTGTTCTGCTGTGACGGACGGACAGAAACCGGCATAAAAGTTGGTCGGTCCAATGCGGTGCGAGAGCTTGCCGGAAGTCAGGTCGCGATTGAGGAACAACCCCGTTTCCTCGTCCCACAGCGTCTGCATACCACTGTCGGCACGACGGCCGCGCGCTTCTATTTCCTCCCGCTCGGGGCGGCCCAGAATCCGCGCAATATCCGCCAGAGCCTCGCAGTCCATGCAGTAAAGACCCGTCAGTCCCACGTCTGCCAGCTGCATCAGGCCGGTTTTTTCATCAAAGCCAATGCCGTCAAACATCGGGGAGTTATCCAGGCCGGACTCATATTCAGCTGCCTGGTGGTTGTTGACGTCAAAGCGCGCGAAGGGCTGGGTCACGTTATCAGAGCCCCAGCACATCGTGCCGTTTTCCAGCATCCGGTTTTCCGCAAACCACCGGTTCCAGGAAAGCAGTGTGTCAAAGCTCTCCTCCAGCACCCACTTTTCTCCATAACGGCGGTAAAGCTCACGAAAAGTCATGGAGCCAACCGGCGGCTGGGAACGATCCCGGCTCTTATTATCCCCTGCCGCGCCGAAATTAGGTATGAAACCGCGCTCCGTCGCTTCGTGCGTGATGGCAAACGCATTGGCATAAGCAAGCTCGCGGGATTCCGGCGACGCCATCAGCGCACAAAAATACGTATCCCAGTCGAACAGTACGTAACCACCCCAGTTCACGTTCCAGATGCGGCTGACCGGCGAGCACAGGCGCTTGTTCTCCGGGTCATAAATCGTATTCCAGGCGTATCCCGTCCGCATAGCCGTATAGGCTTCAGAAAGCGCGCCGTATTTGGCCGTGCTCTGCTCGGCTGCGGCCTGTGCCGCGCCGATGCGCGCACGCACTTCCTCCACAGTCAGCGCACGGCCGGTGGAAACAGCGACCGGGCCATTCAGATCGCTGACACGCACAGCGCCAAAGCCGCCCAGATGCAGCTCGCGTGCGTCGGAATCCGTCATATAAACGCGCACCGTCCCGCTCTCCGTCACGCCCTCGATACAGTCCTCCCGCAGATAAGCCGCGCCGGGCTTGTTCCACAGAAAGCCGCACTCTGCAAACAGGATCAGCTCGCGGCACTTGTCATTCTTCGGTTCTATCAAAATATACTGGTCCCGGCCTGCAGAGCTGGACCGGATGTCCAGCCTGGCGCCGTGGTATTCCAGCTCCAGTTGTGTATAAGACCCATCCACCGTGCGTACGCCCGGATGGATGTGCTCCTCGTCCTCGCCGAAACGCCCGATCAGCGCATTGCGTAAAACACTCTTGTCCACGCGATGCTTCAGGCCCAGCCGGATGGCAAAGCCCTCGGGCATCAGAACATGAGAAAGCACGGAATACGTATCATACGTATTGAATCCTTGCAGCATGCCCTTGCGGAGTACATCATAATTCATGTAGAAATCCCCCCGTACAGATCTGTAACCGGCGTCCTGAAAGACCACCGCTGTTGTTCCATTCATTATATCGTCCCGTTCAGAAAAAATCCAGTGTTTTCTGACAGACTTCCCCGCGCAGCAGGGGAACTGCCGGATGCACCGCAGCGAAAGCCTGTACTACTTCCGCCGGCAGACGCATATAGATGTGACAAATCACATGAGAGGTGCCTGCTATGAATCAAATCAAGCTCTGCGGCGACATTGAGGCCATGCCCACCCTTTCCCATACAAACCACAACCGTGAATTTTACAGTTTTCCCCTTGCCGTACAGCGGCTCTCCGGTACATATGATACCATTCGTGTCATCGCACCATCCACGCTCTGTTCGGCGCTTTCCGTTCCGGCAACCATCATCCTGACCGGAGAACTGCGCTCCTATAACGACCGGGAGGCAGAGCATAACCGCCTGAAAATCAGTGCGTGGGCACAGGAGATTACCGTCTGCCGGGCGCCTCACGAAAACACTGTCCACCTGACCGGGAGCTTATGTAAACCGGCCATCTATCGCCGGACGCCCTTCGGGAGAGAAATTGCCGATATGATGCTCTGCGTGGAGCGGGAATATGTCACCGGCGGCATCCACCGCTGTGACTATATTCCCTGTATCGCCTGGGGAAGCGTGGCGCGCCTGTGTGCGTCGCTGCCGGCGCACAGTGTGATCGAGCTGGAGGGGCGTATGCAAAGCCGGAATTACATCAAGGTGATCGATGGACGTGCCGAGGAGCGCACCGCCTATGAGGTCTCCATCGCAACGGCACAGGTTCTGTCGGTCGCAGAGGACTAAGCCTCAGGCAGCGGAGATTCTGGTGGCCGGAAGGCTATCTGGCCCCATCTCGGCGGATTTCCGAACAGAAAAAGGCCTCCGGCCGAGGCGGTTCGTACGCAGCAGCGCGCGGCCCGCTTCCATCCGGAGGTCTTTTTGGTTCCCTTACACGTCAAACCCGTTGGGGTTATTCTTCTGCCAGTTCCAGCTGTCCCGGCACATATCCTCAATGCTGTACTCCGCTTTCCAGCCGAGTTCTTCATAGGCCTTAGTCGGATCCGAATAGCAGGCGTCAATATCTCCGGCACGCCGGCCCTCGATGACGTACGGAATTTCAAGTCCGTTTGCAGCCTCAAAGGCCTTCACCATGTCCAGCACCGAGTAACCCACACCGGTGCCCAGGTTAAAGACCTCGACGCCGCAGTTTTCCTCAATGGCCTTCAGTGCCTTGACATGACCCTTTGCCAGATCAACCACATGGATATAGTCGCGGACGCCGGTTCCGTCCGGTGTGTCATAGTCGTTTCCGAATACGTGCAGTTTTTCCAGCTTTCCAACGGCAACCTGCGTGATATACGGCATCAGGTTGTTCGGGATACCGTTCGGATTTTCGCCGATCAGGCCGGATTTATGCGCGCCAATTGGATTGAAATACCGCAGCAGCACCACATTCCACGGGTTCGGATCCCCATTTTTCACATCTGCCGTGTGCATATCCGTCAGAATCTCTTCCAGCATGGATTTGGTCTGCCCATAGGGATTCGTACACTTGCCCTTCGGGCAATCCTCGGTGATCGGAATGACCGCCGGGTTGCCATACACCGTCGCGGACGAGCTGAAAATGATGTTTTTGCAGCCATGACGGCGCATCACATCAAGCAGCACCAGCGTGCCGCCTATGTTGTTGTCATAATACTCCCACGGATGCGTGACGGACTCTCCCACGGCCTTCAAACCGGCGAAATGGATGCAGCAGTCAAAATGATTCTCCCCGAATACAGCGTCCAGCCCGTCCCGGTCCCGGATATCCACCCGGTAAAAGGGAATCTTCTTGCCGGTGATGGTTTCCATACGGTCAAGCACCTTCGGCGAACTGTTCATGAAATTATCCACCACTGCAACCGTGTGTCCCGCCTGCATCAATTCGATCACGGTGTGGGATCCAATGAAGCCGGCTCCCCCGGTTACTACGATGTTCATCGTTTGCACACTCCTTATTCTACCGTCACGCTTTTTGCGAGATTGCGGGGTTTGTCAACATCCAGACCTCTTGCAACAGAAAGGTAATATCCCATCAGCTGCAGCGGAATCACCGCCAGAGAAGCCGCAAAATGCGGATCAATCTTCGGAATATACACGGTGAAGTCCGAGGTGTCCTCCAGCGAATAGTTTCCATAGGTCGTAAGCGCCATGAGATAAGCGCCGCGCGATTTACATTCCACCATGTTGCTGACTGTCTTTTCAATCAGCTCCTGCTGGGTTAAAATACCGATCACCAGCGTGCCGTCCTCTATCAGGCTGATGGTTCCGTGCTTCAGTTCGCCGGCAGCATAGGCTTCGGAGTGCACGTAGGAGATCTCCTTCATTTTCAGGCTGCCCTCCAGCCCCACCGCATAGTCAATGCCGCGGCCCACAAAGAACGCATCCTGCATATTGGCAAATTTGGAGGCAAACCACTGAATTCGTTCCTTGTCCTCGAAAATCCGGCGGATTTTCTCCGGGATCGTGCCAAGTTCGTCAATCAGGCTCCGATAGCGGTCGTCCGCCAGCGTACCGCGAACTTTTGCAAACTGCAAGGCCAGCGCATACACGGCAATCAACTGTGCGCTGTATGCCTTTGTCGTAGCAACGGCGATTTCCGGCCCTGCCAGGGTATAAAACACCGTATCCGCCTCGCGGGCGATGGAGGAACCCACGACATTGACGATGCCCAGCGTTCGTATGCCGCAGCTTTTTGCCTCTCGGAGCGCCGCCAGGCTATCCGCCGTTTCACCGGACTGGGAAATGATCACGACCAGTCCGTTTTTATCCAGCAAAGGTTTCCGGTAGCGGAACTCGGAGGCCAGTTCCACCCGGACAGGAATCTGCGCAAGGTCCTCAAACACATACTGGGCGACCATGCCCACGTGCCAGGCCGAACCGCAGGCCACAATATAGATCTGAGAAATATCGCGAATCTCCTCATCGGAGAGACCCACCGTGGAAAGATCCAGCGCGCCGTCCTTCAGGATGGCGTTCAGCGTATTCTGCACGGCTTCCGGCTGCTCGTGGATTTCCTTGATCATGAAATGCTCATAGCCGCCCTTTTCGGCAGCCGCGGCCGAATAGGTGATCTCCACAGGCTCCTTCTGAATCACATCGCCGTTGAGATCGTAAAACACGGCTTCTCCGGCTGTCAGCCGCGCCATCTCGTGGTTACCGATGTAATAGACGCTTCTGGTGTATTTCAGCATAGCCGGTACATCCGAAGCCACATAGGTTTCGCCGTCGGCGATGCCGATAATCATAGGCGAATCCTTGCGGGCCACGAAAATCTCTCCGGGATAGTCTTTGAACATCACTTCCATGGCATAGCTGCCGCGCACACGAACCATGGTCTTGGCAATGGCGTCCACCGGACCGATTTTGTATTTATGATAGTAATAATCCACCAGTTTTATGAGCACTTCGGTGTCCGTTTCACTGTAAAAAACATAACCGTGCTTTAAAAGTTTTTCCTTCAGCTCCACATAATTTTCAATAATGCCGTTGTGAACACCGACCACATCGGACTCCACAGGTCCGGAGCCGGAACCGGTGCAGTTGCCGCTGACATGGGGGTGCGCATTCGCCCAGGAGGGCTCGCCGTGGGTTGCCCAGCGGGTATGGCCAATGCCGCAGCAGCCCGGCACAGCGCGGCCGTCGTCCGTTTTTTCGGCAAGTGTTTTCAATTTCCCGACGGACTTTACCACTTCGGCAGGGGCATCGCCATCGCGGACAGCCAGGCCTGCGGAATCATAGCCGCGGTATTCCAATTTGGACAATCCGTCCAGTAATATGGGCGCCGCCTGTCTGTGTCCTGTAAATCCAACGATTCCACACATAGTTCATCATCCTATCTGAATTTGACTGAATTACCATTTACTATTGCAGGCGGTTAGTTCTCCGCGCGCAATCTTGCACCATTTTTAGGTATAGTTTACCACATTCAGGCTTTTTCTTCAATGCTCTGCGCTGTTTACGCATTAAATTTTTTGTAAATCCCGTGAAGAGGGGCCGGCGTATGGGAAAATTGCCCGGTGGGATGTCGTTTTGAAGAGGCTCAAGCGGCGCATCGAACCGAAACAGGACAAAAAGAAGGCCGGACAATTTTGCCCGACCCAACGTAGTTGCTTCCATTCTCGCAATGATGCTATATTCTTTTATCTCCGTTCTGAATCACTCCGATTCTGATGAAAACCGGATACAAATAAAGCCACAGCAGTTCGATAGATGATTAGGAACGAATCACTACTGTCATCGAATATTGCCGTTCGCTTTATATTCATTCCAGGCATCTGTTGGGAGCGGTGACGTGCCTTCTGTCCCGGTTGTAATACTGTCATAGCAGCACTTCCATACGAGTAAACAACCGCTCCATTGTTGCCTTCCACAAGTGTCCACTCTTCGTCGACATGAAATGCATAGAGCATGCCATCAGATGTAACTGATATTTACAGCTTCACAAACATATGCATCTCTTCTGCAGCATCGTTAAAACGATAGGCGCACCGAAAAACTTTCCCCCGGCTAATCTCAACCGCGGTCATCATTCGGGGCGGATTCCGGCAGCTCCGTTTTTTTATCCCTATTCATCAAGGTGGTAACGGCTTCTCTCGGATCCGCACCATGGTTCACCACCGCGTCCACAGCAGCTACTATCGGCATTTCAACCTGATAGCGCTGTGCAAGTTCTACCGCCGCGGGGATGGCATTAATGCCTTCCACCACCATGCCGACCCGCTTTACCGCTTCCGTTGGGCTGACACCTTTTCCGATCAGCATGCCGCACCGGTTATTCCGGCTGTGCGTGCTTGTTGCCGTTACAATCAGATCACCCATGCCGGCAAGACCATGAAACGTCTGTTCCCGGCATCCCATTGCCGCGCCAAGGCGGGAAATTTCCGCCATGCCGCGCGTGATGATCGCAGCCTTTGCATTATCTCCGTATCCCAGACCGGAGGAAATGCCGGCGGCCAGAGCCATCACGTTTTTCATCGCACCGCACAGTTCAACGCCTGCAACATCGGGGTTGGTGTAAACCCGCATACAGGTATTCATGAAAATTGTCTGCACCTGCTCTGCAATCCGGATATCCGCGCACGCGGAAACAATGGTGGTCGGCATATCCAGCGCAACTTCCTCCGCGTGCGTCGGGCCAGAAAGTGCCACCAGATGCACCTGCCTGGGTATCTCATCCTGGATTACCTGCGTCATGGTGAGCAGGGTCTCCGGTTCTATGCCCTTGGCCACATCCACTATGATCTGGCCCTCCGGAATATACGGCGCCGCCTTGCGTGCCGTCTCCCTGACGTAGACCGAGGGGACCGCAAACAGGAGAATCTGCTTTCCCGCACAGACTTCGTTCATCTTTTTCGTAAACCGCACCTCGTCCGGGATGATCATACCGGGGAGGTTAGGATGTTTCCTTTCTGTTTCCAGCTGATCAATTTCCCTTTCAACCGCAGACCACACAACTATCTCGTGACCGCTTTTTGAAAGCATGCGGGCAAGGGAAATTCCCCAGGTACCCGCTCCCAGCACGCCGATTGAACTCATAGTTTTCTTCATTCCTTTTCTGTTTTCCCTGAAAACACGAATAGAGCCTCGATGTATCTCACATCTTTGGCTCATTCGGACGATTTCTATGTTTTTGGTGCTTCACTTGTCAAGCGTCACCACTCCATTTACCCAAGAACGGCAAGTTCCGCCGTGCTATAACGCCGGCAGCAAGCCGCGGGATGTTTCTATACGGGGAAGTCCTTAACGGACGCCCCCGGCGCCGTTGCGCCGTGCTGCGTCCTTACACAGGATGATACGTTGTCACAACTTTCTGCACTCTTTCCTTCATATCCGGCTTGTTCTTATAGGCAGCCTCTAAAAGTTCATCCAGCTGCCGCAAAAACGCTTCAATGTCAAACGGTATCGGACAGCCGATATGAATCATCTCGTTTTTCGTCTTTTTCAGGCCCTCTTCTGCCATCAGCTTCTCTTCATAGAGCTTCTCGCCGCTTCGCAGGCCGGTATACTCAAGTTTGATATCCACATCCGGCGTATATCCGGACAACCTGATCAGATTGCGCGCAAGTGTGTCGATTTTCACAGGTTCTCCCATGTCGAGCACGAAGATCTCGCCGCCTTTTGCGTAGGTCCCCGCGAGCAAAACCAGGCTGACCGCCTCCGGAATCGTCATGAAATACCGGATAATGTCCGGATGCGTGACCGTCACAGGGCCGCCGGCTTCGATCTGTTTTTTAAACAGCGGCACAACGGAACCATTACTGCCCAGCACATTGCCGAAGCGAACCGCCACAAACTCCGTCTGCGTGGTTTTCAAAGCTTCCGTCACCCGGGTGTCGGTCAGCACTTCATCCATGCCGTGCGTAAAGAGCTGTGGGATTTCATAGGCTTTGCCTTCTTTGATCTTATGGTCAAAGGCCTGGATGATCATTTCGCACAGGCACTTGGACGCGCCCATAATATTGGTGGGATTCACGGCCTTATCTGTACTGAGCAGCACAAATCGCTTACAGTTGTGCGCCATGGCGGCATACGCGGTTTTATAGGTCCCGAGCGCGTTGTTCTTGATGGCTTCGCAGGGGCTGTCCTCCATCAGCGGTACGTGCTTATGCGCTGCCGCGTGATATACGATTTCCGGCCTGTACACTTCGAAAACGTCGAAAATCTTCCGGCTGTCCCGGATAGAACCAATGATCGTGTCCAGGCGTAAATCCGGATAATCTTTTTTCAGTTCCTGCTGGATGTCATAGGCATTATTTTCGTAGATGTCAAACAGGATCAGATGCTTTGGCCGGTGCGCGGCAATCTGTCTTGCCAGTTCCGAGCCGATGGAACCAACGCCGGTTACCAGTACAACCTTGCCCGTAATGTACGTAAACACCTCGCCCATATCCGGCTTGATCGGATCTCTTCCCAGCAAATCCTCGATCTGGACGGGCTTCATCTTATTCACCGTCACCTCTCCGGTGTAGAGCTGGTACATACCCGGCAGATTCATCAATTCGCAGGACGTTTCATTGCAGATGCGGAGGATATCGCGCTTGTCCTCCGGTTTAGCACTCGGGATAGCCACATAAATTTTCTCAATTCCAAACTTGGCCACCGCTTCCAGGATACTTTCCCGGCCGCCGAACACCGGCACATTGTCGATATATCTGCCCCATTTATTTTGATTATCGTCAATAAAACAGCAGACTTTTTCGCTCGTTCCCCCGGAGTTTTTGATATCCCGGAAAATCATCTGCCCGGCGCTGCCGGCGCCGATCAGCATCACGCGCTTTGTATATCCGTTTTCCGCCTTTTTCTTTCCCCGCAGCAGCAGGATAAACCGGTAAGAAAACCGGACGCCCAGGGTCAGACAGAACTGGATGATGATGCCGAACACATAGTAGGAAATGGGCATTCTTGTGACAAACGCTGTCATGCAGATGACATGGACCACGCCCGAAAACACCGTGGCCAGAATCATCCGCAAAAGCTCGGCATAGCTGGCAAAGCGCCAGATGCTCTTGTAAAGCCGCATAAACCAGAACACCACGACGCAGAACCCGGCATAAATGAGGATGGAATCAGAATACGCCAGCAAATACCGGGCGTCTATCTTGCTGAGCTGGCAGTCAAAGCGTATCCACAGCGCAGCAAAATAGGATGCCGCCACCGCCAGGAAGTCATAAAACATCAACAGGATTGAGATCACTTCCCAATGCTCTATTCTCTTTTTGTTGTTTTTTGCATTTTCGCCCATCTTACTCAATCTCCATCGTCTGCCTTGTACTGCTATTGTCAAAAGGAATCTTGCAGGCAAAGCTACCTTCACACAGTATTCGCTGAAACAGTTTTTTTGCCGGATTCTGACTGTTTTCGTCCAATTTCGCACAAAAAACCTGCAAATGCTCTCATACAGGCATTTGCAGGACAGGTCAAACGCTTTTATCCGATTTTGCAGTCTGTGGAAGGACAAATGGTGGATCTGAAATACTCTCGGGAGGCTCTGATCGCCTCTATGGCAAACGTCTCCGCCATTCCGGGCAGCAAAATCACATAAAAACCCTCGACTCAGGATCATGACAAGCCATTGAGAAGGAAAACGATATTCGCAATTGTGCCGCGAACTGAAAACGGTACGGAATAAATATCCGGTGCATCGTTTTTGTAAAAGAGATTCCGGCCCGCCGCCGGTAACCGGGCCAAATTTCAACAGGAAACATGAAAAACCTGCATGCCGTGGGGCGGCCTCCGTTTCCGTGAGGCCTGTCCCCGGCGGAAAACCGGCGACGCGCCGGTTTTCATTTCATCACAAAGCGGTTTACACATGGCAGAGGCACAAAGCGTGAGACGCGCCGCACCTTACTCCGCCACTTCATAGAACACATCGACAACCAGTTTCTGCAGCGCCTGTTCGTCCACGTAAAATTCCATGAATTCTTCGGCCCGGACCGCTTCTCCCGGCAGCGTCAGATATTCCGAAATGCCCCATTCGCTGAGTTCCTCCGACAGGGCGGAGAGTTTCTCCACTGTACAGTCGGAAACGAGATACTCACTGGCCGCCAGCAGCGCTTCCAGCAAAAACTCCTCGTCGCCCTCGGCACGGGCCGTCAACTGTTCGCTCAGCGCGCGGAGATACTGCCTTTGGCGTTCCATACGGCGCAGGTTGGAGCTGTCATCCAACCCGTTTCTGGCACGCACATAGGTCAGCGCCTGCTGACCCATGAGTTTCACGGATGTTCCCTGCACCAGCGTGGCATCTATCTGGGAAAAGTCGTCCAGCACGGTCACGGTTACGCCGCCCGCCAGATCGTTCAGCAGGGCCACGCCGTCCATCGTCACGGAAATATAGTGGTCGATCGGCACGCCGTACAACAGGTTCGAAACGGCTTCCGCCACGTTTTTACAGCTGTCCGTTCCGCCGCTGCCGTAGGTATGCGCCAGTGCAAGCTGCTCTTCCACATACCCGGCCGATTCACCCTGCGCGCCGATGACGCGAACCTGCGTCATTGTGTCACGGTTCAAATGGATAGCCGTGCAGGTTTCGGCGCTCCGGTCCAGCACCAGCAACAGCAAAAAGTCGGATTGCTGGTTGTTGTTATAGCTTCCATGGGCTGTTTCTTCGAACTTGTCCAGTCCTAAAAGCAGCACCGTTTCCAAATGATCTTTCGGGGCGACCCAGCTGCCGCCAAACAGCACCAGATCCTTCTCCGGGGCATCCTGCATCTCTGCTGTGTCATCCGGAAGATTTTCTTCCGCGACGGGCTGATTCTCCCATCGGTTCATCAGAAAAAGTCCCGCTGCAAAAATCAGCAGTACGGCAAGCACGATGGCGAATACCCTAAGTGTGCGGAGATTCACCCGCAGTTTCATCTCAGTCTGCCGCGTGCTTTCTGCGCAGCGCAATCAGCACAACTGCCGCCAGGAAAACCAGGCTGGCCGCCATTGCGCCGTAAGAGGTGGTTTCACCGGTCTGCGGAGAAGTGGGGGCATTGGGATCGATCTCCACCACGGCGCCGCCATCCACAACAAAGACAATCGGAGACAGGCTGTCAAAGGTCACGTCCACGCTGCCGTCCGCATTGCGCACGACGCGGCTGTCGTCAATGGCTTCCCATTCGGAGCCGGAGTAATTGTGCAGAACCAGCAGCAGCGCATCGGGCTGGAGCTTCAGTTCAAAACGGATCGTGATGGTATTGCCGTCCTCGGCAAGATAATCCTGATATACGCCATAGATGGACACGTCAAAGACGTCGCGCACCACCAGGTCGGAGACATTGATGCTGCTGTCATACTGCTACAGGATGGTTTCCAGTCCGGGCACCAGTTCGTCCAGCGTTTCCGCATTCTTGATCTGGTCATATGCATTTTTCAGTGCATTGCCAATCGACTCTTCCGCCATATCTGCCCAGGAATACGGGGTAATCACCAGATCGCCGTCCGGAACGCCGGAAACTTCGTTTCCGTCCTCGTCGTAAATAATGGCCGCAGCCTGCCGACCATCCGCAGTTTCCTGCGCTGACACAGCGGGGGCCTCCTTGCTTTCTGCGCTGGGGGTGAGTTCTGCTGCAAAGCAGGACATCGTAAGCGCAGCCATCAACACCAATGCCAGAAGGATAGATGCGAGCTTTTTCATATGAAATACTTCCTTTCAATTTGTTTCCGTCTCTATTTCAGGAATCGCCCGGGTTAATTTGGCGAGCACCAGAAAACGCTTTTGGGCATTGCCTCGCAGGCAGGTGGAGAGGATCAGCAGGGGATCTTCCGAACTGACCGTAACGGAGGTGTCCAGAACCGCGCCGATCTCCCGTACAGACCAGATGGTCTCGAGAAAGGCGTTATACATCCGTCTGCTGCCAAAATCATAGTGATACAGGATGTGGCGGTTATCATAGGGAACCGCGGCAAACACCTGATAGTGCAGTTCCCGCTCCGGCAGGAACACGATCACCTCACTGCACGCAGTCATCTGCTCCGGATCCGAATAAATAGACTGCAGCTGGCCAAACATCGTGCCGGAGTCCCTGCGGTGACCGTAAACCACCGTGGCAGGATCCGTAAACGCCGTGCCGTTATAGGTATGCTCCGTAAAAATGGCGCCTTCGCGCGACCAGTTGCCGTCGCTGTCGTGATCGAGATAATAGGCGTCGTCCTCCGAACTTTGCAGTAGTGGGTAGCTGATCTCCGTTCCGGGGATTTGAAGCCATCCGTAGATATCCGGATTCCCCGCCTGCAGCGCCGTGAAGTCAATCGGGCTGACGTAGGGTTCCTCCGGCTCCGGCGGTACATCGGAGTCCGGCGGCATTTCGGGGGCCATTGTCTCCGGTGGTTCCGTATCCTGCGGGGAGGAATCTTCCGTTTCGGGTTCGGGCTGCGAAGGCTCGATTTGCTCCAGAATATCCCGTGTTTGTTCTTCCGGATCCGGTTTTTCGCCGCGTTCCGGCGTCAGCAGCAGAAACAGCAGCACAAAAGCCAGCAGCAGGATTCCGGCCAGAACCGTCAACTTCTTTTTCGTGCCTGTTCCCCCTATCTTGCAAACTCTGCGGCAGGCTCCGCTTCCGTTTCCAGCTGTTTCAGGAAGTCGGCACCCAGTGCCTTTTCAATCACAGCCGCCGCCTCCCCCATTCTGGGGGGCCTTGCCGTCATATTATGGCAGTCCGAACCAAGGAAACGCACGGCGCCGCCGTGCAGCATCCGCAGGGCACGGCGTTTGGTTCTCCAGTTCAAAAATACCTCTGCATTGCACTGCATCTGCACGCCTTCTGCATGCAGCGCAGCCCAGACACTCTTTTTCTGATATGGAAAATAGCGTTCCACATGAGCCAGGATAACCGAGGTGTCATTCCGGCTCTGCAGCGTTAAGATATCGTGGAGCATTCGCTCCGTCCAAGGGAAAAACGGCATTTCCAGCAGCAGATACCCGGTGTTTTCCAGCTTTAAAAGATCCAGGTCCTGCGCTCCGGTAATTCCGTCGAAATAATACACCTCGGCGCCCAGGAGAAGCTGCGGCAATTCCGGCTCCATGGCCTGCCGCAAAGCGGCGGCGGCTTCTCCGCGCCGCTGCAGAAAAGACTGTGGGCTATCCTTCATGCCATAGAAGTGCGGCGTCGCGGCGACGGAAACAATCCCCTGTTCTTTCAGTGCCCGCAGCATTTGCAGGCTTTCTTCCACGCTACGGCTGCCGTCATCCATGCACGGCAGAATATGAGAATGAATGTCAATCACGGCCGTCCGTTTTGTCCCGGCCGGTTTTCTGATGGCTGCCGCTATATCCATAGCCGTGGTATTTCCCGGAATAGCCGTATTTCTTTCCATAGTGCTTTCTGGACTTTTCCTGAATGTTTGAACGGTTCATCACAAAGCCCAGCAGCTTCGCATTGGAAAACTCGATTTGCCGGACCGTCTCATCCAAAGCCCGGCGGTTCGTATAATCCTGACAGACGACAACAATCATGCCGCTGACAAGCGGCGCCACCACCAGCGGGTCCGAAACCGCTGTGACGGGCGGAAGATCCAGCAGGATAAAGTCAAATTCCTCGCTTAATACTTCCAGCGTCTTTTTCATCCGTTCGGAAGCAAGCAGTTCGGACGGATTCGGCGGAATACTGCCGGCTGTAATGACCTTCAATTCCGGGTGCAGGCCGGATTCCTGCATCACGTCGCCGCCATAACTGATGCCGGCCAGAAGATCGGAGAGTCCTTCGGCATTTTGCAGGCCCAGACGTTTGGAAATCGTCGGCAGACGCATATCCGCTTCAATAATCAAGACTTTTTTGTCTGTTTCGGCCAGGGTATACCCCAAATTGAGGGTGGTCGTGCTTTTTCCTTCCCCGCGCACAGAACTGGTTACGCCGATCACACGGCATTTCTGCTCATCCGGCAGGGCAAACACCAGATTGGTGCGCAGCAGCTTATATGCCTCGGAGGCAGCGAACCCTAATTTGCTGCCCAGCAGCATTTTGTCGTCGGCCGCGGAATAAATCGACAGCCGCCGTTTGCTTTTATGGCGGGCTTTGGCTGTGGCGCTCATTCGGAAACCTCCTTTGTCCGGGAAGCATAGCTGTCATAATAGGCGGCGCCGGATGACGCCGCACTGCGCAAATCGGGAATGGCAGCCAGCACCGGCAGGTCATAATTCTGCCGCAGATAATCCTCCCCGCGGATTTGTTCATCCAAAAGCTCGCGCAGGATCAGGATGCCGCAGCTGAGCAGTGCGCCCAACAGCAAGCCGATGCCCGTATACCTCGTAATGCTGGGCGAAGATTTCTGGGAAGGAACGACCGCATAATCCACAATACGCACGGAGCTGCCTTCCACAATATCCGAAATCTTTTCCGGAAGAATTTCCGCGATGGTATTGGCAATTTTCTCGGCTTCGCGGGGATTCGGGCCGGTTACCACAATTTCAAAAATCTCCGTGGAGTTCACGGGGGACGCGCTGATCATATTGGCAAGTTCCTGATAGCTGTAATCCAGGTCGGCCTGCTCTATGACATCGTTCAGCGTGGCTCTGGTCTTTAAAATGACAATATAGGTATTCACCAGCTTCTGTGCCGCAGAAAGATCGGAAAGATTGACCGTCGTGCTGCCCACGGAAATAGAGCTGTTATTGACATACATCATTGCCTTGGCCTGGTAAAGCGGGGTGATGCAATACCGGGCATAGGAGAATCCCAGCGCGCCGCAGAAAAGCATTGCCAAAATAATAATCCACGCCCGCCGCCACAGAACCTTTGCCAATTGCAGAAGGTCGATCTCCGCTTCCGTCTGTTTCCTGTTCATGGAATGGCGTCCTCCGTTATCGTTCATAGTAATAGGATTGGTAAACCGACTGTCCGGGTATCAAAAATACGCCGAAATCAACCATCAAAGGGTATAGTTACTCAAAAGAACAAAAAATGCGCAATTACCAATTCTTCCGTAACCGAACGTGTAAAAATGCACATTTCATTTTCAAACATTATACCATAATTTCCGCAGAAATCAAGCAGTTCCAGATTTTACCCCACCCGCCCGAATTTCGGATTAGTTGGTATTTTGGCCATTTTTGAGAGTTTTTGCTCTGTTTTAAGTGGATTTTATTCCGTTTTTCTCTTGTTTGATTTCTGCATCTGATGTGTTATTCAAAAACACAAATGATTCTTGACGCAAAAGATCAGGCGCCGATGCAAAAAAAGCAGAGAGTTTTCCGCCGTACGTCTCCGGAAGCCGGTTTTCCTCTCCGGCAGCCTTTCGGAGAGAGGGGATTCTTTGCAACTTTAAATAGTTAAAATCGAGGGTTTTCTTTTGCTTTTCCGGTTTCATCGCCAATTTTTTCATAAATCTAAGTATAGCAGGTATTCCGCAGAATGTCTATCCTTTGATGTGAAAAAAAGCCCGAAGAAGACGGATCCTCTTCGGGCATATTGCCATTGCTTTGTTTTCTTTTGTGAAGTTTTACCTGCTGCGGTCCGCGCCGTCAAAATCAAGGTTTGCAGCGATCGCAGCATTGATCGCCTGAATCTGCGCATCCGTGAGTTCCCACTCAAATGCGCCGCAGTTTTCCACTGCCTCGGCGGCGGTTCTGACGCCGCAAAGCGCCGTGGAAACATGGGGCTGCTGGGTCTGCCAGTTCACGGCAACCTGTGAAACCGGCTTTCCGACTTCGGCTGCGATCTGATCGAGCACATCAACTACCTTCATAACCTTGCCGAAGCTGGGTTCTCTGAAGAACGGATAGAAGAAGTTTCTGGGATCGCGTCTTTCAAAATCCGGAGCTGTGCGGAAAGCGCCTGTCAGGATGCCGCCGCCCAGTGAACCATAGGTGCAGGTATCGATTCCGCGCTGTACCGCCCATTTCATCAAATCCTCGGAGCTGCGGACCACCATGGAGAACGGCGGCTGCAAAACATCAACCTTGACGACCTTTTCGCACTCCAGAACCTGCTGTTTATTGAAGTTGGAAAGGCCGACAAAGCGGATTTTACCCTGCTGCTTCAGGGTTTTCATGGCTTCCATGGTCTCGGAAAACGGCGTGTCCACATCCGGCCAATGGACAAAGTAAAAGTCGATGTAATCGGTTCCCAAACGTCTCAGGGACTGCTCGCATTCGTACAGAACGTCCTCATAGCGGCCGTCGCGGCAATAACCGCGGCCCGTTCTGGCGGACTTGAGCGTCAGGGCAGAAGCGCAGCACTTGGTTGCAAGGAAGATTTTGGACCTGTCGTAGCCCTTGATCGCCTTGCCGACCACCGTTTCCGAATGGCCCACGCCATAGTCCGGCGCCGTATCCAGCATATTCACGCCGTTGTCGAACATGGCATGGATAGCCTCGATGGAGTCTTTTTCCGTGACGGTACCGTAGCCGCAATCGCCGATCGGCCAGGTGCCCACCGCCATGGCAGAAACGTCCACGTTTGCGTTTCTAAAGTGCTTATAACGCATAAATTCTCTCCTTTTTTCGTTTTTTATGTATCCGGGTTCCTCTTTTCAAATGCACAGGGGCAGGATACCCGCTCTGCGCCATTCGTTACAGAACCTGGCAATACTCCTTCAGCGTCTTTCCAAGCTCATAGGCAAATTTGCGCACTTCTTCCAGATCCCGCTCCTCCGGCGGCATGGCGCGCCAATCCGCAATCTTTGCCGACGGCGGATCGATCATGGGAACCATTTCGTTGCACTCCATCAGGTTTGCGGCATACTCCGCTGCCTCCAGGATTTCGTCCGTGGTGCGCGGCGTATTGCGGAACAGGCCCGTATCGTCCGTGAGCGATTCCTCCAGGAATTTCAATGCGCGATAGACATAGCCCTCGCGGTTCGGTTTTGCCTTGATGCGCGACGGCGTGCGGTTGCGGAAGAAACCATAAAGCGCGGCAACAGCATCCGGATTGCGCACGGTGCCATCCGGATAAATCAGGCCGTGTACCTCTCCCCAATAGCCCTCGGAGACCAGATTGAACACATAGAATCCGGTTTTGCGCTGCATGGCAATCTCGATAGCGACGTCATACGGGTTTGCGCGGCAGAGACAGCAGGTCTCGCTGTTGATGACGGGCTTGCCATACTTTTGACCAGCCTCCAGCGCCATGTCATAGGCATGGTTGATGCGGGCGCGGGTCTCTGTATAGTCATGGAAGCAGATGACGTCCACCCATTCATTGCTGGGTTCCAGATCATCCGGCGTGGTGTGGCCGATCGTCAGGCAGCCATCCGGATCCAGCTCGTGGATCAGGTCGCAGTAGTGCTTCAGGAAGCGGTTGATCTTCTCCCAGCGCTCCGGCTGCTCCTCCGGTGATGCATCTTTATACCAAAGATTGCAGGACGGCTCATTCATAACGTCCCACATCAAAAGGCCCGGTTCATCCTTCAGTGCCAGAACCATATCCCGCACATATTTGTCGCCGACCTCCTCCCACCATTCCGGCTCGAGGATGTACAGCGTACGGTCCAGGCTGTTGCCATTAAACAGAATCTGCATGGTGCTGACACCGTAACGCCAGCAGGTACGCATGGACTCGCGGTAGAAATCAATGCAGCCCGCAGGATCCGCCAGGTAAATCGGGAAATCGCAGAACTGGCGGCTGGAGTTCAGGTTCAGCTTCTGGCAATAGGAAAGCTGCCACTCCAGAGAGATGGGTTCTCTTTTGTCGTTATGAAAACGATTGGCAAACGGCGGGAAATTGCTCAGGTGGATTCCTCGGATGTGACTGTAATCTGCAAGCGGTTTCATGGTGTTCCTCCTTCAAAAATTCCGGATGCTCAGCGCAGCATGCCGTATGCCACAGCACGTACGCGCAGGTGATGATATTCCTCCATATTCGGCATCATCTGATGCATATAGGTCGTTGTAAAGTTTTCCTCCGGGTCGATCAGCGTATAGGTGCCCATTGCGCCCGTCCAGCCAAACTCGCCGGGCGTGCCGTTGGAATTGCCCAGTGCGCGGCCCATCATGGTACGCACGCCGAGTCCATAGCCATAACCTGCGTTATAGAAATTGCGCAGTTCGCGGAGCTGATCCGGATTGAACTGGTTATCGCGCATCAGGTCGATGGTTTTACGGCCGATCAGCTGCTCGCCGTTCGGCATGATGCCGCCGTTTGCCAGCGCGACAACAAACTTGGAATAATCGCTGACCGTTGAGAACAAACCGGCGCCGCCCGCCTCATAGGTGGCATCCGGCTGGATATTTTCGTCCATCATAGCCGGGATCTGAACCAGCGAGCCATCCGCTTCGCGGCGGCACGGCGTGACCAGATGATCCGCAATGTCGTCAAAGAGTCGATAGCCGGTGCGCGTCATGCCCAGCGGCTCAAAAATGTTCTTTTTCAGGTACTCGCTGACCTTCATGCCGGAGCAGACCTCAATCAAGCCCGCCACCATCTCGTGGCCGAAACCATAGAGGAAATGCGTACCGGGTTCAAAGGCAATCGGCACCTCGCTCATCGCGGCGATATCCTCGCGCAGCGTGTAATACTTGCCTTTTTCCTCGCGCAGGCGGCGGCGCACTTCGGCGGCCTTCTGGTGCGTGGCGTCGTTTCCGCCATAGCCGATGCCCATCGCCATGGAGAACGCGTGCTTGACCTGAATCGGATGCTCGACCGGGACTATGTCATAGTTGCCGTTCGGATGATAAACAACCTTCTGGGTATTGCGCCACTCGGGGAAGTATTCATAGATCGGATCGTTCAGCAGGAATTTACCCTCTTCAAAGAGTTTCATTGCTGCCGTGCAGATAATCACCTTCGTCATGGAAAAGAGACGGTAAACCGTATCCGCGTCCGTCGGCTTGCCGGTATTGATGTTTTCCACGCCGAAATAGTTCTCGTAAATCCGCTCACCATCCTTTGTGACGATGCAGCCGCAGCCCGCGGGCCCCTTCTTCACAAAATTGGAAAGCAGTTCGTCCATTGCTTTTCTCCTTGCCATATGTTGCCACCCCTTCTGTATCAATTTTTAATTTTATTATATAGAGTGTACAGGTTTGCGTCAATACAAGGATAAATTTTTGACTTTTTATTCAATCATCCTTCCGCCGCAGCCGCCTTTTTTCAAAACGCTCTGCAAAAAAAGCGCCGGATGGGCATCTGCCTCATCCGGCGCTCGGGCTGCTTATTTTCCCAGCACTTTCTCCATTTCGTCCAGCGTTTCGCTGAACACTTTGAGTGCGCTTTCCACGGTATCGGGCTTTGTCAGATCCACGCCCGCGATCTTAAGCTCCTCCAGCGGATAATCGCTGCCGCCCGTTGTCAGGAAACGGAGATAACGGCTGGCGTCGCCCGTTGTCAGAATGTCATTGGCAATCGCGACCGCGCTGCAGAAGCCGGTTGCATACTGATAGACATAGAACGCATTATAGAAATGCGGAATGCGTGCCCATTCGATGTCCATTGTCTCGTCATTCACGGCTCCCGCATAGTACAGATCATTGAGCGCGTGGTATTCGGCCGACAGGCTCTGCGCCGTCAGCGGCGTGCCGGACTCATACATTTCATGTGCGCGGCGTTCGAACTCCGCAAACAGCGTCTGGCGGAACACGGTCGTACGGAAGCCCTCCAGGAAATGATTCAGAATGTAGGCGCGGCGGCGGGAATCCGTTTCGACGGAGAGCAGATATTTGGTCAAAAGCACTTCGTTGACCGTCGAGGCAACTTCTGCGACCAGAATATGATAATCATGGTTGACATAATCCTGAGTTTCGCTCGATTTGTAGGAATGCAAGGCGTGGCCCAGCTCATGCGCCAGCGTAAATGCGTCATCGAGGGTGTCCGTATAATTCAGAAGGACATACGGATGCACGCCATAAACGCCGCAGGAGAAAGCGCCGGTCGTTTTGCCGTGGTTTTCATAGACATCGATCCATTTTCCCTGGAAAGCCTTGTCCAGCAGGGCGGTATATTCCTCGCCAAGCGGCGCCAGCGCCTTCTTCACAAGATCCTGCGCGTCCTCATACGGCATTTTGAAGTCGATATCATCCACCATCGGGGCATACAGGTCATACAGATGCAGTTCCTCAAGACCCAGCACGCGGCGGCGCAGGTCCAGATAACGGCGCATAGTCGGCAGGCCATCGTGGATTGCCTCGACCAGGGAATCATAGACGGAAACGGGAACATTGCTTGCAAACAGGGCGCGGGACAACGCGCTGTCGAAATTGCGCACCTTTGCATAGTAACAGTCAAATTTCACGGAACCTGCATACATGGCAGCCAGCGTGTTCTGGTATTTCCGGAACTCGCCAAAATAGGTTTCAAAGGCCTCGCGGCGTACGCGTCGATCTTTGCTTTCGCGGAAAACGCCGAAATTGCCGTGCGTCAGCGCCACTTTTTCATCGTTTTCGCCCGTGATCTCCGGGAACGTGATATCAACCGCTTCCAGCATATCGAAGCTGTTCGAGGGGCTTTCGGCGGCATCGCCCAGCATAGCCAGCATACGCTCACGCTCTGCGTCCAGCGTGTGCGATCTGGCGCGCGTCACGTTGCGGATGTACTGGCGGTAGGTCGCCAGCCGTTCGTCCTGCAGATAAGCTGCGAGCGTTTCCTCCGGAATGGCCAGAATCTCCGGTTCCGCAAAGGAAACTGCCGTGCTGCCCTTGACCAACAGGTTGATGGCACGGGCCTCCAGTTCCTGCGCTTCCGAGTCGCCCTGATCGCCGGATTTGTTCAGCGAAGCGTACAGATAAACCGGCATCATAGCCCGGGAAGCCGCAAAGATCGTATCCAGCGCGTGCAACAGACTGTCGGCCGATGCGCCCAGCGTGCCGGCAAGCGGCGGGATCTGATTTGTCAGGGCTTCCGCCTCCTGATAGGCCTTTTCCCAGGCATCCCGCGTCGGGTATATATGCGAGAGATCCCACATATATCGGGGATCCATTTCTTTTCTGTTTTTCAGTGCCATACTGTAACCTCCTGTGTTGTATTGTGTGCTCGACGGGTTTATTATACCACACTCTTCACACAGAATATAGCCCGGATGCAAAACTTCCCGGTTTTGCACAGCCGTTTCCTGTTTTTCGCTGCACAGCAAGACCTTCCTACGGAAAACTGTGGCATAATTCTGCCCGCTGTGATACAATAAACCCATCTGAAAACAAAGGAGCTCTTATGTCCAGACGACATATTGTAATAGCCGGCGGCGGCGCGGCCGGACTTGCCGCCGCGGTCACGGCGGCGGAACTCGGCGCGCAGGTCACACTGCTGGAACGCGCAGACCGCGTCGGTAAAAAGATCCTGCAAACCGGCAACGGCCGCTGCAATCTTTCCAATGCCGCTGTTGCACCGGAGGCCTACAACGCGCCGGATTTCACTGCGCCGGTGCTTGCGCAGATCCCCTGTGAGGAACTGCGTGCCTTTTTCTCTGCACATGGCCTTTTTACCTATCCGGATGCGGAGGGCCGCATCTATCCGGTGAGTGATGCCGCGTCCGGCGTACTGGACGTGCTGCGTCTCGCCTGTGAGGAATCCGGCGTGCAGACGCTGTGCGGATTTGACACTGTGCAGCTTCGGACGGATGGCACGGCTGCCGCTGCGGACGGCCGTACCGTCACCGGCGACGCCGTAATTGTGGCAACCGGCGGCGGCACCCGGCTTTTGCAGAACGCCGGGCACCGCATCATGCCGTTTTCCCCGGTATTGTGCCCGCTGAAAACCGATACCGCACCGGTGCGCGGCCTTTCGGGCCTGCGCGTCAAGTGCGCCGTCACACTGCTGCGCAAGGGCGCACCGCTGCGCACCCAGCGCGGCGAACTGCTCTTTCGGGACTACGGCGTGAGCGGCATCGTGATTTTTGACCTTTCCCGCCATGCACAGCCCGGCGATGTTCTTTCGATCAATTTGCTGCCGGATCTGTCGCGAGATGAATTATGTAAACTTCTGTACCAACGAAAAACATACCATCCCCTGCGCGCGGGTGAAACGTTCCTGACCGGGATGTTCCACAGCCGTATCAATGCGGCTGTACTGCGTGCGGCCGGCGGTGACACGCCGGAACGCCTGGCGCGGGCTATTCAGGATTTCCGCCTGACCGTACAGGGCTGCGGCGACTCAAAACAGGCGCAGGTCACGCGCGGCGGCGCGGCACTCTCAGAGTTTGACCCCGTCACGCTGTGTTCCCGGCTGCATCCGTGGCTGTTTGCTGCAGGCGAAGCACTCGACATCGACGGTGCCTGCGGCGGTTATAATCTGCATTGGGCCTTTGCATCCGGCATTACGGCAGGCCGTTATGCCGCAGGAGGTGCGTTATGATCGAGCTGCGTAATCTGAAAGTACCAGTTGCTGCAGACCGTGCGGAGATCACAGCGGCGGCCGCGCGGCGGCTGAAGCTGCCCCCGGAACGCATTACCGACTGGCGGCTGCTGAAGCGCTCCGTTGACGCGCGTAAAAAACCGGCGCTTTTCTTTGTCATGACGCTTGCACTGACGGTGAAAGGCGACGAAGCGGTTATCCTGCGCCGCGCAAAATGCCCGGACGCAGTGCCCTGCCAGGCATCTGCTCCGTTTGTCGCAGAAAGGTTATGTAAACCGTTTCCGCATCGACCCGTAATCTGCGGTTCCGGCCCTGCCGGACTCTTTGCGGCGCTGACGCTTGCCGAAGCGGGCGCCGCGCCGATCGTGCTGGAGCGCGGATGCGACGCGGACGCGCGCCTTGCCGCAATCGAGCGTTTTTCTGTCACGCGCCGGCTGGATCCCGCCTCCAATATTCAGTTCGGAGAGGGCGGCGCAGGCACTTTTTCGGACGGAAAACTGACCACAAACATCCATGACCCGCGCTGCGCACATGTGCTGGAGACATTTGTCCGCGCAGGAGCGCCGGAAGAAATTCTGTGGCAGGCAAAGCCGCATATCGGCACGGATCTGCTGCCCGGCGTGATCAAAAACATCCGTGCGCGGATCCTGCGCGCGGGCGGGGAAGTCCGTTTTGAAACCCGGCTCTGTGACATTCGCCTGGAAAACGGCCGTCTGCGCGGCGTTGCCGCCGAGTGCCGCGGCGAACGCCTGGAAATCGACACCGACACGCTCATTTTAGCGGCAGGACACAGTGCACGCGATATTTTCGAGCTGCTGTACCGCTGCGGCGCGGTGCTGGAGCAAAAGCCCTTTTCTGTCGGCGTGCGCATCGAACATCCGCAGGCACTGATCAACACCGCACAGTATGGCAGGGCCATCGTCCCGCAGCTGGGAGCGGCGGATTATAAACTTGCCTGCCATCTGCCGGGCGGGCGCTCCGTTTATACCTTTTGCATGTGTCCGGGCGGCGAAGTCGTCGCCGCGGCAAGCGAGGACGGCGGCGTAGTGGTCAACGGCATGAGCCGCTTTGCACGCGACGGAGAAAACGCCAACAGCGCGCTGCTCGTAAACGTCACGCCGGAGGATTTCGGTGATACCCACCCGCTCGCGGGCGTGGCCTTCCAGCGGCGCTATGAAACGGCAGCTTACGCCGCGGGCGGACGGAATTTCACCGCACCCGCACAGCTTCTGGGCGATTTTTTACAGGGAACGGCCTCTTCATCCGCCGGAAACGTCCGTCCTACGTATCCGCTCGGCGTCCGTTTCTGCAATCTTGCGGCCGTTCTGCCGGACTTTGCAGCAAACGCCATGCGGGAAGCCGTCCCGCTCTTTGACGCAAAGCTGCGCGGCTTTGCCCTTCCGGACGCCGTGATGACCGGCGTGGAAACACGTTCTTCCTCCCCGGTCCGGATCGTCCGGGGCGAGGATCTGCAGTCCAATCTGCGCGGGATCTACCCCTGCGGCGAGGGCGCAGGGTATGCGGGCGGCATCATGTCCGCCGCCGTGGACGGCATACGCGTTGCGCAGGCAATTCTGGCCTGTGCGAAATAGCAGAGACGTCGGGTTCTGTCGGAATTCGTTGGCAGTTGCCACCAACATTCGCTTTTTCAAACGTAAAAATGTTGGTGATATTGCAGACGGTTCCGCGCTTGACATTCCGGATGATTGGGTCTATAATTTGTACATTGATACGGCAAAGGCGCCGCAGTACTGAAAAAACTGCGCGCCTTTGCCTTTTTTATTACAGAATCGGAGGGTTTTACGATGACAAACGTTCCAGAAATTTTCGGCTGCCTGGTCTTTGATGATACGACCATGAAGGCCCGCCTGCCCAAAGAAACCTATAAAGCCATGAAAAATGCCGTTCGGGACGGCAAGAGACTGGATATAAATGTTGCGAATGTCGTCGCAAATGCCATGAAGGATTGGGCGGTTGAAAACGGCGCCACGCATTTCACGCACTGGTTCCAGCCCATGACCGGCACCACCGCCGAAAAACACGACAGCTTTATTTCCCCGTCGAGTGACGGCAGCGTGATCATGGAGTTCTCCGGCAAAGAGCTGGTTCGCGGCGAACCGGATGCCTCCAGCTTCCCGTCCGGCGGCCTGCGCGCCACATTTGAGGCCCGCGGATACACCGCCTGGGACCCCACCTCCTATGCATTTATCAAAGACGGTACGCTCTGCATTCCGACCGCATTCTGTTCCTACGGCGGCGAAGCGCTGGATAAAAAGACCCCGCTGCTGCGCTCCATGGAAGCCATCAACAAGCAGGCCATGCGTATCCTGAAGCTGTTCGGGAATACCGACGCCCATTCCGTGAAAACCACTGTCGGTCCGGAGCAGGAGTATTTCCTGATTGACAAGGAGATGTATGACCGCCGCCCCGACCTGATTTACACCGGCCGTACCCTTTTCGGCGCCAAGCCGCCGAAGGGCCAGGAGCTGGACGATCACTATTTCGGCAGCCTGAAGCCCCGCGTGGCCGCATTCATGAAGGAGCTGGACGAAGAACTCTGGAAGCTCGGCGTTCTGGCCAAGACCAAGCACAACGAGGTCGCGCCCGCGCAGCATGAGCTTGCGCCGATCTTTACGACCACCAATATTGCAACCGACCACAACCAGCTGACCATGGAAATTATGAAAAAGATTGCCCAGCGTCACGGTCTGGTCTGCCTGCTGCATGAAAAGCCCTTTGCCGGCGTCAACGGCAGCGGCAAGCACAATAACTGGTCCATTTCCACGGATACCGGCGTCAACCTGTTGGAGCCGGGCGACACGCCGCACGACAATGCACAGTTCCTGCTCTTCCTTTGCGCCGTTATCAAAGCGGTGGATGAATATCAGGATCTGCTGCGTATTTCCGTTGCATCCGCCGGCAACGATCACCGTCTTGGTGCAAACGAAGCGCCGCCTGCTATCATTTCCATGTTCCTCGGCGATGAGCTGAACGACATTCTGAAGGCGATTGAGGACGACGCCTCCTATGACGCACCGGAAAAGGTGCAGATGAAGATCGGCGTCCATGTTCTCCCGCGTTTCCCGAAGGATTCCACGGACCGCAACCGCACCTCCGCCTTTGCCTTCACCGGCAACAAGTTTGAATTCAGAAGCCTGGGCTCTTCCGCATCCGTTGCCAGCCCGAACATCGTGCTGAATACCGCCGTTGCAGAAGAGCTGCGCGAATTTGCCGACAAGCTCGAATCTGCCGAATGCTTTACCTCTGCCCTGCATGACCTGATCCGCGATACCATCCGTGCGCACAAGCGCATTATCTTCAACGGAAACGGCTATGACGAGAACAATATCCGCGAACTGACGGAAGGCCGCGGTCTTTTGAACCTCCGTTCGACCACCGACTGCCTGCCCTACTTCCTGCATGAGAAAAACATCAAGCTGTTCTCCACGCACGGCGTTCTCACCGAGAGCGAGATGAAATCCCGTTACGAGATTCTGCTTGAGAACTACTGCAAGGTGATCCACATTGAAGCGCTGACCATGCTCGACATGGCAAAGCGCGACATTCTGCCCGCGATCAGCGCCTATGTCAAGGACCTGTGCGACGCAGCGCTTGCCAAGCGCAGCTTCATCGCCACAGCCGACTGCACCTTTGAGGAGAAAATTGTGGATAAGCTGTCCCGCCTGACCACCTGCATCGTCGAAAAGATCGACACACTCGACAGTGCGCTCATCGGCGTGAAATCCGTCACGGATATCCTGGACGAGGCCGTGTACTATAAGGATCACGTTTTCGCCGCCATGAACGAGCTGCGTGCTGTTGTTGATGAATCCGAAGTAATGACATCCTCCAAATATTGGCCCTATCCGACCTACGGCGAGCTGCTGTTCAGTGTCAAATAACGGGCCTTCAGAAAAATATGAGGTAGACTATGTGTTCTATTATCGGCTTCTCTGATCCAAGTATCGCAAGAGATACATTTATAACGTGTTTCGATCGCACCAAATACCGCGGTCCTGACATGACAAGAGTCATCGAAACCGGCGCCGGACTTATGGGTTTCCACCGTCTTGCTATCATGGGACTTCATGAGGAAGGCATGCAGCCTTTCGAATTGAATGGAAATTACTGCGTTTGCAACGGCGAAATTTACGGGTTTCGGCCGATAAAGGACGCACTTGCCAAGAAATACAGTTTCCGCAGCGATTCGGACTGCGAAATCCTGCTTCCGCTCTACGAAGAATACGGTTTTGATATGTTCCGCATGCTGGATGCGGAATACGCTCTGGTGATTTACGACGCGCGCCGCGGCTCTCTCATCGCGGCGCGTGATCCGATCGGTATTCGTCCGCTCTATTATGGATACAGCCAAAACGGCAAGATTCTTTTCGCCAGCGAGCCGATCAACCTGGTCGGACTCACCGACGAGATCCTGCCCTTCCCTCCCGGCCATTATTATGCGGACGGGAAATTCATCCCCTATCGTGACATCACGGAGGTGGCGGAAGTATCCGATGAAACGCTTCCTGAGATTTGCAAAAACATTCATGACAAACTGGTTGCCGGCATTGAAAAGCGTCTGGATGCTGATGCTCCCATTGGATTCCTGCTCAGCGGCGGGCTCGACAGTTCTCTTGTCTGTGCCGTCTCCGCGCGGCTGCTCGGCAAGCCGATACGTACTTTTGCCATAGGCATGGAGGGCGACGCTATTGACCTCAAATATGCCCGCGAGGTGGCTGATTACATTGGCAGCGAACATACGGAAATCATCATGACCCGGGAAGAAGTGATCTCCTCCCTCGATAAGGTCATTTCCATTCTCGGCACCTATGATATCACCACGATCCGTGCCAGTATGGGGATGTATCTGCTCTGCAAAGCCATCCACAAGCAAACCGACGTACGTGTTCTTCTGACCGGCGAGATCTCCGACGAACTCTTCGGCTATAAGTACACCGACTTTGCACCCTCCGCGGAAGCATTCCAGGAGGAATCCGTAAAGCGCATCAGCGAGCTGCATATGTACGATGTTCTGCGCGCCGACCGCTGCATTTCCTCCAACTCCATGGAGGCACGCGTGCCCTTCGGCGATCTGGATTTCGTCTCCTACGTCATGTCCATCGACCCGGAGAAGAAGCTGAACACCTACGGCAAGGGCAAATACCTGCTGCGTAAGGCTTTTGAGGGCGATTATCTGCCGGAAGATATCCTGTGGCGTGAAAAAGCCGCGTTCAGCGACGCCGTTGGCCACTCCATGGTAGATTATCTCAAGCTGTATGCCGAAGAAGTGTACTCCGATGAGGAATTCGCGGAGCACTGCGCCGATTATGACCATGCACAGCCCTTTACGAAGGAATCTCTGCTCTACCGGGAGATTTTTGAAAAATATTACCCCGGTCAATCCGATATGGTTGTGGATTTCTGGATGCCGAACCGCAGCTGGGAAGGCTGCAACGTCAACGATCCCTCCGCACGTGTGCTGTCAAACTACGGTGCGAGCGGCGTGTAAACAAACCTGTCATAACACAAAAAAAGCCGAGCATTGGTATAGCTTTATAAAACAGTAAATCCGACCTATGGCTGCAATCATAGGTCGGATTTACTGTTATGTGTCTGGGTTGGAACATCCAAGGCTTCCTCTGACGCGGGAGTTGGCAGCGAAGCTGACTGAGGGAGGTTTTGGTGCGGCGCAAATCACACAGTATGCACACCGAACGGTGTATAGAAGCACACTCTTATCTGTTCGGCAAACCAGAAGTTGTCTGCACAATTCACTTCCAATATAACTCACTATCACCCAAAATTGAAGTCACGCAGAAAACGTAGAAAAACCTGTTCCCTTTCTCTTGCCGTTTCATAGTAGGTAAAACCGTATTTCTCGCACTGATTTTTCATGAGCAGACTCTGTTCAACGATGTATTCTGCTCCTTCCCTAAGTTCATCATCTGATTTATAGAAAGTATAGTCTTTCTCGGTATCATATTTTTTCTGAATCAGGAATCGCTCTTCAGGCGTCACATCAGATGTGATGAAATACACAATCTCACAATTTGCCCCACGAATATATTTTTCATAATCTTCCGGCAGAAGCTGATACATATCAAGGACCATTCCGGGTGTAAATTCATCATATTCACCACTGTCTAACATAGCACGGACAAAAGGTGCCATTTTACTGCTGATAACACGAAGCGTATCAAGCGAAGATAAGCCTTGATATGTACTTACTCCGGTATCCGGAAAACACTTTTCAAATCCGGCAATGATTGAATCCATGCTGACATGTTGATAGCCGTATTCTTTGGATAGTATATGTGAAATAGTACTCTTTCCTGCTCTTGGAACACCTGAAATAATAATATTATTTTTCATCTTTAAAATCTCTGCCATTTCGTGTCATATTAAACTGAAATATAATCACTATCGATTGGCTCGGCAAATTCAGATTTGCAGGTCTGTTTGGTTTCATCCTACCACATAACAGAAACAAATGCAATGAAAGCCACAGCAGAGTAAATTGCTGTGGCTTTAACTGTTTTCTGACCATCCACCTATTTTGCCCGGCCTTTTGCAACGAAGCAAGCGGTGTTTATCCTGTGGTCAAATGACACTTGCGGAGAAATAAAACGGCGGATGCCATATGGCATCCGCCGTTTTCCCTTCTCTTGGTATGTCTCTCTATATGAAACCTTTTTATCTGTTGCTGTCTGGCGCGGATTCCGCTTTTATTTCTTCAGGAACTCCAGCGCTGTTTCCTCGATGCCGGCGGCATCGAGCTTATAATAATGCAGCAGCTCGTCGTACGGACCGGACGTAGCATACTCCTTCGGAACGCCGTGCATTTTAATCGGGACCGGATAATTCTCTGCGCAGACCTCTGCAACCAGCGTGCCAAGTCCGCCGTGGACATAATGCTCCTCTACGGTCATAATGCGGCCGGTCTTTTTCGCGGCCATCAGGACCATTTCCTCGTCGATCGGACAGACCGTCGGCATGCCGATGACCATGACGGAAACGCCTTTTTCCGCCAACGCGTCGGCGGCCTTCAGGGTTTCCACGGTCGTGCTGCCGGTGGAGATAATCGTCAGATCCGTGCCCTCGCGCAGCAGCTGGCCCTTGCCGATCACGAACTCGCGCTCGCCGTCGTAAAGTTCCGGGATCGGCGGGTTGCCGATCCGCATATACACGGGGCCTTCATGCTCGAGCATGGCTTTCGACGCGCCGCGGATCTCGTCCGGCGACTGCGGCGCCAGCACCACAACACCCGGGATCATGCGCATAATTGCGTAATCCTCCAGGGAATGGTGGGTTGCGCCGAGGTCGGAATAGGTAAATCCGCCGTTACGGCCAACGATTTTCACGTTCTGGCGCATATAACCGAGGTCATTCCGGAACATTTCGTAGTTACGGCAGGTGACAAACGGCGCAATCGCACAGAATACCGGGATTTTCCCTGTTGTGGCCATGCCGGACGCGATACCCGTCACGCCCTGCTCCATGATGCCGAACTCAAAGTAGCGGTCCGGGTGCGCCGCAGCAAACTCCTTGAAACCGGAGCTTCCGCCGCTGTCCGCAGACAGTACATAGATGCGTTCATCGTTCTCCGCGATATCGGAAACGGCCTTACCAAATGTTTTTCTCGGGTCTTTCAACTCGCCTTTCATTTCGCCGCCTCCTTTACTTCATTTTCCAGTCTTGCAATATTGGCCTCCACTTCTGCGATCGCCTGGGCCATTTCATCGCCCTTCGGCGTCCAGTAGTGGTAAGAAGCCTTGTTTTCCGCAAAGGAAACGCCGCGTCCCTTGATCGTATGCGCCACAATCAGGTTCGGCTTGCCCTTTTCCAGCGGCAGGGCATCCAGAGTACTGACGACTTCTTCCATATTGTTGCCGTCGATATCACGCACTGCCCAGCCAAAGGCTGCGAAATGCTCGGCGACAGGCGTGAAATTCATGATATCCTGCACTTTTCCGCTGATCTGGAGGCCGTTAAAGTCCACAAAGACAACCAGATTGTCAAGACCATAGTGCGCGGCAACTGCTGCGGCTTCCCAGTTGGAGCCTTCGGCAAGTTCGCCGTCGCCCATGACAACATAGACCTTGGAATCCTTCCCCTCAGCGCGAAGAGCCAGCGCCATACCGGAAGCGATCGACAAACCGTGGCCGAGCGCGCCGGTGTTGGCCTCAACGCCCGGGAGCTTGTGCATGTCCGGATGGCCGGGGATCTTGGTTTTCAGTCCGCCGTAAGTATCCAGCACGGACTTGTCAAAGTATCCGCGTTCCGCCAGCACAGCATACTGAACCATGCACTTATGGCCGGCAGAAAGGAGGAAACGGTCGCGGTCAGCCCACTTGGGATCCTCCGGACGGACATTCATTTTATAGAAATAGAGCGCAGTGACAATGTCGAGGCAGGACATCGCGCCGCCCAGGTGGCCATGGTGGCTTGCTTCGACCATACGCAGAACATTCCGGCGGCTTTTTGCCGCTGCAAGTTCCAGTTCCTTTATGCCCTGTCTGGTCACGACTGAGAAGCCTCCTTCTCATAATCGTAGATGCGCTGTACCTTCGGCAGAGAACGGGACTTCGGGTCAAACGTGCATCCAAGATACTCGTCAACCATCATTTTTGCCACTTCAATGCCGGTGACCTGCGCGCCCATCGTGATGATGTTGGCATTGTTGGAAAGCTGCGCACGCTGTGCCTGGTAAACATTGTTGACCAGCGCGGCATACGCGCCTTTTACCTTGTTTGCTGCAATGCAGACGCCGATGCCGGTGCCGCAGACCAAAATTCCGCGGTCATAATGTCCGGCGGCAACCTCCGTTGCGACTTCAATGGCAACATTGGCATATATCGGATCATCACTGCCGAAATCCACGCACTCGTGGCCCTTTGCCTTGACATGCTCGATCAGGGCAGCTTTGAATTCTGTCGCGTTGGGATCGCATCCAAATGCAATTTTCATAAACCAGTACCTCCGTACCCTTGAATTTTTCAGGACAGGCTGCCGGTGCACAGCAGCGAAGTAGTCCTGTATATACAAGTACAATCATAATACCACAGGATACCCCGTTTGTAAATACCTTTAACACATTCTTATCATTTTTTTGCAAAGGATTTTCCGCGCTCCGGCAAAAGCCGCTTTTCCTTCCGGAAAGCGATTGACAGGGCCAAAAAAGGTTGCTATCATAACATTATAAATACAGGCGGCGTGTACATCCGCCAAGGGAGGATATCTATGTACTTTCTGTCCATTGACTTCGGCACTTCGGCAGTCAAACTCAGCATTGTAGATGAAAATGGCCGGACGCACTGCTGGGCCAAAGAAAATTATCCTTACATCCTGCTCCCCGGCGAGAAGGTGGAAATGAGCAAAACCGAGCTTTGGCGCGCGCTTTATGCCGCTGCCGAAAAGCTGGATCCCGAACTGCGTCAAAAAGTGGAATATCTCTGCTATGACACGTTCTCTCCCTCTCCCGTCATCCTGGACCGCGACGGCGATCTGGTTTACGAAAATATCATCACGCACATGGACCGCCGCAGCCGTCCGCAGACTGCGTTTATCGATAATCTGGTCGGCAAGGACCACTATATGAGCATTTCCGGCATTTATCCCTTCCCCGGCGGCTGCTCCGCCATGACCTATATCTGGTTCCTGCAAAACGAACCGGATGTTTACAAAACCGCCTACCGTGTCGGCCATCTGCCGACCTATATCCACAAGCAGCTCACCGGCGAATGGATGGTGGACCTTGTAAACGCCTCCATGATGGGCCTTTATGAAACCACGACCCAGAAGGGCTGGTCCGACGAACTCATCCGCGCCTTTGGTCTGGAGCGTTCCCTGTTCGGTGAAATCTATAATCCCGGCACGCGACACGGTTCCCTGCTGCCGGAAATCGCCGCGAAGCTCGGCGTGAAGGCCGGTATTCCGGTCGCCGTGGGCACGAACGACGTTGCTGCCGCGCAGATGGGCGCACACAACTCCCGCGCCGGCGAAATGATGAATACGACGGGTTCCAGCGAGATGGTCAGTATCCTGACCGACAAGCCGGTGGTGAATCCGGAGTATTATCTCCGCAACTCCGCGCTGCCCGGCATTTGGCAGATCTATGCCACCACGGCCGGCGGTTTTGCAATCGACTGGTTCTATGATCAGCTCTGCCGCGAGATGACCAAGAAAGAGTTCTATAAATACGTTGACGACGTGATTGAGCAGTGCATGGACGATACCAGTGTCACGTTTGACCCCTATATGACCGGCGACCGCCAGAGCCTGGAGAAAAAGACCGGTGCCTGGCACGGACTCACACTGGAGGCCACGCGCGACAAGATGCTGGCTTCCATGCTGCGCAGTATGCAGGGTGTCCTGAAAAAAGCCATTGATCAGGCTGCCGCGGTACAGGAGCTTTCCTCCACCATCAAGATTTCCGGCGGCATGGCCACGCCGCCTTATATCAAGCTGAAAAAGCACGAAATCCCCGGCTATGAATTTGAAGTCGTGGATGACTGCCCCATTCTCGGCAATGTCGAACTTGTGAAATATTACATGAATAAGTAAAACGCCGCAGCGTGCAGTGTGCCCGTCCGATATGGAATCGGACGGGCATTTTTTATGCCTCACAGCGCTGTCTTCCGTAAAAAATCCTGCAATTTCCGGCTGCTTCTCTGCCTTCTACCCGCCAGACGAATGGACAAATACACGGACATATTTTGTTTACAAAAAATTTAATAATATTTCATGAATTGTTTGCTGCGCCGTGATAAATTAAACTTCCTTCGCGTTCTCACGACAGCGGGTAAGACAATCGTATACGGGAAAAGGAGGCACAGATGATTGAACTGGAACACATTTGCAAGACCTTCCGCGTGGCAAAGCGGAACGCAGGCATGGGGGAAGCCGTTCGCGCGCTTTTCCGGCGCGAATACACCCTGGTGCCGGCACTTCAGGACATCTCCTTCCATATCGGCGAAGGGGAGATGGTTGGCTACATAGGCCCCAACGGCGCCGGGAAAAGCAGCACGATCAAGATCATGAGCGGCATCCTGAATCCGGACAGCGGAGACTGCCGGATCAATGGGCTGGTGCCGTGGAAGAACCGCCGCGAGCACGTACGCCACATCGGCGTGGTGTTCGGCCAGCGCTCGCAGCTCTGGTGGGACGTCCCGGTAATCGACTCCTTCGAGCTGATCCGTGACATCTATGAGGTGGAACCTGCGGTATACCGGCGCAATCTGGACGAACTGACAACGCTTCTGAACCTCGGCGAGATCATCCGCACACCGGTCCGCCAGCTCAGCCTGGGACAGCGTATGCGCTGTGAGATTGCCGCATCGCTCCTGCACAACCCCGACATTCTTTTTCTTGATGAACCAACGATTGGACTCGATGCCGTTTCTAAAATTGCCGTGCGCGATTTTATCCGGCGGCTGAACCACGAGAAGAAAACCACCGTCATCCTCACGACGCACG
>JAHAYX010000007.1 GCA_018384365.1 Clostridiaceae bacterium
GTTGTTCCCGCGTGAGGAACAAAAGACACAGAAACGCTTTGTAAAGGCGATTGCGTACAAGTTTCCCATTGAACAAAAGGTGCTCACGCAATTTGATGAATGCGGGGCATCTGTGGAGACGGTATGCCTTTTGTCCAAACTTAATGCAAAGCAACATATCGAGATTAACTGAATATGGACGAGCTGGATTTGACGGCAGCGGAGAAGAAAGCTACCTACCAAGAAATCAAAGATTACGTGTCGGCGCATAGCGGCTTGAAAGTCAGCAGCTTGTATATCTCGCAAATCAAGCGCAAGTGCGGACTTGATGTTGGAGACAGCTACAACAAACCAAAGTCCGAAGATGCCAAACAGCCCCAATGCCCGCCGGAGAAGGAAGAAGTGATCAAAGAAGCCCTGCGGCATTTCTGGATGATTTAAGGAGGGTGGATATGGAGCGCTTGATTTCTTGTGAGTTCAACATGGATACTGCCTGTGTGGAGCTGATATTTGCCAATGGCAGCATGATTTCCATCGACTGAAGCGGTGGAACGGCATATCATTCTGCAATCAGGCCAAAAACCTGCAAGGTTCAAAAAAATCGATTAGTTTCGAGCAAATATGTAATTTCTGATTGTGCGTTATGTACGCATATGTTATACTTATATAAAATAATTGGCGTATTATGAATATTTTGTAACTTTCAATGACGATCCTGTCATGTTCCGTGATAAAAGAGAAAGAGGATAAGAAATGACGATCGAGGAATGTTATCAGCAGTTGGGCGGTGATTATGCAGCGCTGAAAAAGAGGCTGCCCAGTGACAGCCTTATCAAAAGATTTATCACCAAGTTTTTGGATGACCGCAGCTTTCCCGATCTGTGCCACGCCATACAGGAAGGCCAGCGTGAGGAAGCGTTTCGGGCCGCGCATACGCTGAAAGGCGTCTGCACAAACCTTGGCTTTGATCAGTTGGGAGCTTCGGCGAGTAAGTTGACCGAGCTGCTTCGTCCGGTTGGCAGCGGCATTCCTGAAGAAGCCGTTTTTATGATGAATGAGGTCAAACACGATTATGAAATGACAGTAAGCGCAATCCGAACCTGCTTGGATTTGGAGAACTGCTCAGAATGATTTGTTAGGTGAAGCTATAAAAACCGTCGCGAGAAATCTCAGCCATTGAATGTACGAATTATTTTTATCAGAGAAAGAAAAGGAGATTGTCTATGAAAAAACTACTTTCCCTGCTGCTGGCCGTGGTCATGGCAGCAACCATGCTGACCGGCTGCGGAAGCCAGAGCACCAACAGCGGTACCTCTGGGGAGAACAGCGCGACCCAGACCGATGAAAAGGAAAAGGTGGTCGTCGCCTGTTGGGGAAATCAGATGCTGGATACCTATACCCAGTACCTCTGTGACCTGTTCCCGCAGGTGGAGTTTGAGTTTGTTCTGGCCACCAACTCCACGGATTACTACCGCTTCCGCGCGGATCACGACGATATGCCCGACATTCTGTCGGTGCGCCGTTTCGCACTGAAGGATGCGGTGCTGCTGAAGGACTATCTGTATGACCTGAGCAATACCGAGCTGGCCGCCACCTATTACGGCTCCTATCTGGACAGCTATACCTATGATGACGGCTCAGTGAACTGGCTTCCTACCTGCGCGGAGGTGGACGGCATTATTATCAATAAGACCCTGTTCGATGAGTACAACGTACCCATTCCTACAGACTATGCCAGCTTCGTCGCTGCCTGCGAGGCTTTCGAGGCGGTGGGTATCCGCAGCTTCGTCTCCGACTTTGCGGCGGACTACACCTGCATGGAGGTTCTGCAGGGCGCTTCGATCCCCGTGCTTCAGAGTATCGAGGGGCGGAAGTGGCGTCAGCAGTATGAGAGCGGTGCGACCCATGAACTCTCCGAAGAAGTGTGGCTGCCCATTTTCGAGAATTTCTTCGATTTCAAGGAGAAGGTTGGTCTGGGTGCGGAGGACGCCGCCTATCCCAACAGAACCCCCAAAGACATGTTCAGCGCGGGTGAAGCCGCCATGTTCCGCGGCACCGGCGCTGATGTCATCACCTTCCCCGGCCGTGGTGAGGACGAGGTGCTGCTTCTGCCCTATTTCGGTCAGACGGAGCAGGATAACTGGTATCTGACCTATCCCACCTTCCAGATCGCGGCCTCCAACAAGGGCATGGATGACCCCGAACGTGAAAAGCTGATCCTGGACATCATGACCGCCATGGTCAATCAGCAGGGGCAGGATCATATCTCCTACGGCAAGAATATGGTGCCCTACAAGAAGGATGTGACACTGGAACTGATGCCGGAGATGGATAACCTGAAGCCCTATGTGGAGCAGAACAAGCTGTATATCCGTCTGGCCTCCAACGAGATGTTCCGGATCTCCAAAGATGTGGTGCAGATGATTCTCAACGGCGATGTGACGACGCCGCAGGAGGCGCTGGCTGCATTCAACGAGGAGCTGGCGGGAGAAGAACCCGGCACCGAGATCGTCACCCACATTGACACCGCTTACTCCAATGATTTTACCCCGGAGCACGGCAATCAGGCGGCCTCCGCCATTGCAAATACCATGCGCGTGCTGTCCGGCGTGGATCTGGTGTTTATGCAGGCCTGCTATGTTGCCAACGACATCTATGCCGGCGACTATTCCCAGAAAGATCTCGCTTATATCGCGAAGAATGACGGCGGTTGGCCCGGCCTGATGGAACTGACCGGTGACCAGATCTATACCCTTGTGGAGACGACCCTTTCGATGACCGGCAACCGCGGCGCAGTCTGCAATGACAGCACCCTGTATGTTTCCAGCGGCTTTGAGATGGACATTACAAAGACCGACAGCGGTAATACCCTCAACGCCCTGACCATGAATGGCAAGGAGCTGGATCGCAGCGCAACCTATTCCTTCCTGATCTACGGCGACCGCGACTGGTATATGTCCACCGTCATGGAGGAGATGGGCGTTTCTGAAGTCGATACGACCGGCCCCAAGGCAGAGGATTACCTGATGCAGCGTCTGGTGGAACAGGGCGGACAACTGGAAGCGCCTACGGATTACATTATCCTGCGATAAAACGCGTACAGGCCGCTGACACGCAGGGCAGAACAGAGATTTTGGGAGAACACGCATATGAAAGAGAGAAAGCAAACAACGAAATATCTTTTGCCCGTTGCGTTTGCGATGATCTTGGTTGTTGTCCTGACGTTTGGCATACTCTTCATGCGTGATTCTTTGATGAAGCTGACGATCGAGGAGCGTTCCAACCAGCTGGAGGAAATGGTTACTCAGATTCGGGCAAATCTGGACAGCGGCCTTCAAACCCATTGGAATCTGGTAGCAGGGCTGAATAACGCTGTACAGGGAAATCATTTCAAGAACAGTCAGGATGTGTCTGATAACATAGCCCATATGGAAAATGATTTCTGTACGGATTTGTATGGATGTCGGGTGATGCTTCTGGATGAGCAGGGTACAGCGTATCTGAGCGATGGCCCTGCAGGCATCTGGTATGATATCAACCATCTGTTAGACGGGGAAAAGCGGCATACCTTTGTTTCGGAAACCGACACGATCGATGGAAGCTTTCTGGTGTTTTCGCAGGAATTGGATTCCCCCATCACAATGGGCGAGGATCATGTCCGCTTTACCCATATCGTGCTGCTGAAGGATATCCAAACCGTGAAACAGTACTATACCACCACGACCTACGGCGGCAGCGCGGCAACCTATGTCATCAAGAAGAACGGAACATTGGCCTATTTTGACGCGGACGAAGACGATGTCATTGGCGCCCGGAATATTTACAAGGCGCTGGAAGAAGCGGAGTATGTGCAGGGGCGGAGTTTTGACACAATCAAAGAGCAGCTGGACAGGGATGACATTGCAGCGGCGAATATCCTGCTGAATCAGACCGAGTATTACTATTGCCTGACTGCGCTGGATAACTATGACATGACGCTGATGCTTCTGATCCCCGCGGACTGCGTGGCAGTCAGCACCATGGATATGATGAACTCCGCCATTCGGACAGGGGCGATCTTTATTTCGGCGATCGCGCTGCTGATGCTGCTGGCATTCTTCAGTTTGATTAAAGTGCAGCGCAGCAGCCAGATGGTGAAGATGGAGCAGGAGACGAACAAGGAGCTGAATCGTCTGCGCACGGCGGCAGAGTCAGCCAATGCCGCAAAAAGCACTTTCCTGAACAATATGTCCCACGACATCCGGACGCCCATGAATGCCATTATCGGCTTTACCAACATTGCGCTGAAACAGAATCCCAATCCCGAGGTCAGAGCCTGTCTTGATAAGATCAGTGACAGCTCTGAGCATCTGCTGACACTGATCAATGATGTGTTGGACATCAGCCGCATTGAAAGCGGTAAGATCCAATTCATGCCTGCCCCTGTTGACATTACAGAGGTAGCAGATACCGTTGCGAACATTACCCATGGTTTTCTGTCCAACCGAAACCTCAATTTCAACTTCCATCAGGAGGCGTTGGAAGCTCCTTATGTATTGGCAGATGCTGTGCGGATTCGGGAAGTTCTGGTAAACATTCTGGGAAATGCGGTCAAGTTTACCAACGACGGCGGCACGATCACCTTTGACGCCGGCTATCGTCCCGGCGCGGACGGGCAGCACATTGTGGCGTGTTACAGCATTGTGGATACGGGCGTTGGTATGAGCGAAGAATTCGTTGAGCACATTTTTGACGAGTTCTCGCAGGAGGAAAACAGCGCTCGTACCAAGTATAAGGGCACCGGTCTGGGCATGGCCATTACCAAGCGGTATGTGGACCTGATGGGCGGTACGATTCGTATTGAGAGCCAAAAGGGTAAAGGCTCAACCTTTATCGTGGAGCTTCCCCTGGAACTGACCGATGCGGAACATATCCAGAAACAGGATGTGCCCATCGCAGCGGCAAAGCTGACCGGCGTGAAGATTCTCATGGCAGAGGACAACGACCTGAATGCTGAGATTGCGACAGTTCAGCTTGAAGAATGCGGAATCCAGGTGACCAGAGCCGTAGACGGTGAAGAAGTGGTGGCGGTTTTCGCAAGCCATCCTGCGGGCACCTTTGACATCATCCTTATGGATGTGATGATGCCGAAGATGAACGGTTACGAAGCCACCAAGGCGATCCGCAGCCTCGATGACCGTCCTGATGGACGCACAATTCCCATCGTCGCCATGACCGCCAACGCTTTTGCGGAAGATGTTCAGGCATCTATGGATGCGGGAATGAACGGGCATTTGTCTAAGCCCATTGTGATGGATGAGGTCGTCAAGACCATTTCCAGAAATCTGGACAGATAAGTGAATCAAAAGTGCCAATGGTGGAATGATCCGCCGTCGGCACTTTTTTGCCATAAATGCTGACCGGGCTGATCAAATGCCCGGACTGCGGCAAAAGCATCTGTGGATATACCGCCCCACCAAGACCAAGAAAGAATGGAAAGGAAGGATTTTACCCACGGAATATCTCCTACCGCTGCATTTCCGGACGGGACCGCAGCGGAGTTACCTGTTCTCTGGCAAACAAGTATTACAGCGGCACAAAGCTGGAGAACATTTGCACAGGAACTTAGTGAAGATTTTTATCAGACACATCGATCATACCTTGTATCATAAAAATATATTATGCGTATTTCGCGCGACAGTGTTATATTGGATAATGCGGTGCTTGTGCCTCTTGCAAGAGGAAAATATGATCAGATCAATCAGGCATATATGGGAGTTCATGATAGATTATTGCAGAATACGCAAGGAAAATACTATGAGTTATGGCAAGCACAGGCGCAGTATTACAAATAGGTTTAGTCGATCCACTAAGAGAATGTGTCGAAACTATTCAATTCGTTCAAGACAGAATAAATTGCAACTATACGCTAAAACCATCGCAGCCTATACGGCGTTTCGATACCGCGGACAAAGTATGAAAATGATATCGTGTCTGATGATATGCCGGGAAACGAAACTGCGATGGATTTGGGTTCATGATGAACAGGGCGACGTATGAAATGAGGTAAACACATTCAAATCATGAAGCCGCAGAAGCGATGAATTCCGGTGATGTACGGCCGGAAAGCGCGGAGGGAATCCCTCGCCATCGGCGCTGCAATCTGCGCAGGGACTGACAACAATGGCGTATTCAGAATGGGTATTTGCTCTTGTGAATGGAATCCCACCGGCAAGTTGATGGAATCGGGCGCTGTTTTTCAAGACTATTTGAGAAAAAGCGGAAGCGCGGATCTGCGCACTGCGGTCCGGCAGGGCTTTTCCTGTTATGAAGTTCTGCGTCCGTGATTTGGACAAATTTATTGACGGCGCGCCTGGCTGCGGATATAATGAAACTGTCATAGAAAAAACGATGTCATTGCGGTGCAATGCGCTGTTTTGCACCTGTGAAAACAACGGAGTAGATTGACAAGCGCCGGAAAACGCTGCGGGACGGTGCAGGGAAGCCGGCAAAGGAGCAGACATGGCGATTCAATACACAGAACAGCGGTTGACGGCGGAAGAATACATCGAATTTCTCCGGCGCACGGATTTGGGTTCGCAGTATCCGAAGGAACGCTTCCGCGAACGGATAGAAAAGCTGGTGAAAAACACATCCATCAGCCTGGTGGCCAGAGAAGAAAGCGGGCGGATTGCCGGCGTTCTGTTTGGCCTGACAGATTTCTGTTATTGGCTGTATATCACCGATCTCGGTGTCGCGCGGGATTGCGAAGGACAGGGAATCGGCAGAACACTCGTCCGGAAAGCGCATGAACTGGCCGGGGGCGAGCGCGATATTGCTGTTTACCTGATTGCAAACGACAAAGCGGTTCCGTTTTACCGGAAAATCGGAATGAAAAAGGCAGAGGATGTGATGTGCTATAATCACATCGAATGGACCGGCTTTACGGTAGAATAAGCCGGATTGCAGGGAAATCGGAAAATGGAGGGTGAGTGTCCGTGATACGTCATATGCTGCATCTGCGTTCCCCGGGGAACTGGATCAATGACCCCAATGGTTTTCTCTATTATCGCGGCCTGTATCACCTGTTTTATCAGCATTTTCCCTATGAACCGCGCTGGGGAACAATGCACTGGGGCCATGCGGTCAGCCGCGACCTTGTGACCTGGGAACACCGCGGCATTGCCCTGTATCCCAGTAAGTACTGGGATCAAAACGGCTGCTTTTCCGGCAGCGCCATGGAACACGAGGGCGCGCTGTGCCTGTATTACACCGGCGTGCGGTATGAAGTGGTTTCACCGGAGGACATTCACAGAAGCATAGACGAGCAATTTGAGGCTTCCCAGCTGATGTTGGTCTCACCGGACGGCGTGCGGTTTGACAATACGCAGAAACGCGTCATCATCCCGCCGATTACAGACCCCGAGACGGGAGACCGGCGCCACACGCGCGACCCGAAGGTGTGGCGCGGCGCGGACGGACGTTTTCACATGGTGCTGGGCACCACGGTGAACGGCTGCGGGCGACTGCTTTTTTATGAGAGTCCGGACGGGCTTACCTGGACGTATCAAAACTGCTGCACCGGCAAGTCTGCCGCGCTGGGACATATGTGGGAGTGCCCGGATCTCTTTTTTGTGGATGGTGCATGGGTGCTGTGTATGTCCCCCATTGGCTTTCAGTGGGAAGGGAAAGCTGTTCAGCAGTCGGTCTGCGCGGTTGTGGAATTTGAGGAAATATCCGCGGCCCTGACCCTGCCGCAGGATTTCTCACTGATAGATTATGGCGGCGACTTGTATGCACCGCAGACGGCTACGGACAGCGAGGGCAGGCGCACCATGATTGCGTGGATGCGGATGCCGCGTCCGGTGGACGCCGAAACGCCCTGGAGCGGGTTGATGTGCGCGCCGAGACTGGTGGAAGTGCGCGGCGGACGGACGGCGTTCCCCATGCACCCGAATGTGCGCGCGGCTTTTCAAAAACCGGTGCCGTGCGATGCGCCGTTTGAAGCCGGAGTGCCGTGCCTGTTCGAACTGCGCCTGCGGGAAGGGGAATCGGTGTCGATTGGCGGATATCGGATCGCGCTGTGCGGCAGCTGTATCTGCACGGACCGAAGCGGTGTCTGTGAGCGGGCGGATGGACTGACAATGCAGGCCAAAACGCCGGAACTCGGAGAGGCGGTCCAACTGGAAATTCTGACGGATGAGAATATCATTGAGATTTATGTTAACCATGGTGCCTGTGTCCTGAGCCAGGTTATCTATGAATGGCAGAACGGGCTGACTTTTCCGGCACAGACTGATGTAAGACGCTGGGAAATGGAACAACCGGTGTAAAACCGGGTTTATGAGAACGTGCGCACAGCCGTGTGCTGAAAAATGCGGATATCCGATGATCAACGGGAAAACGGAATGATGAGGAGACGAGCAAGATGAGTTACACAAAAACATGGTTGAATTATCAAAAGCTTGCAAACTGCCCCGCGGAGATTGCGGTTTCACTTGCGGAACAGGGACCGGTTGCGGAGAGCATCCGCCGGGAACTGGAACTGGCGTTTGACGCCATGTATGGCGTGAAGCCGGTATTTGCGGACACCGTGAAGGACGCGGCGCTTGGCGTGACGTTTTGCTGCGACGCGGCGTGCGGCCTCGGGGAAGAGGGCTTCCGCGTGGAAGCTGCGTCCGGCAGCATTCGGGTTGTTTCCGGCGGCCAGCGCGGCCTGTTATATGGCTTGTTTGCCATGCTGGAACAGCTGCGCATGGGAAAAACCGATTTTGCGCTTGAGAAAATCCCCTCCAACCCGCTGCGTATGCTCGACCATTGGGATAACCTGGACGGATCCATTGAGCGCGGCTATTCGGGCAAGTCTTTCTTCTTCCGCGACAACGAAATGACCGTCACGGGGCGGATCCGCGACTATGCACGCATGATTGCGTCCATTGGGATCAACGCAGTGTGCATCAATAATGTGAATGTACGCGGTGTGGCGGCGGAACTGATTGCGCAACGCTATCGCGAGCCGCTGATCCGCCTTGCCCGTATTTTCGAGGAATATGGCGTAAAGCTCTTCCTCTCGCTCAATTTCGCTTCTCCGAAGCGTATCGGGGGCCTGGACACCTCCGATCCCTGTGATGGGAAGGTTCGTGCCTTCTGGCGCGAGCGTATCGCAGACGTGTTTGAAAATATACCGAATTTCGGCGGTTTTGTTGTGAAAGCGGACTCCGAGGGTGAGCCCGGCCCCTTTGCCTATGGCCGTACGCACGCCGACGGCGCCAATATGCTTGCCGAATTTGCACGCCCCTATGGCGGTATTATCATCTGGCGCTGCTTTGTTTATAACTGCCAGCAGGATTGGCGCGATACCAGGACCGACCGCGCCCGTTCCGGCTATGACAACTTTATCGGTCACGACGGCGAGTTTGCAGAGAATGTGATCCTGCAGATCAAAAACGGTCCGATGGATTTCCAGGTCCGCGAGCCGGTGCATCCGCTCTTTGGCGGCCTGAAAAAGACCAATATGATGCTGGAAGTGCAGATTGCGCAGGAATATACCGGACAGCAGCGCCATGTCTGCTATCTGATGCCGATGTTCCGCGAAGTGCTGGACTTTAAAACGTATTGCGGTGCGGAAAACGACACCATTGCGGACATTGTCTCCGGCCGCACTTACGGAAACCGCAGCTGCGGCATGGTGGCGGTTACCAACACCGGTGACGACGAAAACTGGACGGGCCACGATCTTGCAGCGGCAAACCTCTATGGCTTTGGCCGTCTGGCCTTTGATACATCGCTGGATCCGGAGGAAATCGCGGAGGACTGGATCCGCCTGACCTTCGGTTTGAATGAAAAGGTGCTGGGAAACATACGCCGTATCCTCATGATGTCCTGGCCGGCTTATGAAAAATATACGTCGCCGCTCGGCATCGGCTGGATGGTCACGCCGCACACGCATTTCGGCCCGGATGTGGAGGGCTATGAATATGACCGTTGGGGCACATATCACCGTGCAGACCATATGGGCATCGGCGTAGACCGTACACCGGCAGGTACCGGGTATACCACGCAGTACAACGAGCCGAACGCCTCATTGTACGCAAACACGGAGACCTGTCCGGAAGAACTGCTGCTGTTCTTCCATCATATGCCCTATGCGTACGTCCTGAGCTCCGGCAAAACCATCATCCAGCATATCTATGATACGCACTTTGAGGGCGCGGAGGATGCCGCGCAGATGCTTGCGCTCTGGCGTGAGTTGGAGGGTCTGGTTGAACCGGCGGCGTATGCGCGCGCGGAAGAGCGCCTTGCCTTCCAGGCGGAGCACGCGAAGGAGTGGCGCGACCGTATCAACACATATTTCCACCGTATGTCCTGGGTAGAGGACGAAAAGGGTAGAAAAATTTATTGATATTACAGAAAAGAAACACCCATCGGTCCGTTTTTCAGACTGTGGGTGTTTCTTGCGTTTCAAATGGTTTCTGCATTGCCGTTCGGGACGGTAATGCGTTCTGTTTTGCCTCTGCTTTTTCGTTTTTGCTGGGTAAAAACCGACGGTTTCACGCAAAAAACGGGCAAAACCGTGAGGTGGAGAGTAAAAAACCGGCAAACTGAGCACGACATTCTCTGCTTGTTCACAAAAATGGTTGGAGTTACAAAAAAAGAATGAAAATCTTTGAGAAAGTTCTTAGAATGTGGAAAAAATGGTACATCCATACGGATTTGCATAAAATAAACCGTGCGGGGTTAAACTTCTGGCCGGAAACCACGTAAAATAACAACAAAAAGATGTATATTTGGAGTGATACGAGTGAAAACAGGTGCGCTGGTCAGAAAACGGATACTTGCACTCTGCGAAGAGTACCATATCACGGTGAACAAACTGTGCACGATCTGCGGCATTACGCAATCGACCCTGAATAACATTATCAACGAAAAAAGCCAGAACCCCACAGTTTCGACGATCAAAAAAATTTGCGACGGTTTGGACATTACCCTGTGCGAGTTTTTCGACACGGAGGAATTCAATCAATCGGAACAGGAAATTAACTGAATGCATTTGAAAATCGCAGCATGAATTGCTGCGATTTCTTTTTCCGGTAAAAACCGCCCGGCTGCTAAAACGGGATAATGACAGTAAAAACCCCTCACACACCAAAAGCGCGTGTGAGGGGCAAGTTTTCTTCCCAAAACAATCAGCAAATGCCTGCCAGCTTTTTCAGAGCGTCCACCTTGTCCGTGTGTTCCCAGGAAAGGTCGATGTCCGTGCGGCCGAAATGACCGTAAGAGGCGGTGGGGCGATAAACCGGACGGCGCAGATCCAGCGTTTTGATGATTTCTGCCGGACGGAAGTCAAAGACCTGCTCCACAATCTGGGCCAGACGGTCATCCGCTACAATGCCCGTGCCGAAGGAATCCACATAGATGGAAACCGGACGCGCAACGCCGATGGCATACGCTACGCCGATTTCACAGCGTGAGGCAAGACCGGCAGCCACGACGTTCTTCGCCGCATAGCGCGCCATATAGGAGGCGCTGCGGTCCACCTTTGTCGGGTCCTTGCCGGAGAAGGCGCCGCCGCCGTGGTGCGAGAAACCGCCGTACGTATCGACGATGATCTTACGGCCGGTCAGACCGGAGTCCGCTGCGGGGCCGCCCAGCACAAAACGTCCGGTCGGGTTGATATAATATTTGGTCTTTTCGTCCAGCATATGTGCCGGCAGCGTCGGAACGATCAGCTTTTCGCGAATGTCGCGGCGCAGCGTTTCGATATCGACGTCGGGGTCGTGCTGTGTGGAGAGCACCACGGTCTCAATCCGGACCGGCTTGCCGGCTTCATCGTATTCCACGGTGACCTGAGCTTTTCCGTCAGGACGCAGATAGGGAAGCTCACCTGCTTTGCGCATTTCTGCCAGACGGCGCGTGAGCATATGTGCATAGGAAAGCGGCGCAGGCATCAGCTCCGGCGTTTCATCACAGGCATAACCGAACATCATGCCCTGGTCGCCGGCGCCGATCAGATCGGACGCGTCCTTTCCGTCCTTTTTGTATTCGTCAGAGGCATCAACGCCCATGGCAATGTCCGGGGACTGCTCATCGATGGAGGTAAGTACGGCGCAGGTTTTGGAATCGAAGCCATATTCGGGGCTGTTATAGCCGACCTGCTCGACCGTTTTCCGGACAATGGCAGGAATATCGGTATAGCAATCCGTGCTGATTTCGCCCATGACAAAGATGGCGCCGGTTGTCGCCATGGTTTCACAGGCAACACGTGCATTGGGGTCGCGGCTGATGATGGAATCCAGAATCGCATCGGAAATCTGATCGCAGAGTTTATCCGGATGTCCTTCCGTGACCGATTCGGAGGTAAAAAGCTTATGTGCCATAAATATCTGACTCCTTAGTAAACGTTCTGGAAAAAAGGCGGCGGCATGGCGCCGTCCGGCCGTGCGGCAAATGTTGCCGGAACAGGAAAACACGGAACAGACACGCTGCTTCCGTCGTTTTTTCCGGATGGCAGGCCAAAGCCACGCAATTCTCTACCCTTTAGTATAACCGTGATCGGCAAAATAGTCAATAGAATACGAAAAAACGTTCTTAATTGCCGGACTTCTCTGCCTGCAGCCGGCTCAGGTTTTCGTATTTCTGTTTTGTGGCCATGCCGCCGCGGATATGGCGCTCACTTTTGTTTTCGATCAGGATTTCGCGCACTTTGAGATAGAGTGAGCGGTCAATTTCCCGCAAACGCTCGGTGACATCTTTATGTACCGTACTTTTGCTGATGCCAAAGCGTTTGGCTGCTGCCCGGACGGTTGCCCGATGTTCGATTATATACTCCGCGAGTTCACAGGCGCGCTCCTCAACGCTGAATTTCAAAGACACCACTCCCAGCATTCAAAACCGTAGTTTACTATATGCGGCCTCCGGAGGGGGATATGTGCGGAAATTCAGGAGAAACCGGATGAAAAAAACGGCCCAAGCGCAGCACTTGCAATCTGCCGGAAAAATCGCTATAATAGCAAATTAGAAAAAAGATGTAAATGGAGGAGAATTCATGTTAAAGCGTTTTTTGCAGTACTATAAGCCGCACAAAAAACTGTTTGCGCTGGACATGGGGGCATCGTTGCTGGTGGCCCTGATCGGCGTTGTGTATCCGATCGTAACGCGGCGTATGCTGAACGACCTGATTCCGAACCGCAATTACCAGATGATCGTCCTGTTTGGCTTGCTGCTGCTTGCAATTTATGTGATCCGTATGCTTTTAAACTATTTTATTCAGTATCAGGGGCATATGATGGGCACCTATATGCAGGCCCAGATGCGCAGCGATATGTTTAACCATCTGGAAAAGCTGCCCTTTCCCTTCTATGACAATCACGAAACGGGCAAAATCATGTCCCGTATGACAAACGATCTGATGGACATCAGTGAATTGGCGCACCACGGCCCGGAAAATCTGCTGATTTCCACGATTACGGTGATTGTTTCGTTTATTTACCTGTCCAGCATCAACTGGAAGCTGACGCTGATCATTTTTGCCTGTGTCCCGTTTCTGGTACTCATTGCCCTGCTTCTGCGAAAGAAGATGCGGGATGCTTTTATGGACAGCCGCCGCTCTGTGGCAGTGATCAATGCCTCACTGGAGAGCAGCATTTCCGGTATCCGCGTAACGAAAGCCTTCACGAATGCACAGAAGGAACAGGAAAAATTCGAGAACGGAAACGGCCAGTTTATCGAGGCACGCCGGAAGGCGTATCGTTCCATGGGCCAGTTCCACTCGACAACGTCTTTTGTAACGGATATCTTCAATGTTGTGGTGCTGATTGCCGGCGGCCTGTTCCTGTATAATAACCAGATTGTGTTCGGCGATTATTCGGCCTTTGTTGTTTCCGTCAGCCTGTTTATTTCGCCTGTCATGACGCTGATTAACTTTATGGAGCAGTATCAGAACGGCGTGACCGGATTTGAACGTTTTCTGGAAATCATTGATGCAGAACCGGAATACGATACGGAAGGCGCGGTGGATGCCGGCCGTCTGGAGGGCCACATTGAGTTCCGCCACGTCACGTATGCTTACGAAGGCTCGAAGGACGTATTGCAGGACGTGAGCCTGAATATCGAAAAGGGAAAGACCTATGCGCTGGTCGGGCCATCCGGCGGCGGCAAGACCACGATCTGTCACCTGATTCCGCATTTTTATGACATCACAGAGGGCCAGCTGCTTCTGGACGGCAGGGATATCCACGAACTGACGATGGAGTCCGTGCGCCGCAATATCGGCATTGTGCAGCAGGATATTTACCTCTTTAACGCCAGTATCCGTGAGAATATCCTCTATGGCCGGCTGGATGCGACGGAGGAGGAGGTTGTGGAAGCCGCAAAGCGCGCGAACATCCATGACTATATTCTGACGCTGCCGGATGGATATGATACGCAGATCGGTGAGCGCGGCGTCCGCCTGTCGGGCGGACAGAAGCAGCGTCTGTCCATCGCGCGTGTTTTCCTGAAAAATCCGCCGATCCTCATCCTGGACGAGGCTACCAGCGCGCTCGATAATACTACGGAAATCCTGATCCAGCAGGCGCTGGACGAGCTTTGCCGCGGCAGGACTACGCTGGTGGTGGCGCACCGTCTTTCCACCATTAAAAATGCGGATGAAATTGCCGTGATAGCTGACGGCAAGATTGTGGAACAGGGCGGTCATGAGGAACTGATGGCGCAAAACGGCCTGTATGCAAAGCTGTATAACCAGCAATTCCGCGATGCGGTATAACCTTGCGGCCGCGGTTTGAAAAGCAGCCGCAGAAACGGTGAAAAGGAGGCGGAATACCGTGCATCGAGAAGAGCACTGTACGCTGGCAGGACGGCGCTGTGTCTTTTGGATACCGGAAGGGCCGGGGCCGTTTCCTGTTGTGTGTCTTTGCGTCGGCGAAGCAGAAAGTCTGATCCCGGCGCTTATCGGAACGGAGCTGCCGCCCGTGCTTTTCTGTCATGCCGATGCGCAGTGGGAACGGGATTTCACGCCGTGGCCGGCGGCCGCTCTGCCGGGCCGGGAGGCATTTTCCGGCGGCGCGCCAGCTTATCTTGCTTTTCTGCGGGACGTGCTTCTGCCGTATGCACAGCTGCACTATCCGGTTTTCCGTGACGCGGCACACCGCGCCATAGCGGGTTATTCGCTGGGCGGTCTTTTCGCGCTTTGGACGTTGTGTGAAACGGATCTTTTCGGCGCTGCGGCGTCGCTTTCCGGATCGCTTTGGTATGACGGATGGACGGACTACCTTGCCGCACATACGCTGCCGCGGGATGCGCGCATATATCTCTCGCTGGGACGCTCCGAGGAACGGGCCGGCAATCCGCGCATGGCTGCAGTGGGGGAGAATACCCGGCAGACATACGAACGTCTGAGCGGCGCGCTGCGCAGTGAAAACGTCCGGTTGGAATGGAACCGCGGCGGACATTTCACCGGAATTCCAAACCGTTGGCGCAAAGCCATGGAATGGCTCACCGCCCCCTGGAAATGCATTGCATAGGGAACATGAAACGCATGAAAAAAACGGCCGCAGAGCATTTTGCTCTGCGGCCGTTTTTGGCGTTTTATCGGGGAATAAAAAGGCGGGACAGACTTTTCTTAGAGCTGGGAGAGGAATTCCTCGTGCAGCGCCGCCTGTACCTTTGAGAAATTGCCGGTTTCCGGACACTGGACCGCCACAACCATGCCGCATTTCGGCAGGACGGTGGTAATCTGTCCGTATGCACCGTCCGCACGATAGGCGTCCGGATAGGGAGACATCCAGAACTGATAGCCATAGCCACAATGCCAGACATTGTCATCCGGCGGCGTGTCGATCTGCTTCGAGGTTGCAGCTTTTATCCACGCGGGATCCACAAGCTGCGCGCCGTTCCAGCGACCGTTGTCCAGATACAGCCATCCGAGCTTGATCATGTCTTTCAGCGCGAGCGACATTCCGCCGCCGCCGATCGCGTGTCCCCGCGGACAGAATTCCCACAGCGGGAAGCCGATATCCAGCGGGCGGAAAATGCGCTCCCAGAGGAACTCTGCCAGACCAACGCCCATTTTCTGCTCAAACATCCGACCGGCAACAATGCTGTCCGCCGTGGAATAGTAAAAACGTTCGCCCGGCTGACGCAAAACAGGCTGCGAAAGCATATAGGCAATATAATCCGGCGCACCGACACCGGCACGGCGGTCGGCTCCCATCAGGAGCGAGCGGTCAAAGCCGGAGGACATGGTCAGCAGGTGGCGCAAACGGATTTCACCGAGCAGGGGAGATGCGTCTGCCGGAACGCTTTCCGGAAAACAATCCACAAGCCGGTCGTCAAGGGAGAGCTTGCCTTCCGATATGGCGATACCGACTGCAGTTGACATAAAACTTTTTGTGTTCGAATAAATATTGCGGGGCAGATCCGGCGTCCAGCGGTGTTCTGCTGTGACGCGGCCTTCCTGCATCACGGCGATCCCCTCGATCGCCAGATGCTCGCGATCAACGCGGTCAATGAATGCCTGCAGCAATTTTTCCATGATGTCGCTCCTTCTTCTTTCGTATAGATTCAGAAAAGATGTTATATAAAATTACGGAAAATCGGAAGAAACGCAGGCGGTTACCGCTGCACGCGGCCGGAACCGTCGCCGCCGGAGAGTGTTTCGACTTCCGCAACGCTCACCTGGTTGAAATCGCCTTCAATGGAGTGCTTGAGGCAGGACGCCGCAACGGCAAACTCCAGTGCATCCTGCGGCGCCTTGCCGGAGAGGATGGAATAAATCAGGCCCGCGCCGAAGCTGTCGCCGCCGCCGACACGGTCAACGATCTTGATGTTGTATTCACGGGAGAAGTAGTATTTCTCGCCGGTATACAGCATGGCGGCCCAGTTGTTTTCGCTCGCGGAGATGGAGGTGCGCAGTGTGATGGCCACAGTTTCAAAATGGAAGCGGTCGGCCAGCTGGCGCGCAACGCTCTTATAGCCCTCGTGGTTCAGGCGGCCGCCGGTGATGTCCGTATTTTCGGCTTCAATGCCGAAAACGTCCTTGGCGTCCTCTTCATTTGCGATGCAGACATCCACATACTCGCACAGCTTCGACATTACGCGGCGGGCTTCGTCACGTGTCCAGAGCTTTTTGCGGTAGTTGAGATCGCAGGAGATCTTAATGCCGCGTGCTTTTGCGGCACGGCAGGCATCGAGGCAGATTTCGGCAATGCCGGCGCCCAGGGCCGGCGTGATGCCGGTGAAGTGGAACCAGTCGGCTCCCTCAAAAATGGCGTCCCAGTCAAAATCGGAGGCTTCGGCCGTGGCAATCGACGACCCTGCACGGTCATAAATGACCTTGGAGGGACGCTGCGATGCACCCTTTTCGAGGAAGTAGATGCCGACGCGGTCGCCGCCGCGCGTGATGAGCGAAGTGTCCACACCGTAGCGGCGGAGAGAATTGACGGCTGCCTGTCCGATCTCATGCCGGGGCAGCTTGGTTACGAAAGCCGCATCCAGACCGAAATTGGCAAGGGAAACGGCAACATTTGCTTCACCGCCGCCATAGGTGGCGCCGAAGCTTTCCGCCTGCACAAAGCGGTAGTAGCCCTCAGGGGCCAGGCGGAGCATGATTTCACCGAATGTAATAACACGTTTAGCCATTGCTGCGTACCTCCCGGACGATTTCCACTGATTTGCGGCAGAGTTCCGTAATTTCGTCCCAGCGGCCTTCGTTGATCAGCTTTGCTGTGACCATATAGGAGCCGCCGCAGGCGATAATGGCGGGGTTTGCAAGATAAGCGGCAAGATTATCCAGAGAAATGCCGCCCGTCGGCATAAATTTCACCATGCCAAACGGTGCGCTGAGTGCCTTGATGGTCTTGAGGCCGCCAAAGGCTTCCGCCGGGAAGAATTTCAGTACTTCCAGGCCATATTCCAGCGCACATTCAATCTCGCCGGGCGTGACGCAGCCGGGGAAGATGGTGATGCCCTTTTTCTGACAATATTCCACGTTTTTCGGATTGAAGCCGGGGCTCACGACAAACTGTGCGCCGGCATCCACAGCGGCATCCACCTGCGCGCGGGTGAGTACGGTGCCTGCGCCCACGAGCATCTCCGGAAACGCTTCGCGCATGGCGCGGATTGCCTGATCGGCGCCGGCCGCGCGGAATGTGACTTCGGCAACGGGCACGCCGCCCGCGCACAGCGCCTCGGCCAGCTTCGGCGCTTTTGTGACATCGTCGATACGGATGACCGGCACAATGCCGATCTCCGCTATGCGTTTCATGACATCGTTCATTCTGACATCTCCTTAATGTGTGATAAGAAGCCAAGATATCTGTTCTTATCATAATCCCTGCGCGGACACCTGTCAATGAAAACACGATGGCTTGCCGGAAAATAGGCAGAACGCGCAACAGAAAGAGGTATTTCACTGTAAAATATGTAAAAATATTGACAGCACGAAGCCGGGTGTATTATAGTGTAAAGCAGATAATTGCCGGAGGTAGAATGGACGATGAACGCTTGCACGATCTTGCAGAAACTGGATGAAGGAGAACTGAACGGGCTGCTTGCCCCGCTTTACGGAGCAGACGGCTGCTTATCTGCCGGTAAACGGCTGCGTATGCTGGTACAGCAATACGGGGAGCGCTTCGGCGGACACGAGATCTCCGTATTCAGCGCACCGGGACGGGTGGAATTGGGCGGAAACCATACGGATCACCAGCGAGGACGTGTGTTGGCCGCGTCGGTCAGTACGGATGTGCTGGCAGTTGCGGCGCCGAACGGGGAAAATGTGGTGCGCATTGTTTCGGAGGGGTTCCCGGATACCGTGGTGGATCTTGCAGACCTGACGCCGCATCCGGAGGAATTCGGCACGACGGCCGCATTGGTACGCGGTTGCGCCGCAGGTATGGCAGAACGGGGCATTGTGCCCGGCGGATTCAATGCCTGCATGACTTCGGATATCCCCTCGGGCGGCGGACTGTCCTCCTCCGCGGCATTTGAAGTGCTGACGGCAGGTATTTTAAACCGGTTCTTTGCGGAAAGCCGTTTTACGCCCGTTCATCTTGCGCAGATTGGGCAGTACGCGGAAAATGTGTATTTTGGAAAGCCCAGCGGCCTGATGGATCAGTGCGCTTCGGCAGTCGGCGGCGTTGTGCAGATTGATTTCCGCTGCCCGGAGGTACCGGAAATAGAAACTGTCCCCTTTGATTTCGCGAACTGCGGGTATACGGTGTGTGCGGTGGACTCCGGCGCCAGCCATGCGGATCTGACCGCCGAATATGCGGCTATCCCGGATGATCTTGCACACATCTGTGCGTTCTTCCGGAAGACTGTGCTGCGCGAGGTGGATGAGACGCAATTTTATGAAAATCTGCCGGCACTGCGTGCCGCAGCAGGTGACCGGGCGGTGCTGCGCGCCATGCACGTGTTTGACGAAAACCGCCGCGTCACGGCGGAGGCGGCGGCGCTTCGCACCGGGGATCTGCCGGCATTTTTACGTCTTGTGTGCGATTCGGGCGATTCCTCCGCGCTCTTCCTGCAAAATATCACACCGTGCGGGGCGGCGCGGGATCAGGCGCTTGCGCTGACGCTTGCCCTCTGCCGCCGTGCGCTGGGCGGTCGGGGTGCATACCGTGTCCATGGCGGCGGATTTGCCGGTTCTGCGCTTGTGTTCGTGCCGGATGAGAAGCTGGACGAATTCCGCGCGGCGGTGGAGCATACCCTGGGCAGCGGTGCGTGCCGCGTGCTGCGCATCCGTGCGAAGGGGTTTGTGCAGCTGCTCTGACCGGACTGCCTGCTGACCTGCCCGACGGGAGAAATCTGAATACATGGCGTCCTCCTGCATGATGCAGAGACGCAAGACAACAACGCCTGAATGATTTTTTGAATTATTCGGGCGTTATTTCATACAGATTCCGACATTTTTTGCAGGAGGCGAGCAGATCAGCGATGTCATGGAAGATGGCACCGTACAATTTATGCTGATATAATGGCATTTGTGAAGGATTGAATGGAACCGGCGCTGCTTTTCCGGAAAATGCATGATGCGTCTGCCAGGCATCTGTAAGAACAAAAAATCAAGAATTGATGAGAAAACCACCCTGCGGAGCGTGGGTTCCCATTTGTGTTGGACAGTTATATGATGGGTTTATAAAGAAGCGGTTTGTCCGGCAATCGGAAAGGAGAACGCAATGAATCAAATTCAGATCGGAAAATATATAGCAGAATGCAGAAAAAAGCAAGGACTGTTACAAAAGGACATCGCTGCAAGATTGGGAATCAGTGAAAAGACAGTCTCCAAATGGGAGTGCGGGTATGGATTGCCGGAAGTTGCATATATGGAGCCTTTATGCCGGATACTCGGCATTACAGTCAGCGAGCTGCTGGCCGGAAAGCCTATACCGATTATAGAGTTGCTCAGTCAGCTTGATATGTCGCGCTTGGAATTGTTGAAACAAATTGAATTTGAACAATTGCGGATGCGAATATATAAACTGTATGACATAGAGATTCAAACAATGGAGTCATCTCCGGGCGGCGCAGGCAGTCTGACATATTTCGTAACGGCACAAAACGCTAAATTTGTTGTAAAATATCCAAGCGATACGAGCATCAACCATATCGATGTCGAGGTTTTGGTATGTGAGCATTTGATTCAAAACGGAATTCCTGCCTGCAGATTTCTTCCCAACAAACAGGGCAAGATGATTTCAACGGATGAGAATGGAAGACGCTTTACCATACAACAATATTATGAGGGTGTGGTCTACAACTATCATGAGGCGCCGGTCGAACTGCAAACAAAAGCTGCTGCATTCCTTGCAAAGCTGCAGAATGCAATGCGGGATCTGGACAATATTCCAATTGGAATAGGGGCAGATTTTCTCAAATACAGAAGGCAGGAATATATGAAGAAGGCATACAGCGGAACCTTAAAGCAGGCACTGGAAAACCAGGACTATGAGGTTGTCGATCATATTCACTCCAACATAAGAATAGCGGAAACGATGTCTGATTATCAGTTTGATATCACCAAATTCAGCAGCGGCAATACCCATGGAGATTATATGATTTCGCAGTTAATCTGGAAGGATGGAGAAATTCATGGTGTGATTGACTTTACGAGTGCATGCAGACATCCGTACATATGGGAAATTGTTCGCTCGTATGTATTTATGGCGCCGGAGGTAAAACAGGGGGAAATACGGATAGAGGGTTTGCTTGATTATATTTTGTCCTATAGCAAATATGCGCCATTAAAATCCTATGATATTGAAAATGCGGGAAGGTTCTTTTTCTATTTCCTGGCTGTATGTGACTTTTATGGTCAGTATTATGGTTCCCTTGCCCCCAACAGGCATATTTATTACGAACAGGCCAATATGGCCGCGCATCTTTTGGTATGGTTTGAAAACCACATTGATGAATTGAATGAGAAACTTTATGAACTGAGTGAGAAAGTATCGGAGAATGCGGCATTTTAAATGGCCGCAGGTATTTGGCAGAAAAGTATTTGATGATTTCACAGGATCTGCGGTGCAGGCAGGAAAGGCTTCAGCCTGAGAATTCCAGCCTGCCGGAAAAAATGTGAGGAAAAAAGCAATTTACATTTTCCTGTTTTGTGCTATACTGAGCAATAGCTTTTTCATAAGCTGAGAGAAAAACAAAACCGGGAGAATCCAAATGAAACGATTCAGAAGAAGGGGCAGCGGACTGTTCACGCTGCGGGATGAATATGGACAGGGCCGCTGCGTGATGCTGACGAGCGCCATCATCACAGCGGTGAACAATTGGCTGACAACCAATATTTTTTACACGAGTTTCCTGATGATCTATGGCATTGATCTGGTGAACATCGGTATCATCACCTTTGTTCCGTATATTGCGGGCTGCTTTGGCATTTTTGCGCCGAGCCTGCTGGAACGGTTCCAGAAACGACGCTGGATTCTGGCTGCGGGGCGCTTTACGTTTGCCACGCTGAATATTCTGGGAATCACGCTGGTGCCGGTATTGGTGCACGCGCCCGGGCCGCGCATTCTCTGCTTTGTCGTGATCATCTTCTTTGCAAATCTTGCCAATGCGCTGACAAACAGCGGCTATTCCGTCTGGCACCTGAATTTCATTCCGGAGCAGATCCGTGCAGATTATTTTGTAAAGCAGTCCACCATCAGTTCCTTTATCGGCATTGGTGCGTCCCTGATATCCGGCGTGATTGCCGATGCGCTGTCTGCGTCGCCGTATGCGGATACTATCATTATCGCGTTCCGTTACCTGGCATATGCGCTGGCACTGGCGGAGATCATCGTCCTTCTGACGCCGAAGGAATATCCGTATTCCAAAACGGCGGAAAAACCGCATCTGCGCGATATTTTCACGCTGCCGTTCCGTGCAAAACCTTTTCTGCTGACCATGATCCTGGTATGTATGCACACCTATGCCTGCAACGTTTCGTCGTCTTTTCTGAACTATTACCTGCTCAACGATATCGGCGTAAAATATACGTATATCTACCTGATCAATATGGCTTATCCCTGCGTGCTGATCCTGTGTCAGCCGATCGCGCGGCGGATGATTGCCCGTTGGGGCTGGTTCCGGGTGTTTGCTATCCCGCTGTTCATCTATGCGCTGACGCTGTTCCCGATGTCCTGTGTGAATGCGTCAAATTACCTCTGGCTGTTCACATCCATCCGTATTTTCCAGCATTTCACGGGCGTCGGCATCAACACGACCTATGCCAACATCGCTTTTGTGAATCTTCCGCCGGATGACCAGACGAACTACATATCCTTCCACCTGCTTGTGGTCAATATTGCGACCTTCCTGGGCGTTATGACGGGAACGGTCGCCGTTGCCTGGATCGGCGAGCGGGCGCTGACCCTGTTTGGGATGCGCTTCACTGCTGTGCAGATGCTGATCTGGGTGCAGGCCGTGGTGCAGCTGATTATTCCGCTGTATGTGTATTTCAACTTCAAAACACTGGACCCGCGCGAGCGGGAACGCGCCGCACTTGCCAAAACAAAACAGTAAAAAACAGAAATCCCCTGCGGGGAAAGGCGGAAAAGCCCTCCCTGCGGGGGATTTTTTGCGGTATGCGTCATTTCACCTGGCGGAAAAATTCGATGACTTCGCCGTCCGGCCCCGTGACAAAGGCGATGCGGATCGTCATGTCCTGCGGGTCTGCGTGCAGCTCCAGGTCGCGCGGCGCAGACTGCGGTTTTGCACCGACGGAAAGCGCCTTTTCATAGGCTTCCGCTACGTCAGGTACGCCCAGCGCGAGATGGAGCCATTTGCCGTTTGCGGAGAACTCGTCGCCGCCGTCGCCAAAGAGCTCTATGCGTCCGCCGTCGCCGAGATCCAGCATGGCGATAGGCCCTGCCGCATTGCTCCAGCGTGCGATGCACTTCATGCCCAGCGCCTGATAGAATTGCAGGGATTTTTCAAAGTCGCGGGCTTTCAAAGCAATGTGATGAAACCCCATCCCGTTGAGAACGTCGTTTGCCATAATGATCCTCCTGTTTATTTGTTTCGTACCGTTTTCTTTTGTATAGCGTGGCACAAACCTGCCTCTGTAATTGTATACAGTACGCCAAGGACAAAGCTGATGAGATGTACAGCCATTGTCGCCAGTGCAAGCAGGCTGCCCAATATGACATAGTAAGTCAGATAGGCGCGCTTTCTTTTGGAAAGCTGCTGCCAGAGCTGTCTTTCGCCGATCAGTATACGTGTGAAAAAAATGCCGGCGATCACAAAAATCCCCACCGATGCGCCAACCATAACGGTTTGCCGGAAGAGCAGGCACAACACCGCGGCGGAAACTGCCATGCCCAGATGATACACTACCAGATATTTGATGGTTCCGAGCGCCTTTTCAACTATGTTTCCAACGCACATGAGCGCCAGAATGTTAAAAATCAAATGAAAAATGCCTCGGTGCAAATAACCGCACGTGAACAAACGCCAAAATTGATGTCTGGTAAAAAGAACATCATGGCTTACACAGCCATAGTCAAGCAGGCGACCGCCTCCGATAAGGAAAATCCCAAACCTGTTGCCGCCTATCAGGATATTGACGAGAAAGGCCAAAATGGATGAGACTAGTATGAACAGACTTCCAGGCCCATTTCTGAATAGTAACTGACTGATTCGTCCGTTATTCAAATTATCTACTCTCTCTCAGTTTATTTTTTGGCAGGAGCTTGTTGCCGCCACGATTCCAAGGGATATAACTGAAGTATGATGAGAATGACCTCTCGATTATTCTACCATATAAACCGACAGCTTGCATCCCCGTTTTACGAAGAATTACTCCATTTTTGTTGTAATCGCATCTGCAATACTTGCGGCGGCGTGCAGGATATGGTACTCTTATCTATATGGACCGGAACAGGAAATCTTTTATTAGATAATATGCTAATGGATTAAAGTGTTAAAACGTGCTATACTGTCAGCATGGGAGGTGGCACTGTGCCAGTAGAATTAGAACGTCTTGCGTGGGAGGATAAGATCAAATTGACCCTTCGCGCGCTTTATGAACAATATGGATTCCGGCAATACCGCATGGGGAAGTTTGAACCCTATGATATGTATTATGAACACAAGGACTTTTTAAAGAGTGAAACGGTTATCACGTTTACGGATACTGCGGGTCGCCTGATGGCGCTGAAACCGGACGTAACCATGAGTATTGTCAAGGGTACACAGCCGGATGACGATTCGAGGAAGCTTTATTATATTGAAAATGTGTTCCGCATGGCGCCGGGCAGCCGCGAATATGGCGAAATCAGCCAGATCGGCATCGAGTCCATCGGCGGCGAGGATATTTACACGGAAACGGAAACCGTGCTGCTGGCGGTGAAAACGCTGGAGGCAATCAGTCCGCGTTATATTCTGGATGTGAGCCATATGGGCTTTGTCGCAGCGGTACTTTCTGCCTGCGGCTTTGATGAAGCGGCGCGTGCGGCGGCGCTGGAAGCGCTGACGCATAAAAATTTGCAGGAATTGATGGCGCTGGCGGAGGCTGCCGGCGTGTCGGAGGAGAACTGTGCACTGCTGCGCCGGACGGCCAGCGTGTCCGATACGGTCCCGCAGGCTGTCGCGGTGTTCCGTGCCATGCCGCTGGATGCGGAAATGACGGCGGCGCTCGATGAGATTGAACAGGTTTACACCGTTTTGGATGCGGCGGGCTGCGCGGCGCAGCTCCGGCTGGATTTTACGGTTGTCAACAACATGGATTACTATAACGGCATCGTGTTCCGCGGATATATCGAGAATCTGCCGCGCGCGGTGCTGGCAGGCGGACGGTATGACAATCTGATGCGCCGCTTCCGAAAGCCGCAGTCGGCGCTGGGTTTTGCGCTGTACCTCGGCGAGCTGACACGTGCCTTTACAAGCCCGGAACAGTATGACACGGACTGCCTGGTGCTGTATGGCGAGGCTTCACCCGAAACGGTGATGCGCGCCGTTGCGTTCCTTCTGGAGGATGGAAAGGGTGTGCGTGCGGAAAAAACACTGCCGAAGAATATCCGCGCGCGCCGGATATACCGGCTGGAGCCGGACGGAAGACTGGAGGTGAGTTCCGGTGATTAATGTTGCGCTGCCGAAGGGCCGCCTGGGCGACTCTGTTTATGAATTGTTTGACAAAATCGGCTATTCCTGCCCGGAACTGACCGAAAATACCCGAAAACTGGTCTTTACCAACGAGGAAAAGGGCGTGAGCTATGTTCTGGTGAAACCGTCTGACGTGGCGGTGTATGTCGAGCATGGCGCGGCGGACATCGGCGTGGTCGGCAAGGATGTGCTGCTGGAAACCGAACCGGATGTATATGAACTGTATGACCTGGGATTCGGGAAATGCGCGCTGGCTGTTGCCGCAAAAAACGACTGGATCGAGGATACGCGTCTGCCGCTGCGCGTCGCAACGAAATACCCGCACGTGGCGCAGAGCTATTATGCGTCCATCAACCGCGACATTGAAATTATCAAATTAAACGGCAGCATTGAGCTGGCGCCGATACTGGGCCTTTCGGATGTAATTGTGGATATTGTGGAGACAGGGAAAACACTGCGGGAGAATAATATGCGTGTTTATACCCGGATCGCGCCCTCCAGTGCGCGGCTGATCGCCAATAAAAGCAGCTATCAATTCAAAAAGAGTGAGATCGGAACACTGATTTCAAGAGTGGAGGCTTTGGAATGATTAAAATTTTGGACTGCAGCAGCGTTGACCGCGCGGAGATTTTCCAGCGCGGCAATCTTTCGGATACCAAAGCGGTGGAAGAGGCCGTCGCGGCAATTCTTGCGGATGTGCGCACGCGCGGCGATGCGGCGGTGCTGGAGTACACTGCGCGCTTTGACGGCGCGCAGCTCTCTGCGCTCGCCGTGACCGAGGCGGAAATCGAGGAGGCCTATGCCTCCTGCGAGCCCTTTTTCCTGGAAAGCCTTGAGCGGGCGGCGGAGAATATCCGCACCTTCCACAGCCGTCAGGTGCATAATAATTTCGTGATTACCGGCGCGGACGGTACGGTGCTCGGTCAGCGTGTGCTGCCGATCGAGCGAGTGGGCCTGTATGTGCCGGGCGGCACAGCAAGCTATCCCTCCAGTGTGCTGATGAATGCGATTCCGGCCAAAATTGCGGGTGTATCGCGCATTGTGCTCGTCACCCCGCCGGGACGCGACGGAAAAATCAATCCGGCAGTGTTGGCTGCGGCCCGCATCGCCGGTGTGACGGATATTTATAAAATGGGCGGTGCGCAGGCTGTGGCAGCGCTGGCCTACGGCACGCAATCCGTGCCGAAGGTGGACAAAATCGTGGGCCCCGGCAATATCTATGTATCGGTTGCAAAGCGTATGGTGTACGGCATGGTGGATATCGATATGATTGCCGGTCCGAGCGAAATTCTGGT
>JAHAYX010000008.1 GCA_018384365.1 Clostridiaceae bacterium
GCACTGGACACGGAAAATGGTGCGGAAAGGGCGCTTTCCTATGCGGATGCCGATGAAATATCCTCCTGGGCGCTGGAGGCGGTCGGAGCCATGACGGCAGCCGGTTATATCCAGGGTAACGACGGCAGATTTTCCCCGAAATCAAACCTTACCCGCGCGGAAGCAGTAACTATTTTCGATAATCTGATCAGCGGTGTCTTTTCGGAAGGCGGCGTGTATACGGAATATATGAGCGGCAGCGTGATTGTTAATTCGGAAAGACCGGTTGTTCTGCGCGATATGACGATTGAGGGAAATCTGTATATCAGTTATAGTGCCGAAGTGCCGTTGACGCTGGACAATGTAACCGTCCGCGGGGAAATCGTGAATTTCAGCGGTATTGATCCGATCCGCTTTGGCTCGCAGGAGGAAGACGCGGAGGTAACAGGGGACTACATCACCTATGAATCCTATCAGATTGAGATTCTGCAGGACGTGCCGCGAAATCCCTACGATGAGGAGCTGTTTTTCAAGGCGGAGGATGGCAGAATCTATTATGCCTCCGGCGATTACGAGGTTCTCACCGGAATTGATGTGTCCGCCTGGCAGAAGGATATCGACTGGGAGCTGGTGGCACAGCAGGGGATAGACTACGTGATGCTGCGCGTGGGCTATCGCGGCTATACGGAGGGAAAGATCAACGAAGATCCCTATTTCCGGCAAAATATCGAGGGCGCATTGGCCGCGGGGCTGCATGTCGGCGTCTATTTCTTCTCCCAGGCCGTGACAGAGGAGGAGGCTGTGGAGGAGGCCCGCTTTGTGCTGGACTGCATTGCCCCCTATGACATCACGTTCCCCGTGGTGTTTGACTGGGAACCGGTATCAAGCGACTATGCGCGCACCAACGGCCTGTCCGGTCAGACGCTGTGCGATTCCGCCAATGTGTTCTGTGCGGAAATCAAAGCGGCCGGTTACATACCAATGATTTATTTCAACCTCTTTGCCGGTTATCTCAAGTACGATCTTTCCCAGCTCACAGATTACGACTTCTGGCTTGCGCAGTATGCAGACACGCCGTCGTTTTACTATGACTTTCAGATGTGGCAATATACCTCGGGCGGGACTGTTCCGGGCATAAAAGGCGGCGTAGATATGAATCTTTGCTTTGTAAACTACGCAAAACGCTGAATTCGGGGAAAAACCGTACAAAACACCGGTTTTTCACATTTGACAATCCATTTTTGGCATGATAAGATAACGTCAATGTTTTTGGGAAAGGTTTTGTTCTGAAATGGAAGACAGCGGTACCCGATCATGCGGTCGGTATACCAGAATAAGATAAAGACGGCATAACCTGCATGATTTCAAAATGCAGGCTATGCCTTTTTGTCGGTCTTCGGGACAGAATACTCCCGCATCAGGATAAGGAGTTGGTTGGATGGACAGCGTACCGCGACGAAGGCGGGAAAAGATACGCAGACGAACAGCATTGCCTGACAGGATCCCGGGTATTCCTGCGTGTATGGGGCTGATCGCGGAACTGTGCAGATATGTACGGCGGGTTTCGCCTCCCTGTTTTCGCTGCTGACGGCAGCCGTTTCAAAACCTGAGATTCTTGAAGAAAGGAAACTGTTCATGCGAGGAGATACTATTAGCGTATTGATCATGATTGCGCTCGTGGTCATGTCTGCATATTTTTCGGCGACGGAGACTGCATTTTCGTCGCTCAGCCGATCGCGTATTAAGATACTGATGGAGCATGGCAACAGGAAAGCGGCTTTGGTGCATAAGCTTTCCGAAAATTATGATAAGCTCCTGTCCACAATTTTGGTTGGCAATAATATTGTCAATATTGCCTTGTCATCCATGGCAACGGTGTTTTTCATTCAATACCTGGGCAATGCCTCCGGTCCGACAATCGCGACTGTTGTTGTGACGATTGTTGTCCTGATTTTCGGTGAAATCACGCCGAAGAGCCTTGCGAAAGAGACCCCGGAACGGTTTGCCATGTTTTCGGCGCCGATTCTCCAGGTGTTTCTGGCTATTCTGACCCCGATCAATTACATATTCTCGCTCTGGCGTAAATTCATGTCCCGCGTGGTCAAGGTGAAGGACGACCGCCGCGTGACGGACGAGGAACTGCTTACCATCGTGGCGGAAGCGGAGCAGGAAGGCGGCATCGACAGTGAGGAAAGCGAACTGATTCGCAGCGCCATAGAGTTCAATGACCAGGAAGCCGTCGACATCCTCACGCCGCGCGTGAATGTTGTTGCCGTAGAGAATACAGTAAGCGCAGAGGAACTCGAAACCGTATTCCGCGAAAGCGGCCTGACCCGTCTGCCCGTCTATGAGGATTCCATTGACAACGTGCTGGGCATTGTAAACCTGAAGGATTTTTACGCCTGCCCCCGGGATGCTGGCTTTCATGTGACGGATATCATGACTGAACCTGTTTATATCTCAGAGAGCATGAAAATCGGCGCTCTTTTGAAGTTCCTGCAAAAGACCAAGGCGCATTTTGCCATTGTAGCGGATGAATTCGGCGGCATGGTCGGTATTATCACCATGGAGGACATCCTGGAGGAACTGGTCGGTGAAATCTGGGATGAGCATGACGAGGTTGTCGAGGAGTTTGTGAAGCTCGACGACAACAAATACCGTGTTCTTTGCAGCGCCGATCTGGATAAGCTCTTTGCCTTCTTCAGTCTGGACTGTGAGGCCGATTCCGTCACGGTCAGCGGCTGGGTGATGGAAGAACTGGGACGTATTCCGGACGAGGGGGACACTTTTACCTATCAGAACCTCACTGTTGAGGTTACCAAAACGGATCATCACCGTGTACTGGAGATTACCGTAACGGTGGATCCGGATTATCAGGCAGAACCAGCGCAGGAAGAATAACCTCCCGCGTCCTGACGGATCAAACTGCAATGTCCCGGCGGCCTTTTGGCCTTGCCGGGGCATTTTTCATGGTAAAGTGCCGCTGGGATTCGTTTGAATATATGTTCAGATTTCCACGGACGCATTGACAGGCTTCCGCCTTTCACGGTAGAATCGGAGAAGAAAGAGAAGGAGGAGAGCTTTATGCCGAATTTTGATTTTATGGACAACCGCGTTTTTGACGACCGCTTCAGCGCTTTTGCGCCGCAGGGTCCGCAGACCATCCGCGATCCGGAAACAAAGGAAACACGTCAGATCAACACCGGCGTACACGTGCGCGAAAACGGAGACGCGGAGTTTTCCCTATATGCGCCGAACGCATTGCAGGTGAGCGTGATTTTCGGCATCCGCGCAAACGAGCCGCTTGCCATGACGAAGGGCGAAGATGGCGTCTGGCGTGCTGTACTGCCCTATGACGCGTCTTTCTGCGGTCCGAAGGCGTTTACCTTTGACATCGATGGAGCCAGCGTGATCAGCCAATTCTGCCCGCAGTATTACAGCCACGGCATGACGGTGAACTATGTGGAAATTCCGGATCCGAACGAGGATTTCATCCTCATGCGCGATGTGCCGCATGGATCCGTAAACACTCACTTCTATTGGTCCGATGCGCTGAATACCTGGCATCGATGCCTGGTCTACACACCGCCGATGTATCATGAGGGTGGCGTATATCCGGTACTGTACCTCCAGCACGGCTCGGGAGAAAACGAAACTTCCTGGGTTTATTGCGGCCGTGCCTCGCACATTATGGATAATCTGATTGCGGACGGAAAAGCAGTGCCCTGCGTCATTGTGATGAACGACGGTATGGTGCGCACCGGAAACGAAGGTCCGCATAACTATGGCAGTGCTTTTTTCAGCACGGTGATCGACAATTGCATCCCCTTCATCGAAAGCCATTACCGCGTGTATCGGGACAAATGGCACCGCGCAGTCGCAGGGTTCTCCATGGGTTCCATGCAGGCCAGCGTGATGGGCCTGACAAATCTCGACAAGTTTGCCTACATCGGCGTACTCAGCGGTTTCATGCGCCGCGTAGGGAAGGGGTTCTCCATGAGCCCCATGGAGGAGAATGAACATCTCCGGTTTATGCTGGATCGCGAGAATTTCCTGAAGGAATGCCGGCTTTACTACCGTTCCATTGGTACGAACGACTATTATCTGAAATGGTTTGAGCAGGATAACGAAATGCTGGCCGAAACCGGCATGGATCAGTATCCGAATGTGGAAAGCCACACGATCCCCGGTTATCCGCATGACTGGTCCACGCTCCGCATCGAGCTGCGCGACTTCCTGGTGCGTATTTTCCGCGACTGAAACGAAGAAAAGAAAGAAAAGAGCAGTCCTCTTTGAAAGGACTGCTCTTTTTGTAAGCAAAATTATTTTTTCAGCCGTTTATCGCTCTTGATTGCCAGATGCGTGCCGACAGACTGGAATATTTGTACCAACAGGATCAGCAAGATTACCGCAACGACCATGACAAGGTATTTATAGCGGTAGTAGCCATAGTTGATGGCGATTTTGCCAAGGCCGCCGCCGCCGATGATGCCGCTCATCGCGGAATAACCGAGGATGGTGGTGATGGCAACGGTGGCGTTTGAAATGAGCGACGGAATACTCTCCGGAATCATCACCTTCCAGATGATCTGAAAGGGCGTTGCGCCCATGCTCTGTGCCGCTTCGATTACGTTGGGGTTCACTTCACGCATACTGCCTTCGGCAAGGCGGGCAATAAACGGGAAGGCCGCAACAACAAGGGGGACAATGGTGGCATTCGTGCCGACCGTTGTGCCGATGAGCAGACGGCAGAGCGGGAAAACCATAATCATCAGGATCAGGAAGGGGATGGAGCGCAGCAGGTTGATGACGACATTCAGCGCCTTTAAAAGCCAGGCCGGAATGGGGCATACACCGCCTTTTTCACCGACAACCAGCAAAACGCCGAGCGGAAGTCCGATAACGATGGCCAGGGCTGTGGAGAGTACCGTGACATAAAATGTTTCCCAGATGGCAAAGGGAATCTCCGTCTGAAGGACACCGATCGCCTCCTGCAGGGATTCGGAAGAAAAAAGTCCGGTAAACATCAGTCCTTCACCTCCTCAGCGATGACGTTCGGAATCGCGCTTAAATACTCCAAAGCGCGGTCAAACTGCTCGCTGTCTTTCGGAATATCAAGAAGCATATTGCCATAGGCCTGTGCGTCGATAGTACGGGTGGAGGCGGCAATGATATTGGCCAGTACACCGATATCGACCGCCATTTTTGCAATGATTGGCGCGCCCGTCACCTGTGCGCCATTGAATACCAGACGAATCCGGCGTCCGTCCGTCTGGCTGAGCAGTGTCTCATCCACGCCGCTGGGGAACACCAGCTTTTTCGCGGCTGCGGATTGCGGACTGGAAAATACATCGGAAACAAGCCCTTCTTCCACCACACGGCCGCCGTCGAGAATCGCTACATGGTTGCAGATATCTTCCACCACGCTCATCTGGTGTGTGATGACCACGACGGTGATGCCAAGCTTCTGGTTGATCTCCTTGATCAGTTCCAGAATGGAATGCGTGGTATTGGGATCAAGGGCGCTGGTGGCTTCATCGCAGAGAAGCACCTTCGGATTGATGGCAAGCGCTCTGGCGATTGCAACGCGCTGCTGCTGCCCGCCGGAAAGCTGTGCAGGATAGGATTTTGCCTTGTCCGGCAGTCCGACAAGCTCCAAAAGCTCCATCGCGCGCCGTTTGGCATCGGCTTTTTTGAAGCCGGCCAGCTCCATGGGGAAACAGATATTCTGCAGGCAGTTGCGCTGCATCAGGAGATTGAACCCCTGAAAGATCATGGTGATGCTGCGCCGGGCTTCACGAAGCTGCGAAGCGCTCATGGCGTTCATTTCTTTTCCGTCAACGATGACCTGACCGGATGTCGGGCGCTCCAGCATATTGATGCATCGCACCAGAGTGCTTTTTCCAGCGCCGCTCATACCGATAATGCCGTAGATATCGCCCCGTTCGATATGCAGCGTGATATCACGCAGGGCCTCCACGGTGCCATCGCTGACCTGAAAGGTCTTTGACAGATGTACGAGTTCAATCATGAGCGTTTCGTCTCCCTTACTTCCTGATTATTTTCCGCTGACAGCGTCCAGCGTGGTCTGCTTGCCGCCATAGAGTCCCATCGGCTCCACGTGGACAGCAGATACGGAGACAATGTGCGTGCCGTTCTCGGCGTTGAAGTCATCCAGATAGGGGACATGCTGGAAGTAGTTTGCATCCACGGTGCCGTCGTCCACAATGTTGTTCGGCACGACATAGTCGTTGTAAATCTGAATGTCAAGCGTTACATCACGGGCTGCCAGGATCTCCTTTGCGATTTCCAGGATCTCGGCGTGCGGCGTGGGGGATGCGGCGACAGTAATCGTCTGGCCGGCAAGTGCGTCATAGTCAACGGAATCGTCATAACCATTGCCGGGATTCTCCACAACGCTCACCACGGAACCGCTGTACTTCTCCGTGATAAAATCGGCAACCTGCTGGCTTTCCAAAGCGGCGACGAGAGCCTTTGTCTTATCCGTGCCCTCATTGCCTTCCTTCACGGCGAGAATGTTGGCATAAGCAGATGCGGAGCCTTCGATCACGAGGGAGTCCTCAACCGGGTTCAGGCCCGCGTTGATTGCATAGTTCGAGTTGATCACCGCATAGTCCACATCCTGCAGAACGTTCGGGATCTGAGCGGCTTCGGTTTCCACAATTTCCACGTTGTAGGGGTTTTCTTCGATATCAACCTTGGTGGCGGTAATGCCTGCGCCGGCCTTCAGCTTGATGATGCCGTTGGCTTCCAGGAGGAGCAGCGCACGCGCTTCGTTCGTTGTGTCGTTCGGGACGGCAATCTGAATCTGCTTCGCGGATTTGGAGCAGCCGGTGAGTGCCAGGATGCCGAGGATCAGGATGACTGCAAGGATCAGAGACAAAATTTTCTTTTTCATAAGTGTTTTCTCCTTCATTGATTTTTCAGATATGGTGAATAGTGCGGATGGTTTGTGTTTGTTTATTCAGATGTGTCCTCGGGACACATTCGGCCATTTCTGAAATTGTTTCGCAGGAGCGATATCAACAATTCACGCATAGGCAAACTCCTTTCTCAAAAATCAAAAAGCAGGAAGCGGTAAATGCTTCCTGCTGATTTGTATGTGAAAAAGGGCCTCTGACAATGTGAGGCACAATCTACAAATTCATTTCACGACAGAAAGCACATGGAGAGAAACAAAACGGCACATGCACATTTCCATCATGGTCGCAGCAGTTTTTTTCATGTAGCTTTCTCCTTCCCGAAATTTCTTTACTGGATTCTGGACTTTATTATAGCGTGGTGTAAGCGTGATGTCAAGATGAAGTGCATAAAAATCTGAGTGATCTTTCAGAATTATCTGTTTTTATAACATTCGCCGGGAATGATACCTGCTCTTTTGTGGACTTTGTTTGTTCCGGTGCTTTCAAAAACAGCGCGAATGTGGTATGCTTTCCTGGTAGACGTTTGCTTCTTTCCCGAAAAACCCGGACATTTCTGAATTCTGTGGGAGGTACTTCCATGAAATCGTATGCACAGCTTGTTGCAATCGGGGAGCTTTTGATTGATTTTACGCCGGCTGAAAGCAGCGGCAACCCCATGTTCGAGCAAAACCCGGGCGGCGCTCCGGCCAATGTACTGGCAGCCTTTACAAAATTGGGCGGAAAAGCCGCTATGATCGGTATGGTGGGGGAGGATTTATTTGGCCGCTACCTGCGCGGCGTATTGCAGAATGCGGGAATTGACGACCGCGGTTTGAAAAACACGGCAGAGGCGGAAACAACGCTTGCGTTTGTCTCCATTGCACCGGACGGAGACCGGGATTTTGCCTTTTACCGCCGTCCCGGCGCCGATACCAGACTGCGCTGGGAGGATGTGGACACCTCTTTGATTAAAGAGTGTGATATGCTGGCCTTTGGCTCCCTTTCGCAGACAACGGAACCCTCCAAAACAGCCACGCTTCAGGCAGTGCACATGGCGCGGAAACTTGGAAAGACCATTGCCTATGATCCAAACTGGCGGCCTTCCCTCTGGCAGGATCGCGAAGCGGGTATTGAAACGATGCGTGCCGGACTATCCTTTGCAGATATCCTCAAGGTTTCTGACGAGGAGGCACTTTTACTGACAGGGGAGCGGGACTGGTCCGCAGCGGCGGAACGCCTGGCAGCATATGGACCGCGGGCAGTCTTTATCACCCTGGGGGCGGAAGGCTGTTTTTACCGTCTTGCAGGTGTGGAAGGGCTGGCACCGGGCTATCCGGTAAACTGCGTGGATACAACCGGCGCAGGCGACGCCTTTTTCGGCGCAGCGCTGGCCGAAATCCATCAGCTGGGTGGTCTGGGGGCGCTGAATGCGTCGGATGCATCACGGATTGCACGGTTTGCAAATGCAGCGGGCGCAATTTGTGCATCGCGGCGGGGCGCCATTCCTGCTATGCCCGACCGGAGTGAAATTGAAAAACTGGTGCAGGAGGCTGAATAAAACAGCATGTTTCCGGTAACGATACTGCCGGGGTGAATCGCTGTGAAGAACTATACCAATGGGGATGGAGTCCCGCTTGGGTTTGGAATGCTTCTTGCACAGAACGAAGAGGCAATGAAGCAGTTCGACGCACTTTCGGATGCGGAAAAGCAATCGATCATTGCCGGTGCGGCGAAGATTGGCTCTAAGCAGGAAATGTGCGAATATGTTGCCCATATCGCAGAAAGCCATTTTCCCGTCTGAGAAGAAAAGTGGAAAAACACCGCGGGCGCCGGTCGGCATCTGCGGTGTTTTTTTGCTATGGCGATGTTTTCGGAGGTGCGTCTGGAAAACACAGAACAGTTTTTTCAGAGATTTGAAAAAAGGTATTGACAAGCAGTGCCGCGTATGCTATAATTTCACTCGTTGATTGGAAATGCAATCGCATCTGGGGGTATAGCTCAGCTGGGAGAGCGCTTGAATGGCATTCAAGAGGTCAGCGGTTCGATCCCGCTTATCTCCACCAAAAGTTCACTGGGTGAAGGGAAAAACCTTGAAATCGAAAGATTTCAAGGTTTTTTCTTATCCAAAAGTGGGAAATTCGTAGTATTCGCTTTTTGCACCTGTGCGCTTGATTTTTGATGGAAATTTTGAAAATCAAGAGGTCAGGTATTATGAAGAAAATTAAGTTGAATTGCGCCGCCACCATGGAGGAAACCTTTGCCGATTTCCTCACTTCCCGCAAAGCAAAGGGACTTGCGGACAAGACTTTGCAAAGCTACGAACAGCAGTTTCGAGCCGTGGCGCGGCACTTGGATGTAAAGACGGACATTGCCATGCTCCAAAAGGCGGACTTGGATTCCATGATAGTTTCCATGCGGGAGGCGGGGCTTTCCTCCAACAGCATCAACAGCTACACGCGCACCCTCAAATCCTTTTTCTCTTGGTGCAACGAGCAAGGGATTACCCGCCTGAATATCCCGCTCTACAAGGCCGAGGAAACTGTGAAAGAAACCTATTCGGATGCGGAACTTTCGGTGCTGCTAAAAAAGCCCGACATTCGCAAGACTACCTTTGCGGAATATCGGGATTGGGTGATTATCAACTTTCTGCTCAACTGCGGCTGTCGTGCCGCCACGGTTCGGGCGATTCAGATTCGGGATGTGGATTTGGACGGCGGCGTGGTGTTCTACCGCCACACAAAGAACAGGAAAACCCAAGTCATTCCTCTTTGCAGCCCCATGATCGCCATTCTGCGGGAGTATCAGCGGTATAGAAACGGGGAAAGCACCGATTACCTCTTTTGCACGGAAACAGGCTCACAGCTTACGGAGAACGGCCTACGGCAATCTATCGCAAGGTATAACGCGCGGCGCGGCGTTCAAAAAACCTCTATCCACCTGTTCCGCCACACATTCGCGCGAAAGTATCTGATTGACTGTGGCGGGGATGCGTTCACCCTCCAAAAACTGTTGGGACATTCCACCCTTGCCATGACGAAACACTATTGCGCGATTTACGATGCGGACTTGACAAAGAACTATGATAACTTTTCCCCGCTGGCGCAAATGAAAGCGGGCAGCGCAAAAATCAAAATGAGCGACAAACGGCGCTGACGGCTTTACACGGGGCGCGCGGGTGGCGGCGGTATTTATACGGCAAAGGAAAAGAGCGGGAGGCACAAAGGCTTCCCGCTCCCCTTATATCAAAAATCAAATTCCCCGCTCTGTGGTATTCCATAAGCAGGAAAACCGCACCCCAATTCGTTTTGCAGATAGTAGGCAATTTCCGACACCATCACAAGAATATCGTCGTATTCCTCTTTCTTTTGGTCTGCCCTTATCTGTGCAAATACAGCCCACAAGCTGTCCAGCATTTCCTCTGTTGTCATACACTATCCCCTTAAAACTCAAATTTCTTTCCTGACGGCGCGGGAGAAACTTGTTTCTCCCCGCCGCATTTATTTATACTATTTGTGTTATTTATATTTATTTCTCTATCCTCTGGCGTGTCATTGTTTACGGTTTGCGGCGTTCCAAAAGCGTCTGCCGTAAAGTCATAGCCGCCGTCCGTTTCGTCTTTCTCTGTATGCGTGGCGCGCTGTGGCGTTTCATAGAAATCATAAGTATTGCTGTCCCCGCGTTGGACAAGATAGCCCTTATCCACCAGCCGCACAAATTGGTCGCGGTATGTAGAGGACGGCATACCCACCGCTTGCCGAATGGCAGCGGGCGAGAGCGCAAGCATAAAGCCGTTGGCGTTGGATGCAAAGTATAGATAAAGCATCAGCGCGTGCGCCCCGAGGTCGCGCGCCGCAGCTTGCCAATGACTGTTCTTTATCCCGAGGAAGTCAGACGAGGCGCGTTCTCTGTGAATCGCCACAAGCCGTTGGTTTGGAACTGTGTTCGGCATTCTCCATTTTCTCCTTTTCTATTGGAACGGCAGGGAGGGAAAGCCCCTCCCGCCGATTATGTATTATTTACCGAGGCTTTCTATCTTTTCATTCAGCCCGTCGATAGCGTCAAAGATTTCTGTTACATCCACCGTGGCGGAAATACGGGAAAGAACCTCCTGCACAATTTCCTCTTTCATCTGCTCCATTTCCCGGCGGTGGTTTTCTTCATCAATCATGCAGCTATTCAGATACATCATGTTCAATGTGGTCTGCATTTTTTCATCCATGCCTTGAATGAAATAGTCAAACATATAATCCTTTTGAATATTCCTCATCTTCTGGCCTCCTTTCTTTTAATTTTATATCTGAAAGTATGGTTTTCTTAACTTTCTAAGTATATTATATCAAAATTTTTTATTTGAATCAAAGAAAGGGGGCTTTATGAAAACCCTGTGAAAAAGGGGGCGGCGGGGTGTATTTCGGGAAATTAACGGTTTTTCTCTTTGGTGGCGGTTGTGCGTGGACAATCCCGCCACCAAATGCTGTAAAAATTCACCGTTACCGTTTTAATTCAAGCCTTTTGGAATCCTTACTCAGAATAGACGGGCATATTCAAAAAAGCGGATTTTTCGCTATTACTGTCACCATCAGCGCATTTTTGCGATTTTTCCATAAAATCAAGAAAATTATGGCGTAAATGAAAGGAATATTGCAAAATCAAGTAAAAATTAGCGTGATACATAAAGAACCGCAATGTTTTTCTGATATTTTGCATTTTTTCTGCGAAACAAAGAAAATTAAACAAATTTTGGAAATATCTTGACAGAATATATATATATACATATAATTGTTTGTACGAATTAGCGTATTTGCTGTGTTCGTGCATTTTTTATTTGCAAAGGAGAACTTGAAATGAGAATTACAATCGACACGGATAAAGGGATTTTTATTGTTCCTAATACCTTTGAAAAAACTTTGGAAAAGCAAAATGAAATTTTGAAAAAAGCAAAAGTTTCTGAGGACAAGCTTGTTACTCCGCGCAAGTTTATTGAAGATGCAGTTAAAGACGCTTTCACACGCCCCATTTTGACCACTGAACAGGCAAAAGAGTGGAATCCTGCTTTGGAGAATCAGGTGGCGAAATAATGGCTGCAAAAGGAACGCGCGTCACACAGCAGGAAAAGGAAAAGATGTGGCAGCTTTATCAAGATGGAAACAGCTTTGTCAAGATCGGAAAGAAGTTGCACCGTAGCCCCGACACCGTTTCCCGCTAGCTTGACTATTGTTTTCTTCTGTTTTTCTGCCAGTTCAGCAAACTGTGCTGCGCCTCCCCACGAGTGAGTGATGTAGGTCACGACATAGTCGGACTGCTTGATCATCCACTTGTTTCGCCATGAGATAGCAAAACGGGGATGAACCGTCTCGATACCTTCTGGGAGCATAGTGTCGGTGTAATCGCGTGTATCAAACTCATCACGCTTTGGGGGCATACGCTCCAAAACGACGGCGTAATTGATTTGAGGGTACACCGATACCAGTTCCTTTAGAACCAAGCGCACAATCCCATCGTATACTCCTTGCTGACCGACGTAAAACATATCGACTCCGTGGTTCTCGATCAGATCGATCAGCACCTCGCGCAGCTTGGGCTTAATTGAACTCGGACAATCACGATGTCCGAAGAATGTACATGCTGGCATACACGCATCTCCTTTGTGGGATATATCGTAATTATAGCGCGCTCGGTGAAAATTTGCGATATGTCCCACACGATTTATCGCAGATTTGGGTAAACTTAAATCACGATATATCGCAGGGAGGGGATGCGAATTGAATACAAAAGAAGCTGTAGCAAAGCGCATTCTTGAGCTGTGTGAAGAACGGCATATGGCCGTTAATGCCCTGGCAACTGTATCCGGAGTGTCTCCGTCAACGATTTACAGTATGCTGAATGAGAAAAGCAAGAATCCGGGCGTTGTGTCGTTGAAGAAACTTTGTGACGGATTGGAAATCAGCATAAGAGAGTTTTTTGACAGTGATCTGTTTGATGATTTGGAGCAGGAAATCAAGTGAATAATGTATGCCGAAGCAGGAGAACACCATATATACGCAATTCAAAAGCCACAGACACAATATATTGTGCCTGTGGCTTGCTTTTTGTTGCCAGATGTGGTATACTACTTAACAGAAAGGAGGTGACGCTATTGGCAAAACCGATTAAACCTGGCACCGACAATCAGAGACCTGGAACCTATGTTGAGGTCGGCCCTCGTGGTGGAAAGGTGGATAACCCTCGCGTTGTTCACATTGATCCTGGTGATAGGCTGCCCCCAACACAAGAACCGGGACGTGGTTGGCAGAAAAAGTGAATAGTGCTCTACTGGACTGAGCGAGGGAATTCCCTCGCTCTTTTCCTTTCTATGTCTTTAGAACTTCTGTCCTTCTCTAACAGTATTGAGATATTCCTCCATCCGTCCATTCAGAATCAGCTCCACATAGGACTCTGGTTCGTTATAGATCAGGAAGTCCAGCTCACGGCGGTCGAGCCAGGTTTCGGCAAGCTCGTTCTCTACGGCGATGCAGTCAATGGAGAGGCAGCTGCCGTCGGAGAGGATGGCTTCTACACGGTTGGTATCAAAATCAAATCTGCAATAATGGAAATACATTGTCAATCCTCCTTATACTCCGCGGGCTTATATCGTTGGGCGTATTCCTGCAGCTTCTGCAGATCGATCTGAGCTTGGAAGCGGGCCTGTGCTTCGAGGCAGGGGGTGAACAAGGTGGACTTGTCCATATCCCATTCGCGGATGCCCTTGAGATATTCTGTACGCCGTTTGTCATCGAGGATGAACGG